>CAINLJ010000028.1 GCA_903850335.1 uncultured Bacteroidia bacterium | reverse complement strand
CCGGAATCTCTCGTAGTTCGTCTTCTTTCCTTCTCAATATCTTCAATGAACTTATATTAATCATTTATCCAATCACCCCCCCCAATCATTTTTTTCAGGCGAAAGTTCGGCAAAGGTAATCCATTTTATTATTCTGCAAAAACTTTAAATCATTTTTTGAATAATATTTACAACACATTATTTGTTAATTAAAAAATCCTGTTTCAGAATGCATCCTCGATCAATAAACAGAAACCAATTCCTGACACCCTCAATTACGTCGCTTTCTAAACCAATTTTTATATAAATCTAATATACAAATAGATAATAATTACATTCTGGTCCTGTCGTTGATTAAATTTCCAAATAAAAATAAATCAGGACTGAATAATTCAGACTGGATTTATTTTGTCTTTCGGGTAATTTATATTGTTTCCAATCAAAAAAACAATGGGTATTTCGCCTTACACTACCTCAGGAGAAGGATTTTTTGGAGTCGAACTTCAGGTTTTGACAATTAAAGTATTACTCCCAATTAATTATTTGCCTCTTTTAGGATCACATCATGAGCCCCACCCTCGATAATACTCGTAGAAGATACGAGAGTAATCTTTGCTAATTCCTGTAATTGAGAAATAGAAATGACCCCACAACTGCACATTGTGGATTTTATTTTTTCTAAGGTCACATCAAGATTATCCTTTAGTTTACCAGCATAAGGGACATAACTATCTACGCCTTCCTCGAATTTCAAGGCTTCATTGCCACCTACATCATATCGTTGCCAGTTTCGTGCCCTGTTAGAGCCTTCACCCCAGTATTCCTTTACATAGCTGTTACCAATTTTTAGCCGTTTTGTAGGACTCTCATCAAAACGTGCAAAATATCGGCCCATCATCAGAAAATCAGCGCCCATTGCCAAGGCCAGTACCATATGATAATCATGAACGATTCCTCCATCACTGCAAATCGGAATATAAATACCGGTTTCGTCAAAATATTCTTTTCTGGCACGTGCAACTTCTATGAGTGCTGTTGCCTGGCCACGTCCGATTCCTTTCACCTCACGTGTGATGCATATAGATCCACCTCCGATTCCAACTTTCACAAAATCGGCTCCGGCATTTACGAGGTATAAAAATCCCTCCTTATCGACAACATTCCCAGCACCAATTTTAGTAGAATCACCAAAGTTCTCTTTTACATACCTGATTGTTTCGGCTTGCCATTCTGAAAAACCGTCAGAAGAATCCAGACAGAGAACATCAACACCAGCTTGAACAAGAGCTGGAACGCGATCTTTATAGTCACGTGAATTTATTCCTGCTCCAACGCACAGCTTTTTATTTGTGTCGAGGAGTTCATTAAGGTTCTCCTGGTGGTCGTCGTAATCTTTGCGAAATACAAAATATTGCAAATTACCAGCATCATCAATGATAGGCAGACAATTCAGTTTATGTTCCCAAACAATATCATTGGCAGTATTGAGTGATATCCCCAATTTTCCGACGATTAATTTTGAAAATGGTGTCATAAAATCCTCGACACGTTTATCCAGTGAATCCTTTGAAATACGATAATCCCGGGATGTAACTAAGCCAAGTAATTTACCATTTGAGAGTCCTGTATCCGTAATTCCAATTGTGGAATGGCCGGTCTTCTTAACAAGGTCAAGTACGTCCGCCAAACTATTATCCGGAGTAAGATTTGAATCACTAACGACAAACCCGGCTTTAAATTTCTTCACCCGCTGCACCATATCGCACTGACTCTCGACAGATTGTGAACCGAAGATAAAAGAGAGACCACCATTACGTGCTAAGGCTATAGCCAGATTATGGTCTGAAACAGATTGCATAATGGCTGATACGGCGGGAATATTCAATTGTATATCCGACTGTTCACCTTTTTTAAATTTTACCAGAGGAACTTTTAACGAAACGTTTGCGGGGTAGCATTCCTTTGTAGTAAGACCCGGGATAAGGAGATACTCATTAAATGTTCTGGATACGTCATTAAAATATTGTGCCATAACCTAATATATCTATTAAAATGAACTTAAGCAGAGCGATGTCTGCGATTTAAAATAATTTGCAAAAGTAACGAACTCAGGAAACTTATTCAAGGATTAGTGCAAGAAAAACCCTTAAGGTTTTCGAAACCGAGAGGGTTTTTGTTTTTTAGTCCGGGTTTGGCCTGTTCAGGAGATGAACAATTCGGGTTTGTACTTCCCGGACCGGGGTAAAAAAAACCCCGGACTCATTAAAGAATCCGGGGTTGGTTTAAGTTGGCGGCGGCCTACTCTCCCACTTGACGCAGTACCATCGGCGCTGTCGGGCTTAACTTCTCTGTTCGGAATGGGAAGAGGTGGAACCCCGACGCTAT
>CAINLJ010000027.1 GCA_903850335.1 uncultured Bacteroidia bacterium | reverse complement strand
TACCTTTGGTGCATGTAGTCTCGCATATCCTACAAATATCTTCAGTGCTCTGCACCTTTTCTATTTGCCAACTAAAATCCTGCAAATCGCTGCATTTTAGATCAAAATTCAATTTTACACCATTCCCCACAACTTTTTCATTTGATCCACTTTATGATAGTCCCTCCGTAACCAATAGAAATTCACCAACCTTATTAATCGATTTATAATCCACACAAAAAAGCCGGATGTTATTCAACACCCGGCCTTAATACAAACTATTCTCTCTCTCTACTAATTATATGCGAAAACAACAGTATAGGAGCCTTCATATAGTCCTGACGACTGCTCAGAACTTAAATTAGCCGTTCCTAAAAGTTGAATTTTCTGCGATCCGTTTGATTGAGTAATTGATGATGTCATGCTTGTCCCTGAGAGACTCGGATCTAATGTGAAGCTTCCTGTGGAACCGGATAAGGTTGCAGGTTTAAGTACCACATTGACCGTTGCATTGCTTCCCGAATTAATTGTCATAGTGCCCAGATTTACAGTTGGAGCTCCCGATGTGGCCTGTCCACCTCCTGAAGCCGGCGTTCCAAGAGCAAAACTTGTTAATGCATTAGATGCTGCACTAACTGATTCAATAACCTCTGCAGTAACATGTCCAATGGCAACCGTCTGACCACTGCACAGTTTTGTTGCTAATAATCCGAGGATTAAAGCAACTGCAATTATCTGGGTGGTTATTGTTTTCATTTTATTGGGTCTTTCAGTTATCTCCGAAATCGACCATTTGATTACCTATACAAATATATGTAAAAAAATACGATTTGCAAGGAAAAAGTAAAATAAAAATTTACAAAAAGAAAATAAATTACTTTATTCCAGGTCAAGATAGTTTATAATAATCTAATACACATAAAATCAAATGAATAAACAATCTGATTATATTAACTTTATTGCATAAAAAATTTACATATAGATTTTAAGTGTTTAAATATTTTAGTTAGGTGGATATTAATGCTTGCAGCAATGCGATAAAGTAAAATAAATATACATTGATTTGTGATATATAATGTTCTGAGCTTTGGTCTTACAACCGGATTGTTGATGTTATTTTCCTGAATCCGGTTCACGAACAGGTCTAAGGATAAAGTTTAAACCATCAACAACATCTCCATCTTGTGATTGCCTGACATTAATTCTAATCTCTTCCGGCGAACAGATCATCTTTAAATTCCTAAGTTGGTCCGGATCTGCTTTGACAGTATACTCACCGGGAGGAAGTCCCATATAATAGAAGTAACCATCCGATTCAGATAATACTTCCGCCACACAGTTCCTTAAATCCTTTGACTGCGTTTCCACATCCCGGGCCTTTATTCCTGTATTTCCTTTCATTCTGTAAAATCTCACGAGCACCCTGCACAATCCTTTTAACTTATCATCCTTTTCAAGGTAGGTCATGCCACTTACTTCACCAACAACATTCACAGGAACATCAATTCGCTTAAACTGATTTGGGTCAATAAGTACCTGATAGGTCTTTCTCCTAAACCGCCAGGAAATATTCCCAAGATCAGTATCACGAAACTCAATAAAGTATGATGTGAAGGCATTCAAATCTGGAATCCTTATGATCAGATCTTTATCATTGTAAATTGCCTTTCCTCCCATAATCCCGACAGAAGTAATCTTCACCATAGGCTCCCCCTTGTCGAATATCCCATTGTTGTTTATATCCAGATACGGGTATATAAGGAGCCCACCCTTGCTAACAGATGAATTATTGCCTGAATAAACATACCCGTTTCCACCTCCGAATGCCAACGATCCCTGGATATTCTCAGAAGTCATCTTCGTATCACGACTTCGGGAAACAGAAAGATTAGTCCGGGCACCAGGAAGGTCATACCTTAGATTGATATTGATGTAATGGTCATTAAATAGGAGATTCTTTTCATAGGAAATAGCAATATTCCCATGCGTAAAATATTTTTCCAGGGCAATTTTGAGAGTGTTTAAGTTGCCTTTGTGGAAATTGTATTGTGCAGATGGACGTATCGTGAATCCATTCTTTAACCTGTATGATAATGCGAGATCGGAGATTACATTTGCTTTTTCGCTATTTGTCCAGTTTAATATTGTTCCTGAATTGATATTAAACTGATTATAATATAATGAGATAACTGCATTATAGTAGTTGTAAGTAAATGATTTGTAAACTAACTGAGTATAATCTGTTCTTGTAAACCCAATAATTTTCCCAATTTTAACAGGAAAGGATAGCTTTATTTTTCGCTCCTCGGGTGCATTGAAACGTGTTGCCATCTGACCCTCAACAAATTTAGTGTAGTCTATTTCGATAAGTATATCCTTTCTGATATAGTAGTTTACCAATGCTCGTGTTTTTACCCCGTGGGCATATTCTGCATTCATTGTCATCCGGGGTAAGGGCTGAAACGTAAGTGTGGCAAAAGGTATTATTGGATTCTTCGCAATGGAGGAAAGGTATTCAATACCTCCCCCGATTGTTAATCTGCGTGCCAATCCATAATTAAATGCCACCCTGCCAAAACGGTCTGATTGCTGATTTTCTAATATTCCACCTGATAATCCATATTCCAATTCACCTTTCGGCATTACCGAATACGGAACATTAATCGTGCGTTCATCTGTTCGCTCTTCACCCAAAGGGCCATAAAATTTAAGTTTGAGTGTCGTATATCCATATACAATCGGAACTTTAAATTGGTATAGTCCTGAAGCATCAGCTTTTGTAAAGTCCACAAGTACACTATTAATATATAGTTCTACATTCCAGTCAGGCTCAGTACGATCAGTAATTAAATAATATCCCGTGGCTTTACGTATTGTTGTCGGAGTGTTACCTAATGATCCTCCAACGACGGGCGCATCCAGGAATGAAATTGATTCATTCGTTATCTTACCAAACTGGGCCTGCCTTAGAAACTTTTTATCGTTATCGACCCAACGCCATAAATAGTTGAGATTACGCTCACCGAATTGGTACTGACTGTAATAATTTGCTGCAACATTGACCTCTCCATAAAGCAATTCGGCTCCAAGTCCCAAACTTACCTGGTTGTTTGTATGGCCTTCCCAATCCTGATACGACCCGAATGAATAATCTGCGCTCCCTGCCTTAAACAGATGATAGTTTCGCCTAACAATAGTATCTGCAATAACCTCATCTTTAACTTTCATAACATTTTTGCGAAGTTTTTCGATGCGAAGTTGTTTCAAAACCGGGAGTTCGAAATTTGATTTTAGCATTATCGTAAGGGCCCGGTAATTAAATGTAAGGGTAATACCAAACGCCTCAGCAAAGAGAGATGATTCCATATATAACGATCCATTTGCTTTGGTGATTCCGTTTTTTGTCCTGATGATCTTATTACCGGCTTTAATCTGTCCTGTATTGTTGTCGATTACATATAACTGACTCTCGCTTTCGATAAATCCTTCCAGAATATTCTTGTCATTGGAGGATACACATTGAATGTCGAGGGTATTAAACAGATCTTCAACGTTGATAAACAGCTGTTTATTATTCCCATACATCGCATCAATGTAAAACATTTTGTACCCCTCGATCATTAGTCTTACAGGTATTTCGTCAAAGAGCACCAATGGGGCTTCTGCATAATCCGTCAGTGTGGCCTGAGCCCTGACCTCTATCCTAACAGAGATGAAAAAGAATAAAATAAGCGTGAGATATTTGCCTCGTATCCGTATCCGTCTGCACTTTCCTGTAAGGTAGAAGGGGTAATTCAAGGAGATCCGGCTCAAGGCATTCATCAGTTACTGCTGATTAAATGTTAATTCGAAATTTCCGGAATAAATTCCTGTTTGTGCACCACCCGGTATCGTAAGCGTTCCACCTACCCTTAGACTTGTAATGAAATTGCAGTCATTGTTTGTCGAAAAGCTTAGTCCTTTGTCGGAGGAATCAAGAACAAGATCCAGATATGTGGCACCTCCGTTTGAAAGGTGGGTTGTCCCTCCCAGGTTGAAACTTATATTTCTTCCCGGACAGAGTTTAATTTCGAATATCGCCGGATGGGTATTTGATGAAGAAATGATTACAATGCCACCTGTAGAGGTTGTCACGCCCTGTGCATTGACTGTTATTGTCCCTCCATTTCCGGCAAGGCAGAACTTCCCAAAGCTGATTGACTGTGAGGGTGTGACAACCAATGATCGTTGTGGCATCCCGGGCTGGGAAAACGCAACCATACCCGAAAGACTAATCAGCAAAGTAACTATCGTAGTTGTAGCATTGCGAAAAGATAATTGTGATTTGTTCATTTTACATTGTCCGGATTAGCACCAATTTGAGTTATTTCTGTTTCTTGTTGGGAAATTGGCAATTCCTTTTCGGCGTAAACAATGTATTTGGTGTCGCCAGGACTCGTGTACAAAACCTTTATCTTGCCTTCTTTTAAAGCTAAAACAGGCAATTTCACTAATTGAACAGAAACACTAAGCTGATTCAAATCTGTAAATATCTTCACCCCTTTGACTCTTCCAAGTTCAATTGTTTTGCCTTTTAGTGGGATAAACTTTACAGTCAAATCACCATAACCGGAACAGTTACCCTCACGGTTTATAAAAAGGTTTAGGCTTTTAATCGAATCTTTTTCGGTCTCAAGTCTAAGGTTGGTAAGGGATGTGATTACATTTAACGCTCCGGTACGGATAATAACAGGAATACTGATGCCATAAATAGGAATCAGCTGAACACTTACAGTTTTAAGAGTGTCCATAATCTTGTTCGATAGCTGTTTGTAATCTTTTTCAGATCTGAAATACAGATGAGCCCGATATTCGCCGGAAGCCATCTCCGCTTTTCGTCTGTATTGCAACATAATCACTTGTGGTTCTCCTGGTGCGAGTGTGACTTCACGGGGAAAAAATCTAAGAAACGGATCTGCTATCATCGCTCCTGCCTCCGAACGTTTGATAATTTTGTACCCCCCATTTGGAGTCTGATTATAATGAAGAAGTGAGATCGAGTAGGTCGTAGTATCCTTACCCAGGTTTACCAGATTGATTTCCTCCATCTGCTTGCTGCCTTCAAAGACAATTCGGGTTGGGGTAATCAGTAAATCACCCTGAGCAAATAAATTGTTACCTGTCGAAAAAAGACAGATCACAGCAATTACGAACTTGAATTTCATGATCTTAACTTTTATTGAATGGGTGATTGATAGATTGAGCAGTTCTACCCCTTAAATGAACATCCATGCCTGGCAACTATAACCATTAACACATTTATTAATAACTCTTTAAAACCAAAATGTGGTGTCCGGACATGGATGTTTGGAATTTCTATATTTGAGGTTATCTTTTAACTTGAGATGTGTAATTTTCATATTTCATCCCAAATAGAAAGATAATAGTTTACTAATAGGCAACGGTAACGCTGAATGTTCCTGTATAAACTCCAGGTACCTGGCTTGGTCCAACTGTCAATGTTCCACCAACTTTAAATGCATCGATTCCTGCTGATGGAAAAGCTGTAGTAACAGATCCGGCAGTAAGTGTCCCTTTAGAACATGTCAATTCTGTAACTGTCATTGTTTGAGAACCTGTGCCTGTTGTATTCGTAATATCGAAGCTTTCTGTCGGTACTGTTATTGAATATGGAACAGATCCAGTTCCAGTTAAAGTATAACTGCCAGATTTTGGAATAACTTTTGAATTGACTAAAGTTATAGACCCTGTCTTTGTTCGACCATCTATATTATCAATGATAACTGTTCCCCCTGTTGCATCAGGTACTATTCCGCCGAATTCCAGATTTTGGCCTGCAGTTAATGTGATAGCACCTAAAATCTGTGCATTAGCATGATTTGTTTTACTGTCAGTTATCTGTGCCATAACCTTACTGGAAAACCCTGCCATCATTAGTACAATGACGAAAAACAATAGAAATCTTTTCATTTTATTTTAATTTAGTAATGTTTAAGAGGATATTTATGCATAAACTGCTTGTATTCATCACCTTGTGACAGTTTTCAAGCCGGATTGCTATGCTGCTAGCCTGTTTCAATCTGTTTTTCTCTGCTTCGTAAAGGTTATTTGCCTGATATTTATAGATTTGACATTATGTTTACAGATTAGTATCGCTGATTAAGACTTTGCGTATCATCTGTCCGTATGTATTTTGAAGCTTAATAATCATGAACTTGTTTCCTGAAATTGACGGAAGTGAATGTGCCATTTCTCCCGCCAGTTGCTGCTCATATAATTTTCGACCCATCATATCGTAAATACTTACAAGTGTGTTTCCTGTAACCTTTGAAAGATCAACCTGGATTTGTGAATTTGTCAAGATTATTTTGGCAGGCAGTTCGTTGCCGGCAGATATTTGTGGAGACCCAAAGTGAACGATAAACCGGTTAGCCTGCTCAGAGACCGAAGTAGTAAACCTGTAATTTTTTTGAACTCTCAGGTCCTGAATATTTTTCTCCTCAATATCTTCGAGAAAAACACATGGGAAGTCCTCAGAATTAAAATTTACATTAAGGGTATAGTTACCCGAAGATCCGGGCTTAAAATGAACCTGCACTTCCTGATTGGATTGGAAGTTGTTCAGATAACGAACCGTGTAACACTCATCTCCGGATTTTAGCCAGAGTCCGGGCGCTCCAATAACCGGACTAAATAATTTTGTCGTTCCACCCTCGTTATCCGGATAGCCGAACAAAAGCTTTACCTCGTCAGACATCTTATCCTGGTCCCCCTGTACCGTAATGCTGATAGCGGCAGGTGGTATACGATTATCTTTCCAAACTGTATTTGCATCATGTACCCTTACATCATTTGAGAACCCAAGATTCCCGGCACTCGCAGCCCGAACAAAGAATCCCTGCATAGATGGAATATATCCCGTAACGGAATTGGTACCTACGCCAGTCGAAGAATTGAATGTGCCGTAATTTGCTGCACCCTGGTTCCAGATCCATATGTCGTAACCCCCACTACTGGCAAACAGATCTGATCGGCTCCAACCTTCAGAAGATTGCCAGTCAATTGACGAGGGGTAGGGGTTTCCGACAAGATTGAAACCTTTGATAGCTAAATCTTTACCGCTGTTCTTAAGGGGGTAATTTAAGACTCCGTTATTTAGATTTCCGGCAAAGGATTTGGTTTGATTCGTAGCCTGAACAGAATAAAGATATCCTCTCCCGGCACGGAAATTATTTGATCCGGAATTTAGCGAATCCCATTTGGCGTTTAATCTGTACTTCCAGCATCCTGTAGGTTCGTCCCAAAGATACATGTCATAACCTGTACCTCCAGCCCCTCCATAGGTGCCACCAGGCATCCAATCCCCACTGATCTTTTGAGAGGCCACGGGAGACGAAAGCAGGTGCCAGGCTTCTGCAGATTCGCCCGTATATATTTGTATTGTTGCCGGAACATTGTTTGTGTTATGTATCAGGGATGCCGACCCTTGATTATCTGAGTGTAATACTAAACCCTGGTTGCCGGTCAGGTTATTTATTGCCCCGATAACAGTGAGCTGGTTTTTGGCACCGACAGCCAGACTGCCGGAATTTATTGTCAGATCCCCGTTAACAATGATATGAATAACACTTGCTGTTCCGATTATCCTTACGGCCGAAGAATTATCGACAGTCAGATTGTGAAAAGCAGCAGTTGAATTGACTTCAAGATTTTGGATAGTTCCTCCATTGAATATTACTGTGCTGTTGTTTGGAATAAAAGTTCCAGTGTTAGTGCAGTTACCCGATATCGTTAGCGAATTCGTCCCGGAGATAATTAGTGTGGCTCCCGTATCAATTAAAAGGTTATGGCAAAAACCCCCTTCTACCCCGATTTCAGGCTGATTTCCTCCCGTCAGGATTACAACATCTGTTGTGGGTAATGGTATTCCGCCACACCAGTTGGATTCATCGTTCCAGTCTGCGGATGTTGTTCCCAGCCAGTTTCCTGTAATACATTCAGTACTAACCTGGAATATCTTTGTGTGCGAAGCGGCGAATCCTGTATCTTTTAGGACTGTCAGACTGCTATTTGATAAGTCAGGTAGTATGCCGGAGACCGTATTTCTTGTGGTGCTCATTCCCATTGCAGAGGAATTCACTTGATAACTAAAGTCTCCAATCATGAACGGTTTGATAAACATATTTCCACAGAGCAAACAAATTACGCACACCAATACTCTGATCGGATGGGTTCCCGATTCCTGCTTTTCCTCTTTTAGTGGAAGGTTGTTCTGATTGTTGTAAACCGGGAACATGAAAAGAAAATTATTAGGGAAAAGCTTTTTCATATTGCGTAAGTTCGTTTTTTGTAAGCTCTTGATTTCCGTGAAAACATGCTTACCAAAACCATTTACACAAATATAGATGACGTATTTTCTATTATCTGATTATAACCGGTTACAAACGTTTATATCCGTTTATAACCGATTATAATCGGATATATAGTAGATAATCAATAGTATATGTAGTTTCATATATTGCTCGGATAATTTAGATCAGCAGGGAATGCGCGTCATTGTGCGGAGCTCGTCAATAAATTTTCGCCTTAGTAAGAATCCCCTGAGCGACAAAGCAATCCTTATGAATGGAGATAATTCATGATGGTAGAATAATTATGTGTTTGCCTTCGCCTTGTCAATTAGGGTATTGAGTGCAAGTTTGAAAAGTGCTTCATTACCTGGGAAGATTAGTCTAAGAACAATTATTGCGTAATTACCTGAGAAGTAAGCGGTAGATCTGTTATTGCATAATCGCTACAGAGGAAACAGCGCAGAGCTGCTATTGCTTCATCTGTTAATTAATGATAATTGTGATTCCTTTGTCGCATAACCGGTTCACTACAGAAAATCGGGATTGCTTCATCGCTCAGGAAATAGGTAGATTGTTGAATGATTGAATGTCGAGCGATTCGCAATGACGGTGTCGTGGCATGGAAGTGAGGTAAAGGATGAGTTGGCGGCCCAGCCGCCAACTCATCCTTTACCTCACCCTCAGCCGTTAATGCGCGTCATTGCGCGGAGCTCGTCAATTAATTTTCGCCGAAGCCCGAATCCCCTGTGCGACAAAGCAATCCTTATGATTGACGACAATTTATACGGAGAAGACATGGGGGATGAATGTCATTGCGCGGAGCTCGTCAATTAATTTTCGCCGAAGCCCGAATCCCCTGAGCGACAAAGCAATCCTTATGATTGAAGATAATTTATACGGAGAAGACATGGGGGTGACCAAGTAAGCAACAGTGACAAATCCACCAACCCAAAGACCAGCAACAATAGTGAAGATGCGTTGCAAGCCCTGATGTTGCATTAGATGTAACGCACCGCAAGAATTTC
>CAINLJ010000026.1 GCA_903850335.1 uncultured Bacteroidia bacterium | reverse complement strand
TTGTTCGATTGGTCAAGGCTTCCGGAAACATTTCATAAAAATATAGAGAGTTGCTATGAGGTGTTTTTCCCTGTTCCGGCAAACAACTTAAATGAACCTTATACGGATTATGAGAAATCTGAATTTTAAAATTTGAATTTTTCGTTATCCTTCAATTGTATGCCTTTTGAATTTTAAGAATCGCTTCGGCGAACTTATCCATATCTTCTTTCGTTCCAAGCATCGTATTCTGGAAGATCCACACAGCCTCCTCATGACAGGCTTTCTCCGTTTCAGGACAATAGACATCGTTATAATCTACTTCTTCCGGAATAGCATAACACATAAAGTTCTTTTCGCGAAACAGTGGTTGTTTATAGAGAGGCTCCGGGTATCCCATAAAACATGGAACGCCCTCTGCTGCAAGCATCTTTGAGAAGTCCACCTTTGAAAGATTGTTAAACCTGGATTTATCATATTTGAAAATGTAAATATGATAACTGTGGATTGTCTCACCGAGTCCTCGTGCCAGAGGCTGTATGCCATCGATCTTTTCGAGCAGGGAATTCAGGTAGGTGCCATTGGCATGGCGCAGAGCGGTCTGTTCTTCAAGTCTCTTCAACTGACTTGAAAGGAGTACGGCTTGCATCTGGGTAATCCTGTAGTTGCAACCGGCAAAGTGATGCTCGTACCATTGTCCCCCTTTTACGCGACCTACATTCCGTAAGGAGTTCATCATGTCGTAAAGACTTTCATCATTTGTAATTACCATGCCACCCTCTCCGCTTGTCAGGTTCTTGGAGGACTGAAAACTGAAGCATCCGGCATCACCGATACTTCCAAGTTTCTTCCCTTTGTATGCTGCTCCGTGACCATGACAGGCATCCTCTATCACGCGCAGGTTATGTTTTTGTGCTAGCGACATGATTGCATCCATGTTGCAGGCCTGACCGGCAAAATGAACCGGAATTATCGCCTTTGTCCGACTGGTTATCGCCTTTTCTATTTCAACCGGGGAGATATTATAGGTATCAGGATCAATGTCTACAAAAACCGGAACGCAATTAGCTTCTAAAACAATCGATGCTGTGGCTATAAAAGTATAGGGTGTGACAATTACTTCGTCACCCGGCTTTACACCACATGCGATTAAAGCAAGACGAAGTGCCACAGATCCATTTACACAAGTCATAGCATATTTCGTACCGCAAAATGTTGCAAAGTCCTTTTCAAAGGCTTCAACAGCATCTCCGCAATCCGGATTTCCCCATTTGCCACTCCGAACGATCTCCGCAACTGCATCAATATCAGACTGATCAAATACAGGCCATTCAAAATCTTTGTCAATTGTCTTTGGTCCTCCGTTAATTGCTAAATTTTGATTCATTATTTCAGGTTATTAAAGGTGATTATAACAAAGTTTTATAGACTCTAACGAGGATTCAGGCAAGCATTCAGCTGGTTGAGTATTGGTTAGGATGCATTGGGCAAAATAGCTGATTTCGTTATAATAGCCTTCTCCGGCATCACCGGCAGGAATCTCGGATATACTTGTATCATCACCTATCCTGATTTCATTGCCATTTAAGGTTGTATACAAGACACTTGCATTTTCGAACTGAACCATATAACCGGCCTGAAAGGGGAATGTACTATGAAAAGTATTCCCGCCTTCAATTTTCACGTGAACGTTGCTCCCGGAATAACTCCACATAGCACTAACGTAATCGTTTTTACTTAGTAGCCCCGGAAGGTAGCTGCTTTTAATCTCTGACGGAACTCCGAGAACATAGTTTACGAAATCAATATCATGAATAATAAGATCAAACAAGGCACCACCGGATGTGCCTTTGGACTGTTGTTCCTTCCATTCACCCCATCCCGGGACACCGGAAATTCTCGACATTGACAAAAACTTTAATTCACCAAACTCTTTTGTGTCAATCCATTTCTTAAGTTTCTGATAGGGAGGCATAAACCTGACTACATGCGCAATCATGAGAATCCTGCTTTTCATTTTTGCCAGTTCAATGAGTTCTTCTGCCTCCTTAATATCGAGCGTAAAGGGTTTTTCAAGGAACACATGTTTATCATTAAGCAGGGCTTTTTTTGCCATTTCGTAATGAAGCTCGGTATGAACGCAGATATGAACTGCATCAATTTCCTCCTGACGAAGACATTCATCAAAATCAGAATACCTGCTTATGTTCTTAAGTATCTCAGGATCAATTTCACCAGTTGAAAAATTACCACCCGGATTAAACAAATTTTTCTCTATCAATTCGGGATTTTTGTCGACAATTGCAACCAACTGCAAATCCGGATTTTTGAGTATATTTAAAGTATGAGTCATCCCCATAAACCCAAAACCTATAACAGCAACTTTTTTCATCAGTAAGTATTTTGATAATTTCCTTTCTGTTGGACACTATTGTATCATAAGATGCCCTGACAAGTTCAAAAATAGGGACTCAAACAGTGATTTAGTGGTACAGCATTGTCAGATATTAATATTATCTTGTCAAAGTTTTATAGTAATTCAGATCCGTTAACGCAAAAAGATAATACTTATGAAAGCCAGATTTCAGAAGATCATCGTAAATGAAGGTTTGTCATTCGTAGCAAAAAAGCTTGATCTGCCGAGATTTGACAGCGAGTTTCATTTTCATTCAGAATATGAGTTGAAGTATGTAATACAAAGTAAGGGGAAACGGTTTGTAGGCGATTGTGTCGAAAACTTCAATGAAGGCGATCTTGTACTATTGGGACCCAATATCCCGCACTACTGGAAAAGTGATCCCGAATATTTCGAAAGGGATGATCTTAAAGCCTCAGCCTTTCTTGTGATGTTTTCAGAGGACTTTTTGGGCGCTAATTTCTTCTCAATACCCGAGATGTCAATAATCAGGGACCTGCTAAACAAGGCAAAAGGAGGTGTTTGTTTTCAACATCCCAACAAGGAAACCATGTTCAAAAAGATGAAAGATCTTATGTCTGATGAAGGACCTTTAAAGATCATTTCAATGCTCGACATCCTGCTGGAACTGGCTAAATCTGAAATGCGGCCTCTCTTAACAAACGCCTTCGTTACTGAATTACCACTGATTAATTACAGCGATCATTCGATTGGCAGGCTGAAGAAAGTTCACGAATACGTCATTGTGAATTTTCACAACAAGATTCAGATTCAGGATGTTGCCGAAATCGCCAATATGACGCCACATGCTTTTTGCAAGTACTTTATGAAGAGTACAAAAAAAACCTTTATGACTTTTTTAAGCGAACTGCGTGTATGCCATGCTAAAAAGCTCCTAATTGAAAAAGAGGAACAGGCGATATCAGATATATGCTATTCCTCGGGATTTGACAATCTTTCAAATTTCAACCGTAAATTTAAGTCAATTACAACCATGACACCTAAAGAATTCAGAAGCTTATATCTGAATTAAAATTTTACGGGAACAAAGATTCAATTGTTTTTAAGCACTGATCTGGCTTGTTTTGGAAAATAATTACTTAACGATTCTTACCTTATGCCCTGATCTTGCATAATACAGAACATAAAGATATATTGGGATTACAATCCAGTAAGCTGTTCTTGGTGTGGTTATATCTGCAATCCTTCCATACAAAAGAGGAATAACTCCTGCCCCTGATATAGCCATAACCATCATTGAGCTTCCTATCTTTGTAAAACGACCCAGCTCAGTGATTGCCAAAGGCCAGATGGAAGGCCACATCAACGAATTGGCTAATCCCAATAATCCTATAAACATAACAGATAAAAACCCCTGGGTAAAAATGGCCCCAAACGCGAAAAGAAGGCCCAAAACAGCTGAAATGATTAATGCATTCATCTGGGTTAAATACCTTGGGATCGTTATAATTCCAATAACATATCCAACAAGCATGGCAAAAATCGTAAATGAAGAAAAGAATTTAGATGTAGCAATGGGGATATCCAGAAAAACGCCGTAGCTTATGATTGTATTGCCTGCAATCACCTCTACACCTGTATATAAGAAGATTGCCAGCACACCAAGTAAAAGATGGGGAAACTGAAAGATGTTCGTCTTGTCTGCCCCGCCGTCTTCTATAATTGCATTTTCCTCATCGGCATCGATATCAGGAAGATTAGAAAAATAAAGATAAATTGAAAGAACAAGTAACCCAATCATTATAAGAATATAAGGGATTATAACCCGAGAAGCAAGTATATCAAGCTCTAAACTCTTCTCTGTAATACTCATTTTTGTAATCTTCTCAACAATTTCGTCGGCCCCGTTCAAAGTGATAAAACCCAGGATTGCGGGAGCAATAACACCGGCAACACCATTACATATTCCCATAATACTGATCCGTTTTGCAGCGCTTTCAATCGGTCCAAGGATCGTCACATAGGGATTGGATGCGGTTTGTAATAAGGCCATTCCGGCACCCTGGATAAACAGCCCGGTAAGGAATAAACCATACGTTCTTGTAAGTGCTGCAGGAACAAAAAGTAATGAGCCAATAGCCATAATTATGAGACCGGCAACCATTCCCTTCTTATAACCAAGATATTCCAAAAACCAACCGGATGGAACAGACATAAAGAAATAGGCTATATAAAATGAAAATGCTACAAGGTATGACTGAAAATTATTTAATTCACATGCTATCTTGAGGTATGGAACGAGTATAGCACTCAGCCAGGTTATAAACCCGAAAACAAAAAACATGATTCCGATAATAATAATCGGGCTTGAGAAATCCTTATAGATTTTCCTTAATCTGTTCATTTTTACAAAATATTGAATGTCCTTGGCAGACACAAGGTAAGACTGAAAATATTAATTATTTAGCGTGCAAGAGTTTTAACCCGTTCCAAAATAATCTCATCAACATTATGAGGAAAGATGCATGGCATTCCATACCAGAAAAAAGAGTCTTTACCCTCATAGGTTTCCTGTTCAATGTGCATGTGAGTTGGCAGATAACTTGAAACGTCGTTTGTGTATCCTGCTACTGAGATAAGTTTTTCGGGCCAGAAATTCTTTACGCCCAAGCCATATCCTGTAGTCGTTTCTCTCGAAAATCCTACAATCTTCCAGTTTCCGATGTTAATCGTGTTAACGTAGACAGGCATTACTTTTGGCATATTCCCTTCATTGAGATACTTAGTCATGAGATCGCACCATTTCACATTTTTTTCGGCGTAAACGTCGCCAACTTTATCAATGTTTTGCTTCCTGTAAGCATCTATTTCCTCCTTAGTCCAGGGTCGGACAGGCAGATTAATAGTGTCGAGAAAACAGGTAATTGGACCACCTATTTTTGTCATTGGTCTGCCCAGAACGGCGATTACTTCATTTGAAAGCTTTTCTCCAGTGATATATTCGCCATTGTCTTTTGGATTAACATCTCCTCCGGTGCCCTGAATAAAAAGAGAATTAGTCGTTCCTGTTCTTTCTTCAACAAGCTTACGTGCGACGCCAGGGTAATTAGCGCTGATTGTATAGTGGGTAACCCCTACAGTTTGAAAGACTGGATGACAGGCTGTTAAAAAGAGATAACTTTCAGTATTTAATCCTTTATATTCAGCCTTTAAAACATCCACCGCATTGTCGTACAATTCGGGATGATCTTTCAGGCTTCTGTTATATCCAATATCCGTTGCTCCCCTGCCAAATGATAATTCCGCCGGCACCATGGCACCTATGGCATTTTCGATTGAATGGACTATCCCGTTTTTTACCGTTGAGTAGAGATATGAGCTGTCTGGCCGTTGATTCGGTTCCTGCCAGGTGAGCCAGTTCTGAGTAACCGGAGCGAAATGCGTGTGAGAAGAATTAATGAAAATAGCTTCAGGAGGAAGCTTATATTTATTGAAAAGCTGCTTTTTAATTAAACCGGTAAACGTATCGTTAAGCCCACAAACATCTGCATTGACAAGGACAACTGTTGTTTCAGCGTTTTTAATAGCCATCGCCCTGGCAGTCAGATTTCCTTCGCTACGATGTTCACCACGATACAGAAAGTTTTCCTTACTGATGCCGAATAACCGGTCATTAAAAACTGCTAATTCCCTGATATCCTCTTTTATCGTGTGCCCATTTTTGTAGGCTGTTTTTATCCACCTCGAATCTTTGCGATCCGGCTCGCACTGATAGATTACATCATCCGAAGTAAGGGCAAATAACTTGCGGTCATTTGCTGTCAGACTAATAATATCAGTTACTGCATTACCAATCGTCTCAACTTTTTTCCATTCAATCTTTTTAGGCGTAAGATCAGCAAACCACAATACACCAGCCTGATTAGCAGAATATAACCTGTCTTTGAATATAGCGATTATTGTAACCGATGGATCTACAATCCCAATTCTTTCCCATTTAATAATTCCTGAATCAGACGTTTTAAGTAATCTGCCACCATTGTCAATGCCATACAGATTATTTTTATATCCCGCAATTGACTTTATATGCATTGCCTTACCCCATTTCATCCATTGCGCATTAATTTGGGATGGATTAATTGACAATAACTCACCATTACTTACTATATACAATTTATTGTGCAATGCTCCAAATGCCTCATGCTGTGGCACATTTTTCATTTTTGTCCATTGCAGTGTGAACCTGCCATCCTTGGGTGCACCATAGCCACCCAGGTGCAGAGATATTAACGACTGGTCAGGCTCTATCGTCTCCTTGGCCGTACCTACCTGGTAGGAAGATTGCGAAAAAACAACAAAAGGGAGAAAGAGGAATAGTGGCAGAAATATTCTTTTTTTCATTGGCAGAGTTTTAAACAGCAATTAAACAATCCAACGCAATTTATAGTTTACCGATTACTGCCGCATGTTTTTGAATCTTTAGGATTGCACTGGCAATCTGGTCCATATCAGTTTTTGCGCCTAAAAGCATGTTCTGAAAAAACCAGACGCTTTGTTCCTGAGTAAGAAGATCGTTCTGTGGGCATTGATTACGTTCAAGCCATTGATTCATTGTTCTTTCGCCATAAATATTCAAATAGTGTCGGTTTTTGGCCAATCCGGTTACATACTCCTCCTTATTCATCATTCCGTATCCATTTGAACAAGGGATCCCTTCTTTTGTCAGAGCATCGAGAAATTTATTACGGCTCAGTCCGGCGAAATGATTCTTGTCATATCTGAACATGTACAAATGATAGGCGCTGCGCGTTGTTCCTTCGTAAAGTTTTGCTGGCGTAATACCTGGTATTTCCTTAAGTATTTTAGTTAAATAACCGGCATTTTCCGTGCGGCGATTTGTTTGTTCAACAACACGCGACATCTGAGAAACTAGCAAACTACCCTGGAACTCGGTTAAACGGACATTGGTGCCCCTTGTACCTGTTCCGGGATTATATCCTGTTTCACGTCCTGCCTGTCCCTGATTGTGAAAGCTATAACATATCTGAGCAAATTTGTCGTCATTTGTTAATATGGCACCACCTTCGCCTGAATTTAGGTTCTTACTTGCCTGAAAACTGAATGCCCCGGCGAGGCCAAAATTTCCAACTTTCTTCCCACGCCATTCTGCAAGATGGGCCTGACATGCATCTTCGATCACGGGGATCTTTGACCTGGCTCCAATTTTGAGGATATGATCCAGATCAGCGGGTGATCCACCAATATGAACAGGCATAATAACCTTTGTTTGTTTAGTGATGGCGGCCTCAATTTTATTCGCGTCTATCTGAAAGCTCTCAATGTCAGTATCAACAAAGACTGGTAAGGCATAGTTAAGTACCACTGCGTTGTAGGTAGCGATAAAGGTGTAAACAGGGATTATTACTTCATCCCCCGGACCAATATCCAGCGCCCCCATTAATGTTAATAGTGCACTGGTGCCGCTCGAGGTAGCAAGACAATGTTTCGAACCATTAAGTTTCTTATATTCATCTTCAAATAAATCAACTTTTTTACTTCCCAACCGACACCATTTTTTGCTTTGCAATGCATCACTCATTGCCTTTTCATCAAGCTGATTAATGACAGGCCAGGCTGGAAATAATCCGGCGTAAGCTTTTGGGCCTCCCAGAACTGCTGGTTTAATTGTGTCAGGACCGGCTCCAAACGAAATATTTGGAAATCCTAATGTCAGACCTGCTCCTGCCATTGAAGTTGCACTGACAAATTCTCTGCGCTTTAACTTATTTTCCATTTTAATTTCCTTTTGATTTGGTTTAAAATTATTTAAAGATTCAAATAGTTATTAGTCCATAATTGTCTGGTACTAATACAAAATTGTTTAACTTTATTGCAATTTGATGGTAATATTGACAAATTTTAGATATCTATTCATCCTAAGACCCATTCAATGGAGTACATGAGTCTACTTAAAATAGTTTGTATTTCTGTAATCTAATCCTGTTGCAGGTAGAGATTGGGTTGCCAATGCGCCCACATAGCTGCTTTACCAGGGTTAAGATTTGTGATTTGGAATTCCTTGTGATCAGTTAATCGCATTATAAAGAGCTGTCTTACACCTTTTCTTTTGGAACCATACAATAACCATTTCCCATCTTTTGAAGGTTCCGGATGATAGTGTAATGTTCCTTCATCCGAATGCGTAAGTTGTGTAATGCTGCCGTTAAGATCCACCTGAAACAATTCAACTCGCTTATCCATAACTGCAGTATAATAGACAGACCGGCCATCAGCGGCCCATACAGGAATATCGCTGCTGCCTCCATGGAAATCATAAACGTCCAAAAATTCAATTGATCCTTTGTAGCCGCCACGGTCAGCAAGTTTTCTGACTCCACTGCCATCAGAAAACGAGATACAGGGATTGCTTTGGACATTCTTTTCACCACTAACAAACAAGATCATTTTACCATCAGGTGACCATTGTGGTCCGAAGTTAAATTTCTGACCAGTCATTACATGAAGAGGATTGGATCCGTCTGCGTCAGCAATATAAATCTGATAATCCCGGTGATATGTGATTCGTTTCCCGTCGCGTGAAGCGTTAAAGCCATAGGTAAAATCTCTGGATCCTTTCGTAAGGTCCGTTTTATTCCTACCATCCATATCCATCTTAAACGGATGAGAGATTCCACTAATGATTGCAGTAAAACCAAGCTTTCCCGGATCATCCGGCCAGAAAAACAAACCGTTGTTATTCCGACTCACCCGTTCTACCGCTGTAACATTGGTTACCTTTCCGGTTTCAATGTCAACAAGGCAATTGTCATAAAGCACATCGCCACCGACATGGTTGAATTCCTTATTAAGTTCTTCCCATTCTGCTGTTTCCTGACTTTTCCAGCCTAATCCAATAATGGCTGTTTTTCCATCGGGTGACCATCCTGCGAACTGGGTCATCGAATCGCTCTTTTCGACAAACCTTTCTGCCAGTACACGACGTTGAGAACCATCGCATTGAATAATTACAGCCCTCATTGTTTTAACATTTGCCTGCCGTCCTCCGATGAGGTTAGTTTGCATTTCTGTATATCCAATAAGGCATTCAGGTAATTCAACAGATTGTTTATGTTTCAATAACGCCTTGTTATTCTGACCAATTGACAGACTAACACTAAACAACTGCATCAGAAATATCAAATAAAGATATCGAACAGATTTCAGATAATTGGTCATTAGGTGAGTGCGGATTTATGAAATGTTAAATACAAATCTAAAAATTATTTGTTTCTTTTGAAGTAAATTTCCATTGTCATACAATTTGAACTATGCGATGTCTTATTATTCTGTTTTTGTCTCTGATTCTATTTGGATTTTCGGGGGCAGATACTCAAAGAAAACAACAACGAGCTCTAAATTCAATAAGGCAGGTAAATGTAAATCACGCAAGGTATAATCTTGAGATATCAGTTACAGAGACTATTGAATATTGTGGCGGAATCAGACCTAACCGCGAAAAAAATCAAGATATTGAGACTCCGGCAGCATTGATCCGTCAGAAATTTTATATCAAAAAAGGCAAGATAAACCTTTTCTGCTCCCCGGTACTTTTTGAAGCTATT
This sequence comes from uncultured Bacteroidia bacterium, assembly GCA_903850335.1. GTDB lineage: Bacteria > Bacteroidota > Bacteroidia > Bacteroidales > Prolixibacteraceae > JAAFHB01. The sequence goes on along the minus strand of CAINLJ010000026.1, from coordinate 1,842 downwards.
ACGGATTCGTCAGGCAAGATCGCTCTTCAGATCCCTACAGGCAGCTACATTATTGTCAATGAAAATAAAAAAGATTCAGTCTGTTTCAGAAATCTATTATTAAAATACTCAAGAGCGACAAGGGAATACTCCGCGATTGATTCAACGTGTCTGAAAAATTGGTACGAAAAGCCGGATATTGCATTTGAGATAAGGGTTTCGGAAAGGAAAAGTCTAAGCCTAAACCTTACCAGGCCTTGTCCCTGGAAAGATATTCCTTGCATTCAATTTACCGGACCCTTACGCCCGTAGGAAAATAAAGTTGAAATCTTTTTTCTTACCTATTAAAATTCCTGTTAATACTTCATTGGATTTTATATATTTGAAAGTTGTTATTCAAAAAAACCGATAGATACAAGCCGGTAACACAGGATTTCTGATTCATTAATTGCCTGCAAGTAAACATGTCGTGAGAAAAATTGTATCTCTTTTTATGCTGCACGAGGCATTATAATCAAACAGAAAGATTCTATGAAAAAAATCAGTCTGATCCTAATATTTACACTTTTTGTATCAAATCTGTTTTCACAGCAATGGATAAAAAATCTGCCTGCAGGTAAACCGCGGGAGCAATTAACCTTAGCGGATTACAAAGATGCCTTTTACCGGTATTGGGCACCGTTCAATGTCGAAAACGGGTATTATAATTTAAACGGGGTCAAGACAAAAGCCGTTGGCTGGAAACAGTTCAAGCGGTGGGAGTACGAAATGGAAAGGAAAGTTAACCCTTCAACGACTGAATTTCCAAAACAAAGCGCGCATGAAGTTTTAAGGGATTTCCAAAAGTCACATCCTACATTAAAATCTATTAGTGCAGTTGATCAATCAAGCTGGACTTCATTGGGACCTGCAAGCTCAGTAGGCGGATATGCCGGAGTTGGACGGTTAAATTGCATTGCCTTTCATCCTTCTGACAATAATACGTATTGGGTTGGAGCCGCATCCGGAGGATTATGGGTAACAACAAATAACGGAACCAGTTGGACATGTTTAACAAATAGCAATGGTGTGCTGGCTGTGAGTGACATATTAATTCCGTCTGATTACGCTACTTCGAATACGATTTATATTGCAACCGGGGATAAGGATGCCTGGGATAACAACTCAGTTGGTGTTCTCAAGTCAACAGATGGAGGTGCTACCTGGAATACAACCGGAATCAGTTATGCAATTTCGGCAGGCAAAATGGTTTACAGGCTTCTTCCTGATCCGTCGAATAATCAGACTATTCTGGCCGCCACGTCTGATGGGGTATATAAAACCACAAATGGAGGCGCAACCTGGAGCACGAGGTTAACAACTACAAGGTTCCTCAGCATGGAATATAAACCAGGTGATTTCAATACATTGTACGGAACCGCAACACTTGGCATGATATATGTATCGCCCGATGGCGGAACAACATGGACACAAAGCTTTAATAATTCACTCGTTTATCGAATTAACCTGGCTGTTTCGCCCAATCAGCCTACGTGGGTATATGCAATTGCTGAAACCAATAGTGATGACGGGCTTTATGGGATATACAAATCTACTGACTCCGGCGTAACCTATACACAGATCTTTGCAGGTACATCCAAAAATCTTTTAGGTTGGAATGCAAATGGCGCCGATACTGGTGGCCAGGGCTGGTATGATTTAAGTATCGCCTCTCTGCCGTCAAATGCAAACACACTACTTATTGGAGGAATTAATACAATTACTATCCTGCATATTCCACCAAAGGAATTTGCATTGATTCCCGATTCATTAATTCGTAAAATACCATTTTAATTATGGAAACTATTGTACTTAATTTTTGCG
>CAINLJ010000025.1 GCA_903850335.1 uncultured Bacteroidia bacterium | reverse complement strand
TAAGTCTTATGAACAAAATGCTGGTGAAAAGATGGATAAGGAGAGCAACCTTTTACCATCGATGTCTTGCCTGCCGGTGAATAAACAGTGGTTCTGGAAGAAGGAATTTCCAACGAGTCCGGTTAAGGATGCCGGGTATATGGTTAATGACAATATAATTCCTTTAAATAAGGCCTTTTGCAATTTCATACTCAACGTGGCACCTAATCGGGAAGGACTTATCGATGATAATGCTCTTCAGCTCTTAAAGGAGATTGGTGCTAAATGGAAGAATAACGGTCCGGTTGCCCGATTTGCCCCAACCGAAGCGCCAGTCATTTCATCGAATATTGCAAAACATAAACCAGCAAATTCCTCCTGGAGCTGGGATATGCAAATTTCAGATTTTGGCAATGATGATGATTTTAAGACTCATTGGGAGTCAAATATGCATGTTAAGAAACCTTGGTATGAGGTTGATCTGGGGGTTGAAAAGCCTTTTAATATGGTAACGCTTACCGAAGCAAAGAAAGGTGTACAAAAATACAGGATTCAGTATCTGGCCAATGAGAAGTGGACTACGATCCTGGAAGGAAGTAATATGAACACAGTTAAGATTCACCGTTTCGAAAGGGTATGGGGAAGTAAAGTAAGGATCTTGTTTGACGACTTCACCGAAAATCCAACGATAGCCGAGCTGGGTGTTTACAATGAAAGACGATAAGAAGGATTCAACCAAAAATCAAATCAGGCTAATTGATATTCCGATGATAAAAAATATTTTATTCGTTATTGTTCTTATTCTGGCAATCACAAGTGGCAGGGCACAAAATAATTCTGTTGTTTTACCTACAAAAAGACAGGTCGAATGGAGTGATAAGGAAATTGGAGTAATCATACATCTGGATATCAACATATTTGCCCCGGAGACCTTCGATTATTCAAAGAAAGAAACGCTTCCGCCCTTATCTGCCTTTAATCCATCGAGGCTAAATACTGACCAATGGATTTTGGCAGCTAAAAAAGCTGGAGCAAAATATGCAGTATTGACGGCTAAACATGGCACCGGATTCTGTTTATGGAAGACAAAGGTTCATGATTACCACGTTGGGAATACTCCCCTGCGAGGCGGAGGAGCCGATGTGGTTGCTGATTTCATAAAGTCGTGCAGGAAATACGGACTTGAGCCCGGCATTTATTACAATACGAATATGAATACCTATTATCAGGCTGGTTATGTTAAGATGCCGGACGAAGACAGACTGAAATTTAATAACGCAGTCTACAGACAACTTAAAGAATTGTGGTCTGAATATGGGGAACTCTTCGAAATATGGTTTGATGGTGGAGTAATGTCGGACCGCAAAGTTGGGATAAAGGATAAGGTAATGCAACTACTAAAGGACCATCAGCCAAATGCCTTGCTTTTTGGTGGTCCTTTGGGGGGTAACAACATTTTGCGATGGGTGGAAAACGAAGATGGCAGGACCCCCTACCCTTTCTGGAACAGAATCGATGCGAAAATTAATAGTTCTGGGGAAGCTGAAATATCTAACGGTGCAGGAAATCCCAATGGTAAATATTGGGTGGGCGCAGAAGCTGATTTTCCGAACCGCAACAAGAGTGCATGGAATGGTGGCTGGCTTTGGAAGGCAGGGGAAGAACAAAAAGTTTTTTCAGCCGACAATCTTTTAAACCGATACTATACTTCAGTAGGCAGAAACACAAATGTTCTTATTGGGATGGCAATCGATACTTCAGGTCTGTTTCCGGCACATGATGTAAAGGTCTTCGAAGAGTTTGGAAAGAAACTCGCGCAGCGCGAAAAATCAAGGGTAGGTTCCAATCAGGGTACAGGAGAACTTATTACAATAAATTTTGATTCTGAAAAGGAAATCAATCAAATTGAGATACAGGAGGATTTGACAAAGGGAGAGCGTATCAGGGAATACAGTGTTGAGGGATTAACCGGAAAGACATGGAAGAAGATTTGCGATGGAACTTCTGTCGGACATAAGCGCATCCAACTATTCGATAAGATAAAATCAACCTCTGTACGTCTGATGATTACAAAATCAAGTAAGGTGCCGGTCATCAGGAACTTTAGTGCCTATTTTTTTGAATAATTATAATTCTGTATAATTCATAATTAGTGAATTATTCAGATTAAAAAGTGTGGAATCAATATAACTTCTGAAACTCATCCTACTGTTCAGTTTATAATGCTCATACTTTTCATCCACCGGAACAATGGGCTCATCCACTCCTCGGTTGGCTGTGACAATACAAACCCATGATTACCTTTAGGATAAAGATGCATCTCAGAAGGGACATTATGATGTCTTAATGCTTCATAAAAAACTATACTGTTGTCAACGTCCACTATCTTATCGTCACCGGTATGTGTCAGGTAAGTGGGAGGAGTCAGATCGTTGACATGTAATTCATTGGAGAAGAATTCAAGCTTTGCAGGTGTTGGATTTTCCCCGAGCAGATTACGACGCGACCCGGCGTGAGTGAGTTTATCAGTCATGGATATAACCGGATAAACAAGAATCATGAAATCAGGACGTACACTGATTTGTTCCGGATTGGTCACAAGGCAGGTATCAAAATGGGTTCCTGCAGTAGATGCCAGATGCCCTCCGGCAGAGAAGCCCATAATTCCAATTTTCTTCGGATCAACATTCCATTTTGTACAATATTGCCTTACAATTTTTAATGCCTGTTGCGCATCCTGTAAAGGACCAATGGATTTATCGGGCATTATCGAATCAGATGGCAACCTGTATTTCAGGATGAAGGCTGCAATTCCATGGTTAATATAAGTCTTTGCAATATTGAGTCCTTCAAGGCGGTAACTTTCCATTCCATATCCACCTCCGGGACAGATGATTACTGCCGGAACATTTGATAGTTCTTTTGCCGGAAGGTAAATCTCAAGTGTAGGTTTGGAGATATTGCGGTATCCGCCAAACTGACCATCCCACGTAAGTGTGACTTCCTTCATAGAATAACTAATTGAGTTGGGAATCACCTTATCGTATAAAGGGATGACTTCCTGAGCCTTCAAGCTATTGAATATTAAAGATATACAGAATAATGGAAGAAGAATTCGAATGACCATTGTAAAACTTATTATTATTATTTTTTAAAATTTCAAATTCAAAGATATGTTAAAAGATAGAATATGAAAATTTAAGTGCAAAAAGCATTAATTTCACATTGTCCACTAACAACAATATCAGTATGTCAGGCAAATTAAAAAAGGTTCATTTCAGAAAATTAATTCGTGAAATTTTAACTATAGTATTTATTTTGTCCTGTTTCCTCACAGGATGTAAAAATGAAAGGGTTAAGAACGGTTTTTCGGGCAATTTGTTGGTATATAATGATAACCTGGATACCCGCTGGAGCAGTCCTGAGAACCTTAACGGCGAAAAGGGTATGGGTGGCAAAGCAAATAATGGTGCCAAGGGTCATGCCTTTGACTCATTGGAGTTGGAAAATCCAAGGTATTACTGGATGTTCAGGGACAGGGGATTATAAACCGGATCTGGATCACAATTAATGACAGGTCTCCGCAGATGCTTCGTTCACTGAAGATCGATATGTTTTGGGATAACGGGAAGATTCCGGCTGTTTCTGTTCCCTTTGGTGATTTTTTTGGAGTCGGGCTTGGTAAGACTACCGCATTTCAGAATGCCTTGTTCGCCAATGCTGAAGGGAGATCGTTTAACTGCTTCATTCCAATGCCATTTAAACAGTGTGCGAAGATCATGATCACGAATGAAGGTACAAGAAAACTCGGGTTTCTGTTTTATGATGTGGATTTTAGTTACACAAAGATTTGGGATGATGAAAACATGTATTTTCACGCTTACTGGCACAGGGATACTGCAACAATCCCCGGTAAAGATTTTGAAATTCTTCCTAAAGTCAATGGTAAGGGCCGGTTTTTAGGCACAAACATCGGTGTTAGTGCGAACCCAATGTACAAAAAGTCATGGTTTGGCGAAGGGGAAGTTAAAATGTATATTGACGGAGACAGGGAGTTGCCTACACTCATTGGTACCGGAACGGAGGATTATATAGGTACAGCTTGGGGACAAGCGAAATACATCAATAACTATACAGGTTGTACTGTCGCTGATGACTCATTAAAAGAATGGGCTTTCTACAGGTTCCATATTCCGGATCCAATCTTTTTTAAAGAAAATATCCGGACAACACTTCAGCAAATGGGTGGCGACGGTCTGGATATCGTAGCCGGATATCAGGCATCAGGAGCTCCTCTGATTCCTGTTTCGGCTGAAACCAACGGCGTTGCAACTCACCTGTATGCACCTGGAAAGGTAACGAAACTTGACCCGAAGGGGAAACTTAATGGGTGGACAAACTTTTACAGGTCAGATGACGTATCGGCAGTTGCCTATTTTTATCTCGATAAGCCATCTGCCAATCTTCCTGATATTCAACCCGTAAACCTACGTACGTGGAATCTTTGTATTAGGAAATAAGCCTATTCAAGAGTTAGTCTCAGCGGATTTAAAAGTCTGATTTTATAAGATTTGATATATTCAAACCATTCATTGGATGAGGTGATTTCATTGGCCTTGTCCCATGTAGCCCCTGTATAGTAGACTATTGGCTGATCCTCATTTGTCATGACTTTTGAAAGGATTTGTTTATCTGTAATTGTTATCCCCTTAACATCAGGAAGAATTACGGCACCTAAGCCTGTTGTACCGTCATTGCCATGCTTAGGCTCCCAATAGGCCATCAGACCTTCCTGCTCATCCAAAAACAAAACTCCCGGTTCTTTCCTTTTGGCAATACCAATCACAAATGTGTTAACAGACTTTTTATCACACGAAAAGTTTGCCTCTACCCTGTTAAGCTGAGAACCAGCATCCAGAGAAATTTTCTTTTCCACTGTAACCTTTTTCCCATTTACATCCCAGGCGTCATATTCCAGGATAAAGGTTGTACGCAACGGTCCATTATCCAAAATTCTCCATCGTCTGTAATTCTTTGGATACCAGATTGAATCCTTGATAAACGGAGCAATATCACCTGCCCCTAACGTTAGCCCTACCTGGTAAAAATCAAGTCCATCGCCAAAGTCAGTATGATAGTTTCCACGTTTATATCGTTCGTTGAGTATTAGCCTGTCCGTACGTTTAACCCAAACATCAATCCCATAAGCCATCTCAGAAGGAGATTCTTCCAATGCCTTGCCATACATACGGAAGGCGATTTTATCATTTTCCCAGGCAAAATCATCCTTCCGTTCCGGCACATAGCGTCCGAAAGTCTTAGACTTCACCAAGCTGCTTTTCCCTTTCTGAATCTCTAAGCGCAGGGAGCTGTTTGAATTTATATCCAGCTGTATCAGCAAATTCTGAATTTTCTTTTCCCCTTTAAACTCAAGTTGCCAGGGTAATTCTTTTCCTGAAATCACCTCAACAATCCTAAAATCCGCCGTATCAATTTTCGGATATTTGGAGACAATCTGATCCCATGAAATTGCAACCAGTTCCCCTTTCCGTGTTAAAGGAGTTGGATTTGAAATTTCAATTACATGCTTATCTGCTTGTGAAAGAGCCTTTCCTGAAGAAATCACACAAAAAAGTCCCAAAACCAGAATCAACCTTTTCATAACCAGGAATTATAAATTCTGTTGTGTTTTCTGATACCGCAATAAGGCTTCAAGGTAGTAATAATCGGCATAAACAAGCGGAACATCAACTTCCGAATTCCCGGGTTTGTGACCCGTGCTGTGCATGAGGATAAAATGATTGTTTTCGCCTGACTTAGCCCGGTAGGCAGGGCCGGAAAGTGATTCAAGAACCGTTCGGGCAGCAGAAATATATATCTTTTTATCCTGCAGATTCACATACTGACTTAATTCGAGCAATGCGGAAGCCATAATTGCCGCCGACGAGGCATCCCTTACCTCACCAGGTTTACTATAATCCCAATAAGGAATTTTATCGGAAGGAAGATTGGGATTATTCAAGATAAAAGTGGCAATCTTTTGCGCCTGATTTAGATATTTTTGATCTTTTGTTTCCCTGAACATCACTGTATATCCGTATAAACCCCAGGACTGCCCCCGTGCCCAGGCCGATTCATCTGCTGCACCCTGATGTGTCTTCCTTGCAAGCACTTCACCGTTAGGACCATAACAGACTACATGATAACTGCTGTTATCGGGCCGGAAGTGATACTTCATTGTGTTATCGGCATGGGTAGTGCAGATCGAATAAAAATCCTTATCACCTGTTTCCCTGGCCGCCCAGAACAAAAATTCAAGGTTCATCATGTTATCAATAATCACCGGGTATTTATAGGTTTTTTGAAACACTTCCCATGATTTTATTAGACCAACCTTCGGATCAAAACGTGTTGCGAGTGATTGAGCCCCTGTAAGCATGATACTTTTATATTTTTCGTTCCTTGTCAGCCTGTATCCATTCCCAAACGGACAATACAACATAAATCCTAAATCATGGGTAGAAGTGTTTAATTTTTCTTTTTCTACTGCCATTGTCCACCTGTCGGCAGCTTCTTTCCATTTAGGATCCTTTGTAAATTCATAGATATACCAGAGTGAACCCCCGAAAAAACCACTACACCACCAGTCAGAGGGTTGATTTTCAGGAGTTCCATCCGGTCTTGTCGATTGCGGGAACTGATTTAAATCCGGATGGGATGCCAGCATACCCTCGTACTGCTTAGCCGCAAATTCAAATTCCTTCCTGACATTAATCTGAGCCATTGTTGTCTGAGCAATAAGCAGCAGGATTAGCAGTTTAATAATTTTCATGTTGATATTTTTATTTTTACGAATAGAACGCTTTATAAACTTCGTTCTGAAATGACCAAAGCTGAATTAAATGTTTTCACCCTGAACATACCCGAAATTCGCCAGTATTCCGCCATCCACGAAGAGAATATGTCCATTTACGTAATTAGATGCTGCAGATGCCAGGAAAACTGCTGCACCACCAAGGTCCTGTGCCTCACCCCACCGACCGGCAGGAGTTCGGGTCATAACAAGATTATTAAAAGGATGGCCATCCACACGAATCGCAGCAGTTTGAGAGGTGGCAATATATCCCGGACCAATCCCGTTTGCCTGGATATTATGCTTCGCCCATTCGCAGCACATATTTGCAGTAAGTAGTTTAAGACCACCTTTAGCTGCAGCATAAGCAGAAACAGAATTCCTTCCGTAAACGCTCATCATCGAACAAATATTGATGATCTTGCCTCCACCATGGCTAATCATTGATGGAACAACTCTTTTGGATACAATAAACGGGGCTACGAGGTCAATATCAATGACCTGCCTAAAATCTTCGACTGGCATATCGAGCATCGGTATTCTTTTTATCATTCCTGCATTATTCACAAGTATGTCTATTGAGCCAAATTTTGATTCAATAATGGCTATACCCCGATCCACTTCTGCTTCGCTCGTAACATCAAAGGCAACCGTAAAGACATCGATTCCATCTTCGCCGTAAATGCTCTTACACTCTTCAAGGCGGTCATCGGAACGACCATTCACACATATTTGAGCTCCCGCACCAGCCAGGGCCTTTGCAATTGCCATGCCAATGCCACGCGTTCCTCCGGTTATCAAGGCAACTTTTCCAGTCAGGTCAAACATTTTCATTTTCTTTGAAGTATTTATTACTAAATTATGGTTATTAACTGCGGCTTGCGTCTGGCGGCTGGTTATTGGCGGCTGGCGTTTAGCAATCAGTAAATAGTCCCAAATTCAGCTTTTTCAGATTCCGGAACAAGAATTAATTTGTTATAAAAAATCTGCCAGTAGCCAGTAGCTAGTCTCCAATAACCAACTACCAATAGCCAACGGCCAATAGCCAGCCTCCAGCCCTCTCTCCCCCTTTTACCTTAACTCATCCGGTTTTACAATATCCATATCACCATAGTTCAGGTTCTCACCAGCCATTCCCCATATAAAAGAATAATTTGAAGTTCCTGCAGCTGAATGTATTGACCAGGAAGGAGAAAGCACTGCCTGTTCATTTTGCATCCAGATATGCCTCGTTTCCCTTGGATCACCCATGAAATGACAAATTGCATGACCCTTTGGTACCTCGAAATAGAAATATGCCTCCATACGACGGCTGTGAGTGTGTGCAGGCATTGTATTCCAAACACTTCCCGGTTTTAATTCAGTCATGCCCATTTGAAGTTGACAGGTCTTGACAACTGAATTTACCAGGAGTTTATTAATTGTCCGGGCGTTAGATTCCACAACAGATCCCATACTGACTATCTCTGCATCTTTAAGTGTGACCTTGGTTGTAGGATATTCCTTATGGGCCGGCGCAGAGTTTATATAAAAACGGGCAGGCTGGTTGGGGTTCTGAGAGGAGAACACGACTGATTTGGCTCCTCGCCCAACGTAAAGAGCTTCCTTGAAATCCAGTTCGTAAATTGTCCCGTCAATGGAAATAGAACCTTTGCCTCCGACATTAATGATTCCAAGTTCACGCCTCTCGCAGAAATAATCTGCTTTTAAAGGATCGATTGGTTCCAGACTAAGACTTTCGGCCACAGGTACTGCTCCACCCACGATATACCTGTCGTATTGCGAACAGGTGAATGATATTCTATCTGCAACCATTACATTTCCGATCAGGTATTCCTTCCTTAATCTCGTTGTATCATAATTCTTTGCATCATCCGGATGGGTTGCATAACGCTCTTCAAATAGTGTACTCATAATTTTGGTATAAATCTTTTAAATCGTTATTCCGGTCCATTATGTAGCTTGGATAATCCCGGAATAACTCAACAATTTTCAAAATATTGAGGTGTAAAAATACAAAATAAAATTATCTTTGCAATCGATTGCACAAAAAATGAAAAAACATCCTGAAATAACCATTCATAGCATTGCCCGGGAGCTGAACATATCGGCTTCAACGATTTCGCGTGCATTGAAAAACAATCCAAGAATAAGCGAAAAAACACGTAAAACAGTTCAGGATAAGGCACTTGAAATGGGTTATCGGCCAAATATCGTTGCCGCCAATCTTCGCAGCCGGCAAACTAAGACAATCGGAGTGGTCGTTCCCCGTATAGACCGACATTTTTTCTCTTCTGCCATAAGTGGAATAGAGGAATATGCCGGGTCGATGGGATTTAATGTTCTAATTTCGCAGTCCAATGATTTGATTTCCAAAGAGGAAAATTGTGTCCGGACTCTTTACAATAACCGGGTGGACGGGATGATTATTTCGATTTCTATGCAAACCCGGGAGGGCACACATCTGAGGTTATTTTCAGACAATCACATCCCCATTCTGTTTTTCGACAGGTATTGTCAGGATATGGAAAGCGATCGGATTTTGGTCGATGACTTCAATTCGGGATATACAATTACAAGCCATCTTATCGAAAGAGGTTGTAAACGCATTGCGCATATTGCCGGTCCTGAGTTATTAAATATTTACAGGGACCGTAAGGCCGGCTATTTAAAAGCACTTGAAGATTCAGGGTTTCCGGTTGGCGAAGGATTTCTTGAAGTGACGGGATTAACAAGAGAAGAAGGGAAACAGGCCTTTGCCAGGCTGATGGCCCTGCCGGTTCCCCCGGATGGAGTATTTTGCGGAAATGATACAACGGCCTTGAGTGCACTTGAATATTGCAATGAGAATAACCTAAGCGTTCCGAATACAGTAGCCCTCGTAGGATTTAGTGACGAACCTTTTAGCGCTGTCGTAACTCCTTCCCTCTCGACAGTAAAACAACCAGGCTACGAAATGGGCTTCCTGGCCGCACAGAAGATTATTCACAGAATACAACATAACAATGAAGTAATTCCATTTGAACAAATAATATTTCCTACAAGATTAATCATCCGAAATTCATCGAAATAGTTTATATTTATCACTTGGTTTATATCTTCAAGGCTTAAGTTCCAATCATACATTAATCATCCTGACTTTTATTGAAGGTCGAAAACAATTTAGAAAAAATGAAAGTAGTTACATTTGGTGAGATCATGTTACGGCTGGCGACCCCGGGATTCTTAAGGTTTTCTCAGGCTACTGAGCTCATGGCAACTTTTGGTGGCGGAGAGGCAAATGTCGCCGTTTCGCTAGCTAATTATGGCATTCCTGTCGACTTTGTAACCCGTCTGCCCCTGAATGATATCGGTCAGGCGTGTATAATGGATTTGCGCAAATATGGTGTTAACACGAATAACATTATCCGCGGGGGCGACCGGATAGGGATTTATTTCCTCGAAACAGGGGCTGTAAGCAGGGGTAGTAAAGTTATCTATGACCGCTCTCATTCCTCAATTTCTGAAATTAAACCCGGAATGATTGACTGGGACGTTGTTTTTGATGGGGCGAACTGGTTTCACTGGACGGGTATAACACCTGCCATCTCACAAGGTGCTGCCGATGCCTGCAGGGAAGCGATCCAAAAAGCAAATGAGAAAGGGATAACAGTGTCCTGTGACCTGAACTACCGCAAGAATCTTTGGAAATACGGATCTAAGGCAGGAGAAATAATGCCTTCTCTTGTTGAAGGAACCGATATCATCTTAGGTAATGAGGAAGATTCACAGATGGTCTTTGGTATCCAGCCGGAGGGGCTCGACGTGACAAGTGGTCATTTGGAAGCAGGTGCTTATGAGTCAGTCTCAAAACAAATTATGGCCCGATTTCCGCGGTGCAAAAAAGTGATTACCACACTTCGCGGATCCGTAAATGCTAATCACAATAGCTGGGCAGGTGTACTTTGGGATGGAGAGCATCTGTTTGAATCGCCTACTTACCAGATTACCCATATTGTTGACAGGGTCGGTGGTGGCGACTCGTTCATGGGGGGATTAATCTACGGTTTACTCAATTTTCAGAGTGACCAAAAGGCTCTTGACTTCGCAGTTGCCGCATCGTGTCTTAAACACACAATCTACGGCGATTTTAATCAGGTTACGGTTGAAGAAGTGGAGAAGCTCATGGAAGGTGATGCATCAGGCCGGGTAGCCAGGTAAATATTGAATTAAACTCATAGAATATGGCACGTTTTACAAGGATTGAAGTAGTTCTGAAGATGAAAGAAACCGGAATAATTCCGGTATTTTATCACAAGGATATTGAATTGTGCAAAAAGGTTATCAAAGCCTGTTATGAAGGAGGAATTCGCGTGTTTGAGTTTACGAATCGCGGCGATTTTGCCTCGCTTGTATTTTCCGATCTCAATCAATGGGCTATAAAAGAATTTCCCGATTTGATTTTGGGTGTGGGATCAATTATTGATGGTCCGACTACCGCTCTATACATTGGGCTGGGAGCAAATTTCATTGTTTCTCCTTTGGTAGATGAAGAGATGGCGAGGATCTGTAATAAACGTAAGATCTCCTGGAGTCCGGGATGCGGATCGGTTACAGAAATTGGCAGGGCACATGAGCTTGGCAGTGAGGTTGTTAAGATTTTTCCCGGATCTTCAGTCGGCGGACCGGGTTTTGTTTCAGCCGTTTTAGGTCCAATGCCCTATACGAATATCATGCCTACTGGTGGTGTTACCCCTGATGAGGAAAATCTGACAAAATGGTTCAAGGCAGGTGCGTATTGTGTCGGTATGGGATCACAGCTTTTCCCAAAAGAAGTTCTTTCAAGTGGAGACTTCGAACCGATCACGGCCATTTGCCGAAAGTGTCTGGATATTATCAAGAAGTTGAGGCAGTAACAAGGATGCATCAGGATCTGAATGTCAGGGATCTGAAAATCGGATCAAGTTGAATAGTTGGGGGGAATAGGATAAAATATTTTCTTTGAGTTCAAAAAAAGATATGCAGGATCGAAAAGAGATTAACTTGGCTCAACTACTTTTGCCGGTTGGTTTATCTGAATTTTTCACTATAACTGAAGTTGTTGAGTTAAATGAAGTGACCAATAATGTTGTTATAAATTACATTAAAGATGAATCAATTCGCTTTTTTTAGCAGTATGCTCCTCTTATTGAAATCAGCTGAAGCATTAATCACATCACGAAACTCATTATATCTGTCCACAGGATAGGACTCATCGGTGTAATATTCATTAGAAATTATGATCAGCAGATCACCGCTGATTTGCGCATGCGAGGTGAATGTACAACTTATCTTATCCGCCTTTTTCATAGAAACATTCATATCCAGATTTTCCATGTTAACTACTTTATAGCCTAAAGGGATTTTGAACTCAATTCTCCTGTAGTAGTTATGCAGAATACCAATATGAATGGGCAGTTTACGCGAATGCTCCTGATAAAGTTCTGATTGTTTTCCTATTGCTTCACCTATATGTACGAGTAAATCGTTACCTGCATAATCAATTAGATCTCTGGCTTTTAACGTAACATCGAATTGAATCGGACGAAAACCGACATCATTTGGCTGATCATTTTTCATCTCCATCGAAGTGATCTCTGAATCCTCCTTGCCCATCCTGAAAAGCTGCCCTGCCACCTCTTTTTGCTTCTCCTGCGTCAAACGGGGAAAGAGATTTTGAAATATCCGGCCCATTGCCCCTTTCACTGACCTATGTATAGTTGCCTGGACCTCTGCCTGGTTAGGATCTATATTTAAACGAATATACAGGGAGTCAGAATTTACCGGGTTGTCCTGAATGGGTATTCTGCGCAGTTCATAAGCCAGAACATGGGTCTTTTCGTCATAATCTATGGGATGCATAAAGAGTCCGTATTCCCCCTGAAAATCATCCGGAATCAAACCAAGACGATACTCGATATCATTAGGGACCAGATATTTATCGATCCGGGGGAAATAAATAAGATTATAATTCATGAAATTCATACAATTAAAATCCGGATCAAAAGGCTGAGTGCTGTTTTTTCCTGTCGAAATAAATTCAAATTGAATATTTCCTGCAATCAACGTACTGACAAAGAGCTTTATGGCTGCACTGACATTCGCCTGTCGCAGCTTTATAACTTCTTCAAGATCTTTTTGTTCGGGATTTTCCTTTTTGATGTTTATGTTTGTTTTGATCCAGTTTTCTATGGCCCGAACCTTCTGCTCCTGGTCAACGATACCACCTGCAATCTGAGTATACAATGCAAGTGCTGTAGCTTTATCTCCCTTCGAAAGATCAAAAATATTATTGTATGTATTCTCACACCCCTTCATCCACGAGTTCCTCCGTAATGCAGAATTATATTTATTGTAGGTCTGAGAATACTCGAACCTCATAAGACCTGCCTTATAATTCGAATACTTTTCCTCCTCCAGCGGAGGAATATAGGTCGCCACTGCACGCTGAACTGTTTTATCAGGATTTTGATCATTTATTTCAAAAGTCGGAAAACCATTATAGGACTTAATTTGGAAGACAAGCTTTGACGGATACGTAAACAACACATCAACATAGCTCTTTGGAATCTGGTCCTGCATAAAATACCCGGAATGAGTCACGAATTTTTTACGCAATACGTAGAAATATTCTATCTGCCCCCCAACTTCAGCACCCTCAATTGCGAATGTTTTATAATCGCCATCGTTATCAAGGTTTGCAATCTCTTTTATACTCTCTTTGGGCAATTCAGTAATCTTGCCGTTTGGAGCAATAAACCGTGCCTGTATATTCAGGATACTGATCACATCTTCTAATGAGATATATATCTTATTGAAACCAGACACCGCCTGATTCGTTTCTACCTTCATCTTCCGATGATAAACAAAAATATCCTCAAGGGTTTTTTCACTGTTTGGATACGTCTCAAAGATCCTGCGCTCAAGCAGTATTGCAGCACCGTTTATACATTTTACCGTGTCAGCCCCCTGAGTGGCAGGGAATGTAGTCCAATCATACTTATCGTATTCCGTTTGCCCAAATAAAAAAGCAGGAAAGATTATCAGGCATATACATAGTAAATTTTTCATATTGACTTTTTTATTTGTTCCGGATTTATTGTTTGTTCTTCTCCTCAATTTACTTAAAATTTAGACCTTTCTTCCTCATTTAGCAGTTAATGCAATTGTCTGTCTGTATGACTTTTTCAACGACTCAAGCATATCCCTAAAGAGGGTAAAATCTTCACCTTCAATGAGTAATGTATTTATGTAAATTTCGGTTTTCAAAATTACCTCACGATCGGTGGCTGCATAAACCTGTGAGTACCCAAACTTAGGGTTTTCAAAAATCTGTGGAGGAGGCAGGTACTCAACATGCATATTCCGTGGAATCGCGAGATTGTAAATAATATGATGTTGTTTTTTGAATTCCACCTCGACAGGAAGAGTCCTGTCGCATTTGACCTCCAGCTGTTTAAGTTCACGCTCAAGATTCATATTCAAGTATATCCTATCGTTCTGCATGACGACATAATCAGACAATTGAAAATCATAATTTGCCTTTATGGAAGTATTTACTTCACTCAAATCGGATACGGCAAGTTTCTTAACCTGCATTTTTTCACTTGCACTTGAGATCACTCCAGGCCAGAATGCCAATTGTTTATCTATGGATTTCCCGTCGATCTGACCCGCTACAATTGATTTAAATTCTCCCGTAATATCGGTGAAACCGTTTCCTGAAACGATATCGCGGTCAATGACCATAGAAATAGAATCGTACTGAACATTCATATTTGCTTCGGCTATAGGGATTTTATAAAGCAAATAATTATCACCCTCTGTACCAATAACGCATTCCTTTCCCTGTATAAATGCGGGGATATCTTCCAGCCTGTTATGGAGTGAAGTGCCATCTAAGATCACCGGCTTCTTATCCTTCCACCAGACAGCTACCATATGGTTTGAGCAGTTAACCGATGGGAAGTCAGAATACTTATAGGGTAATTCGCGTGTGCCGACGCTGGCCAGAGAGGCTTTCTCACCGATTGAGCGAATCATGGCAGTCAGGAGGCTCGACTTATCCTTACAGTCGCCATACCGACGCTTAAGGACAAGGTCAGCTTCACGAGGTACCAGACCGTTTTCCCCATCCTCGATTGCAATATATTTAATGTTGTTTTGTACCCATTTATAAATTGCCTTTACCTTCTCTGTTACATCCGTAATTGAACCTGCCACAGAATCGGTCATTTGAACGATCTCAGGTTTAATCACTGAGTTTACGCGACTCTCTTTCCTATTTTTCCACCGATATAAATCGCTAAGTGTACCCATGTAACGGGTTGTATCTGATTTACCTGTGACAGAGGCTATATTCACCACCAGATGTGGCCTGATATACCGGATTCCGGGAGCCAGAAAATCGCGATCCAGCACCTTGGGTTGCGTGCTGCTCCAGCGGTATGTAATTGTTTTTCCCCTTATCTTTTGCGAAGCCGAAACAGTGGTCGTATCAAGGCCGAATAAATGATATTTGATCTTGACATCAATGGGCATCGTAATTGTCAATTCGGAATATTCAACCGGAATGCTGCGTGCAAAAAAGAAAGTCTGAGGCAGATATGGATCAGAAATCTCAGTCTCAATTAAAGAACAACGCTTTACCCCCTGACCCGTCGCCGGGAAATTGTATGTATAACTAAAGGTATCGTCAAAATAATACTGGTCATCAAATTCAACAGACTTCGTAAATTTAGTAACGGGAATTTTTCGATAATCATTCTTTTCGGGCACAAGACTATATGCCTTTATTTTTTTGACCTGATACTGAGGATTAAAATAAGACTTCCCTTCCGATATTTCAGCCCCATTTTGTGACAGAATCATCTCCTGCTGTTCATCTTTGATATGAATCACAGGCACCCTGTTCTTATCCAGACGGATCAGAATGTTCCTCTTTTGACTAACCGATACGATTGGATTGTTTAAATATTTGATCTTTAACGCACTAAACTCTTCCTTCGGAGTGTGCGATATTTGTTTACCTTCAACGGCAGGAGCTGATACCAAAATAAGTATAATGATGGAATTAAAACAGTTAGTCAATCTGGTAAATTTCATTGTCAAAATAATAAAGTGTTTCAACTAATTTACCCGCCTCATTATAAACCATCCACTTCCCTTCTTTCTTATTCGCCAAATATTTCCCTTCCATTGACCGCTTACCATTTGGAAAATATCTGGTATATACACCGTCCCTGGAACCATTCCGCCAATTAGTTAATTCTTTTAGCTGTCCATTTTCATAATAGTTTTTTAATATCCCTTCGCGGATGTCGTTTTCGTAGTTTACCTCCCGAAGCGGCAATCCTGAAGGATAATAGATGACATATTTTCCATGAAAGCAACCTTTGAGAAATGAGAGGCGGGCAGAGACTTTACCATTTTCATAATAGCATATGATTTCTCTTTTTTCCTTCCCTATCGGTTCCTTAGCATGAAGTTTACCCAGATTGTCGCGATACGAAACAGAATAGGTCTCATCGTCGATATATTGAAAACTATACATAAGCGAGCTGTCGGGGGCATAACAATCAGAATTACCCTGCCTTTCGCCCGATTCATCCATTATTGTCCTAAAAATATGACCGTTGGGGTGGTACTCTTTATAAAGCCCCTGATTAACCCCTAATTCATACGAATCAGTACTAAAAAGCGTACCGTTCTCATAATGTGCGATCTGACCGTCGAGCTCGTTCATACTGTAATTTCGTACAGAAATAGGAACTCCATTGTGATCCCACTCCTGATATAGCCCCTGTGAATTTCCGAAAATAACCATTTGTCTACTTCCGATCCTGCCATTCGGAAAAAAATATTCCCTTAATCCATTGACTTTATGATCAACAATTGTTAGTTTTTCCTTTATCGCCCCGTTAGGGAAGTGACGCATAAAACTCAGCGAGTCGTAAGGAAAATTTAAACTGTCAGTAAGCCTGCCCGCTACATCGAAATATTTTATGCCAATAGGTTCATTATCAATATCAAAGATCTCTTCACAAGTCAGTTTGCCTGTAGGAGAGTAGTATGATTTAGTCCCGGCGATTTTATTTTCTATAAAATAAGATACTGACTCTATAGAATCATTACTATAATAAGATACCGACTCACCACAATTCCCATCCTTATTCGAGTACCCTGAATGGGAGACATGTCCATTTTCAAAATATTCGATCACTTTGCCAACAGTCTTGCTGCTGTCGCAAGAATAGATCAATTTAGGATTGCCATTTGAATAAAAAACTTTTTGAACACCCGACCGGTAACCGTTGACCCAATTCTCTTCTGTCAAAAGAGAGCCAAAAATATTGTACCCTTTCCATGGACCATTTTTAGCCCCTTTGATGTATTTCCCCTCCAGTTTAACAGTCCCATCGGGAAAAAAAGATTTAAAGTTGAAGATGCCATCTTCCTCCCGGGCAGTATAGACCTTCTCTCCTGAAAGGTTGTAACATTCCAACTGCTTGAATTGATCCTGTTCGATCGTTGAGACCGATTTTATTTTGCCATCGGGGAAATACAAAGTCTGTATTCCATTAGGTTTACCATTTTTATAGCCTTTGATTTGTTCACTTTTTGATGCGGACCTGTAAAATGCAGTATAGGACTCTGCCGGATTTCCGGTTTGATCATAGGTTCCTTCCGCACTTTTTACACCATTACTATAAAACGATCTCCATGGGCCAACCTGCAAATCCTTCACAAAACCTCCCTCCCACTCAGGTATTCCGTTCGAATACCATTTTTTATAACTACCATTAAGGAGGCTATCAGAATATGTAGTGACAAGCTTTGTATTTCCATTAAACCATTTTTCATCCACTTCACCTTCCCTTTTGTCATTTACAAATGACATTCGACGAATAAATCCCTTATTATAATCATTATAGACTGTTGTCCCATGAATCTTACCCTCCTTGTATGGGAATTGTGAAATTAACCTACCCGCAGGGGTATATTCCTGTTCGATACCATTGCTGAGACCATTTTGGCGCGGAAATATTCCGGCTTTGCTACCATTGGGATGAAAAGTAAAGTTTACACCGGTTAGGTTATCATTCTTAAAGTTTAACTGCTGTTTTAAATTACAAGTAGGCCAGAATTTCCGAAACTCACCCTCCCTGAGGTTATTTTTAAATTCTCCACTCTGGCTAATTGTGCCGTTTGCTGCAATAAATTGCCATTTCCCCTCCTTCGAGGATGTTGGGGCGTCTGTTAAAGATCCGTAACTCTCAAGGTCCCCCTGTTTGGAAAAGTGAAACATTTTCACATGCCTATCTTCATTTGATGTTAAGAAGCCATATTCCTGCCATAAATCGATCGCAGTCTTGGATTGTTTTACAAAATCATCGATCGCAGGCTGATTTTTCTCAATCCAATCCTTAGCAATTTTGTTATCCGTCCTCTTCAACGAATAATTTATGAATGTCTCAAATCGATTTGCGTCAAACATATTCTTGAAAAATCGCACATAAAACTGACTGTAAAAGGTAGTGTCCTGCCTGTCGAATTTCATTTTTTGAAAAAGCAGATAAGACTGACGAAAGCTCAGTGAATTAAGCTTATACTCATATTTAAAATCTTCTCTGAACGCCACTTCAGCATTTAGAAGTCCGGTGAGATAGTCCCATTGGGAATGAACATAATTGACCGGATAATTATAAAGGTAACTCCTGGATATAGAACTGTTCTCACCAGATATTGCCGCTTCGAGCCTCCTGATGTAATCGATCCTCGGGCTCATTATGATTGCCATATCGTAGGCAAGATAGGATTGTGCCATGCGCCCCATAATGAGGTTGATCTTTGCCAGCGCGAGGTGTGAATTTGTATGGTAGGGATTATAATGCAGTCCCCTGATCAGCAAAGCCTCAGCGCGCACCAAATCGCCAATTGCAATGTAACAAATCGCGAGGTTGAAAAGCAGATTCTGATTATAAGAATATTTTTCAACCAGTGGTTCGAGCCAATTTATAGCCTCGGCAGTGCGTCCAAGATCATCCAGGATACTTCCTTTTAGCACAAGCCTCTGAATATCTGTCGGTTTCAGCTGTATTGATTCCTCACATTTTGTGAGTGCCAGGCTATAGTTCTTCTGACTTTCCAAGGCGAGCGCGGTCTCATAACATGCCCATTCATAGCCTGGGTCTCCCGATCGTACCTGGTTGCATTTATGGATGGCTTCATCATATTTCCCGTTATCATAGAGCTCAATACCTTGCCGAACAATGTCTTTTCCCGATGGAGGAATTGAATCGATTCGTGCCTGCGAATAGAGATTTCCGACTCCGTAAAACAGACCGGAGAAAAGAATACCGGCAATAACTTTTTTCATAAGTCACTTTTGTAATGATGATATTATTCTTTCAGGGAAATTAATCTAGTATGCAATCCACCCATAGAGTGGCAGCATAACTGGTTGTTTAGAGGATTCAACCATCTCTATCTGAGGAGCGATTGTCACTGTAAGATTTAGATTATAAACAGTGTTTGTAAGAAAATTTGCACCTTCACCCCTTAGTGAGCAATCCTTCAATTTTAATAGCGGGCTTATTAAAAATCGGGTGAATTGGATTCTGGATAATAATCGCATATTCAAGTTATTTTCAGGTTAAGATTCCTCAAAAGTACTTTATAAATGTTTAATAATTCTGAAGGGTGAATCCTAAATATACCTGCAGGGGCAGTTTAAATCAAATCTAATTAAGCAGGTATTTTTGCAATTGAAACAATAGAGGGTAGCGTCAACTGCAAATAACAGGGAAAATTGAAAACGATATTGGTGATCAAATGAGCCCTGCAAATACTGCCATAACAGAATTTTACCTGGCTAATCTGAATCCCGGAAAAACATGAGGGATTAATTATTGCCATCTTTAAAAAAATTGCCAGGATCTTACCTGGTTTTGAAGGATTTGGAGAATATTAGGTGATTCTTTGATTTACTAATCCGACCTCAGAATGATCCCGAAAATTGACATTCCGATGGCTGATTTTCTTTGAAGCTTTGAAATCTTTATAAAAGACCTCATTTCAGTTTTATCGTATATTCGTATTTGCAAAAAAACTATCTCTGAACCTGGAAATAATTTACAATATACAAATTGGCAAATTCGCTTAGATCAAACTCCCGTTATAATACATTATCAATGGAATTTGCACTTAGGACACCCAGTAGTCGGGTGCCCTGTCAGTCTATTATATCATCACTTTCAATATATTTATTTGACTGTGGCATATGAGTGATGCATTAAATCGGTCTTGTATTTTGCGACTTCGAGTCGCGCACGGACTTATTTAAATTAATTCTTTATACATCGAACAGAAAAACCAGTAGTCAAAGGCCAATAGCCTTGATTTAAAAGACCAATAGAATCCAGAGACATGATAATTGCCTGCATATTGTTGGAACTAGTTCCCGTAGCAGAAGAACACCACCAAAAACCCATTCCCCCAAGATCCGCAAATGATCCATCAATATTTATACGAAATCCACCTGGAAGCGCAGTGAAACCAGTTACATTAGTTACATCGGGAGAGCCGACTCCTTGCCAATGAAGTATACCGGATTCTTTCAACTTTCCGGCGGCAATTGCAACTCCTCCCAGATAATCTGCAAGAGTCTTCCATTCGTTTTCTGAAGGTACATGCCAGCCTTTTGGTGCTAGCTTTCCCTTATTGACAGCATACCAATTATATAAAGCACCATAATCCTTAGAAGCATTAAAATCGTTATTATACCAACAATAGGCGCCTGATGTAAGATTTCCCCAGGCTGTATTATCAGTCACATTTGATATCAATGTACTATCGTTATATCTCGTTGTTTTAAGGTTTTCTTCCATCCAGGTTTGTGTCCCAATCGTCACTGTACGATAAATATTTCCATCAACATCTTTTACCAAATTTGGATTAATGCTCTCTTTCTTGGAGCAACTAAGGGTGAGCATTATAGGTAAGATGAGTAAAATTGAGTAAATAAAAATTCGATTATTCGATTTCATAATTATTGTTTCGAGGATTAAGATTTTCCAAAATTACTTTATATTTTGATTATTATATTAAGTAATTTCTGATAGGTATTATTTCTTCCTTTTCCAGTTAGCAAAAATTCATGCATAATTCTTTTACTCCACCTTAAATGTCAATTGATCCCCAATAATATGAATCCTTCAGATATAAAAAAACCACTGATTTTCTCAGTGGTTTTTTTATATTTTACAGGTGCCCAGAACAAGACTCGAACTTGCACAACCTTGCGGTCACTAGTCCCTGAAACTAGCGTGTCTACCAATTTCACCATCTGGGCGTGAAATGAGGTGCAAATATAGATTGAATTTAAGAATACCCAAAGGGATCAGGGGAAAAATAAAATGTAAAGTTCAAAGTTGAAAAATCAAAATTCAACCAATTACCGAAAAAATTTACTGCGTTTTCCTCACGGCTCACCGTGCCTCCGGGGTTACTTCTCTCCCCTGCTTCAGGTTCTCCTTCAGAAAATTATCAAACATTGTATACAAATGCATCGTAGTCTTACCACCTCTGATTCCATGATTACGATTTGTATACGACATCATCTGAAACTGAACACCTGCCTG
The DNA here is from genome assembly GCA_903850335.1 of uncultured Bacteroidia bacterium. GTDB lineage: Bacteria > Bacteroidota > Bacteroidia > Bacteroidales > Prolixibacteraceae > JAAFHB01. Next base: position 4,090 of record CAINLJ010000025.1, on the reverse strand, counting down.
CACCATGGCCTCAGCAAATTCAGCAGTATTCTGATAATGAACATTATCGTCAGCCGTACCATGAACAAGCAACAATTTTCCCTTGATACCTGCGGCCAGAGTTATAGGAGAATTCTCATCATAGCCCTCCGGATTCTGGCCCGGCAATCCCATATATCGTTCACTGTAAACAGTATCATAAAACCTTTGATTTGTCACCGGAGCAACAGAAATCCCGGCTTTAAACACTTCACCACCTTTTGCCAGGCATAAGGCTGACATGAACCCACCATAACTCCACCCCCAAATAGCAATATTTTTACCATCCACATAAGGAAGACCAGCCAGATATTTTGCCGCAGCAATCTGATCATCAGACTCATATTTTCCCAGTTGCCCATAGGTGCATTTGCGAAAATCCTCACCCCTGGCACCGGTTCCTCTCGGATCGACACACACAACCAGATAACCATTTGCAGCCAGATGATTTTCCCATCCGATTGAAAAATGATCCAGTACCTGTTGAGAATTCGGACCACTGTATTGTGTCATCAGGACAGGGTATTTTGTACCCGGATTGAACCCCGAAGGTTTGATCATCCAACCATTTAGATCAGTGCCTTCTACATTTTTAAATGTGAAAAATTCCTTGAGAGGTATCTTCTTCTCAGCAATCTGAGATTTTAATTCACTGTTTTCTTTCAGCACCCTGAGTTGTTTCCCTGATATATCATGTAATGTTACTTTCAAAGGCTCTGTAAGATTCGAATAATCGACAATATAATATTTGAAAGTACTGCTAAAATTAGCATTATTCGTCCCGGTCTCCGGAGAGAGTCTACGTGTTACAAGAGGTACTTTTTTCTTCGGATCGTAGAGAACACCATAGATTTCACGCTGCGTGGGAGAAACACCGGCTGCCTGATAATAAAAGGTCTTTCCCGCCGGATCGAACCCGTAAAATTTAATCACATCAAATTTACCCTCCGTGAGCAGTCGTGTTTTAACACCCGCATTATCATAAAGGTAAAGATGTTTATATCCATCCTGCTCGCTCAGAGTAACGAAGCTTTTATCGTCCGACAAAAATTGAAAATTATCCAGGAAGTCGGTTTCAATATATCGCTTGTTCTTCTCTGTAAAAATCAACCGGGAGTCGCCACTATAAGAATTCGCATACAAGAGCTCAAGTCTGTTTTGTAACCGGTTCATTTTAAATATTCCGAGATTCTTTCCATTGAATGTCCAAAGAATCTTTGGGATATAAAAATCTTTTTCATTCCCCAAATCCATTTCGATATTCTGACCTGCCTTAATATCATAAACCCAAACACTTACTATCGAATTTTTTTCTCCTGCCTTTGGATATTTGTACCTGTATTCGCCGGGATAAACTGCATTTTCAGTGTGCGCCGGATTCAAACCCTTGTACATTGGTATACCGAAAGTCGGCACATCTTCCTCATTGAATTTAATGTATGCAACTTGTTTGCTGTCCGGAGACCATTCGAAAGCCCTGTTAAATTCAAATTCCTCTTCATAAACCCAGTCGGGAATACCGTTTATAATTTTATTCACTTCACCATCGATTGTCATCTGACGCTCAGTACCGAATCTCAGGCTCTTAACGAACAAATTATTATTGCGAACAAAGGCTACACGCTCACCATCCGGCGAAAATGTGGCGACCTGCTGCCTTCCGGGTGCGAGCCGGACCAATTCCTTTGTTACAAAATTGTAAACAAAATACACTGCTGTAAATGACCTTCGATAAACAGGTTTCCTGTTTGTGAGCAATAAAACCTTGGATTCGTCACTGCTGAAGACATATTCGCTGACAGATGTCAGGGAGTCATTTTTAAGTGATTGGATATCAAGTAAAACATCTTGCTTTTCGCCGGTATTATAACTGTATTTCACTATCTCCTTTCCGCCATTTTCAAGAGTAGTATAACTTAAACCGTCCTTTGTAGAAGCTAAGCCAGATAAGGCTGATTCTCTGAAGTTTCTTTTGACAAACAGATCCTCGAGAGAAATTTGTTGAGCCTGAACAGATACGTAACAAGCTGAAATCAAGAGTAAAACAAAAATAATCCTTCGCATAGTATGGGTATAAAAGCTGTTATAATCTTCAAAAATATTAAAAATTGAGGAGTCCAGCGAAATATATTGTTGTGATTTTTTAAAATAGACTCATTAAACGTGAATATAATTTTGAAGAACATGCGGAGAATCACTAATTTTGCACCTCGAAAAAATAACTAGTGATGATAAAAATTACACTACCGGATAACTCTGTAAGGGAATTCGATAAGGGAATTACCGGGCTTGGAATTGCAGAGGCAATAAGCAGCAGACTGGCGAAAGAAGTTCTTTCAATATCTGTAAATGGCGAAGTCAGGGACCTGGCACGTCCTGTTGAAACAGATGCTGCAATAAAGCTGCACTTATGGGACGACATCCAGGGCCGTGAGACATTCTGGCATTCTTCGGCACATATAATGGCTGAAGCGATAGAGTTTTTCTATCCCGGGACAAAGTTTGGCATCGGACCAACAGTAGATAACGGATTTTACTATGATATCGATCTTCCTGAAGGCAAGGTATTAAGCGATAAAGATCTCGCAGCAATCGAGCAAAAAATAATGGAGCTGGCGAGACTGAAGTCAGATATCGTTAGAAGTGAGATTTCAAAAGCAGATGCACTTGAACTTTTTACGGGCAAAGGTGATCCTTATAAGATTGAATTGATTACTGACCTGCAGGATGGCACGATAACTCTCTACAAACAAGGCAACTTTACAGATTTGTGCCGCGGTCCTCACCTTCCGAATACAGGATTCATAAAGGCTGTAAAGCTTACAAACATAGCAGGAGCATACTGGCGCGGGAATGAGAAGAATAAAATGCTTACCCGTGTTTATGGCATCACCTTCCCAAAACAAAAACTCCTTGAAGAATATCTGATCCTTCTTGAAGAGGCTAAGAAAAGGGATCACCGTAAGATTGGGAAGGAGATGGAGCTGTTTCATTTTTCGCCCTCTGTGGGGATGGGACTTCCTTTGTGGCTGCCTAAAGGAGCAACCCTTCGCGATCAGCTTGAGAAATTCCTCAGGAAGGTCCAGAAGAAATTCGGGTACGAACAGGTTATCACCCCGCATATTGCCGATGTCGCACTTTATAAGACATCCGGGCATTTTCAGAAGTACGGAAAAGATTCATTTCAGCCAATCCGCACTCCAAACGAGGGTGAGGAATATTTGCTGAAACCTATGAACTGTCCTCATCATTGTGAGATATATAAGTTTAAGCCACGTTCGTATAAAGACCTGCCGGTCCGTATGGCAGAATTTGGTACTGTTTACCGTTACGAGCAAAGCGGTGAATTACATGGACTGACCCGGGTCAGAAGCTTTACACAGGATGACGCTCACATTTTCTGTCGCCCTGACCAGCTGAAAGAGGAGTTTTTAAAGGTTATTGATATCATTTTCATCATCTTTAAGGCACTTGATTTCAAGGAATATTCGGCACAGATTTCTTTGCGTGATCCTGAAAACAGGGAAAAGTATATTGGATCAGACGAAAACTGGGAAAAGGCAGAAAATGCAATCATAGAGGCTTGTGCCGAAAAAGGGTTGAAGACTGTCACTGAGCTTGGAGAAGCCGCCTTTTACGGGCCTAAGCTTGACTTCATGATCAAGGATGCCTTGGGACGCAAATGGCAGCTGGGAACGATACAGGTAGATTACAATCTTCCGGAACGTTTTGGTCTGGAGTATATTGGCGCCGATGACAAGAGGCATCGTCCGGTTATGATACATCGTGCCCCTTTCGGGTCGATGGAGCGTTTCTGTGCTGTCCTTATTGAGCATACTGCGGGTAAATTTCCTCTATGGCTGACGCCGGAGCAGGTTGTAGTATTACCAATAAGTGAAAAGTATAATGAATATGCGCAAAAAGTTTCAAATCAATTAAATATTTCCGATATTCGCGCCGGAATTGACGACCGTAACGAGAAAATCGGCAGAAAAATCAGGGACAACGAAATCAAGCGTATACCATACCTGTTAATCGTGGGCGAAAAAGAGTTTGAGAGTAATTCTGTTGC
>CAINLJ010000024.1 GCA_903850335.1 uncultured Bacteroidia bacterium | reverse complement strand
CCTTTGAACGTTAAAAGTCAGATATTTTCATTTAAAATTATGAGGCAGAACTTTTTCAATCAATATCAAGCAATTAAAAAGAGTTATATAGGAGGCGCAAAGACGCTAAGAAATAAAACTTTGCGACCTTGGTGTGGGAAAAAGATATAGAGTCATCCAATTCTAATAAATTTTTGTAACGTATTTAAATTAGCCATTATGGATTTCTGGAAAATATTTCCTCAAAAGGATGAATTATTAAAATGGTACGAAGAGCATGGCGATGGTCAGGTTAGACTTGTTAATGCTCATTTACATACTCCTTATTCTTTCAGCGCATTTACAGATATTAACCAGGCACTGAATATGGCAGCAAATGAAAATATTCAGGTTGCGGGGATAAATGATTTTTACACGACCGACGGTTACGATGAATGGGCAAAAGGTTGTGCTGATCGTAAAATATTCCCGCTTTTTAACATTGAATATATCAGTCTGAATGCTGCAGATCAGGCTGCAGGCATAAAGGTAAACGATCCAAACAACCCTGGCCGGACCTATCTCAGCGGAAAAGGACTGTCTTATCCTGCCAGATTGGATGAGCCCTATGGTTCAAAACTGAAATCTGTACTTCAGGAATCAAATCTACAAGTTCAGAAGATGTGTTCAAGCTTAAATGAGGTGCTTCAGAAAATCAACGCAGGGTTTCAACTTAATTACGATGAAATCAGGTCCGCCATGACAAAGGGGATGGTAAGGGAAAGGCATTTGGCTAAGGCTTTACGGAAAAAAATCAACGACAACTTTGTGACAACCTTTGAAAAAGAGGTATTTTATGAACAGCTCTTTGGAGGTAAGGGATTAAAAGCAGACCTGAAAGACTCGGCTGGAATTGAAAATGAGATTCGTGGTAATCTACTGAAGTCCGGAGGTGCTGCATTTATTCCAGAGGGACCAAAAGCATTTCTTGACATGAAGATGGTTTGCAGGATGATTCTCGAATCAGGAGGAATTCCGACCTATCCATTTCTTGCTGATGATAATAACGGCAATTTCACACAATTTGAAGCACCCAAAGAAACTGTCATAGAGATACTCAGAGAACGGAATATTTGTTCTGTAGAGTTTATTACTACCCGAAACAGCCTTTCAGTACTCGAAGAGTATGCTGAGTATTTCAATGCGAATGGGTTTGTGGTTACTTTCGGATCAGAGCATAACACCCCTGCTATGGAACCAATAGAACTCTTTGCCCGGAAAAATACCCCATTAAGTCCTTTATTACTACAGATTAATTATGAGGGTGCCAGTATTACAGCCGCCCATCAATATCTTGTAGCAACGGAGGGCATTGGTTATATTGATATAGATGGGAAACCTGACGATTCCAGAAGGGAATATTTCCTAACTCTTGGGAAAGCACTTATCGAATATCTCACAAAAAATTGACTATGAGTAATTTGATTATAAACCGGGTCGTTCCTGCAATCAGGATGTTTACATCACATGAAAAAATTATGGTCGCGCGATTCGACGACCGTGAAGAATTTTTAAATGCTGCAGATGAGGATGATTTATTAAGTCTGGACGTAATCAGGAAGCCTTCAGGGATTCTGATAGTGGACGAAACAAAGGATCCGGATGAGATCATTGATGACTTGACTGTCAAGCTTTCTACCTGGTATGAATTCAGGACACCCCATCCGGATTATATTCTTTTAAAAGGTATTGGCCTGGTTGCCATTGCGGAAAATGCCGCTTTTCTCGATAATCTTTTAGGACTACCTGAAGCACCGGTGACTAAGGTTTCGGGAAGGGTCGAAGATAAAATCATCATTGTAACAGGTGGTGCTCAAGGGTTTGGAGGTGGCATTGCAGAATTGATGTATGCACAGGGAGCCAATGTAATTATTGCCGACCTCAACGAGGAAGCCGGTGAGAAAATGGTTGCTGCATTAAATTCAAAAAAACAGACAAATCAGGCTTACTTTATAAAAGTTAACGTTGCTGAGTCCGGGTCTGTTGAGGACATGATAACGGCAACAGTCAGGAAATTTGGAGGATTGGATGCAATAATCAGTAATGCAGGAATTTTGCGTGCCGGGGGACTTGATGAGATGACTCCCGAGACCTTTGCACTCATGACAGACATCAATTATAAAGGATATTTTCTTTGTGCCAAATATTCATCGGCAGTGATGAAGATTCAGTCGAGATATAAAGACGATTATTATACAGATATCATTCAGATAAATTCAAAATCCGGGTTAAAGGGAAGTAACCGCAATTTTGCATACGCCGGAGGAAAGTTTGGTGGAATTGGACTTACCCAATCCTTTGCGATGGAGTTGATGCCATACAAAATTAAAGTTAACTCTATCTGTCCCGGAAATTTCTTCGAGGGACCGTTATGGAGTGATCCCGAAAAAGGTTTATTTATTCAGTATCTGAACGCAGGTAAGGTGCCAGGCGCAAAGGAAATCAAGGATGTTAAGGCATTTTATGAAGCTCAGGTGCCGGCAGGCAGGGGTTGTCGT
>CAINLJ010000023.1 GCA_903850335.1 uncultured Bacteroidia bacterium | reverse complement strand
TGCTGGTTGGCACAAAACCAAACTTTACGCCGCGCATGTAAATGCCGGCAACATACCCCGCCATATCGGTAACTACACCGCCGCCCACACCCACTATGTACGACTTTCTGTCTGCACCGTAGGTAACCAACTTTTCTATAATACTGTCTACCGTGCCTTGGTGTTTATGCTGCTCCCCGGCAGGCACTACAATAGTTTTCCATGCCTTGAATTTTTTTGTGTTTTTGGCAAACACATGCTCATCTGTTATAATGAAGGTACTCTCTTTGGGCACCAACGTTTCAAGCTGGTCGAAAGCCGCATCAAAATAAAAGGTGGTGGTGGCAGTGCTAAAATTCAGTACCTTTTTCGTCATGTATAAAGGTTGGCTTAAACAATTCTCAAAGTAGGTTCGCCATCATCAACACTGTCTGCGTCATCGCCTGTTTCATCGCCGTTCTCTGTTTCAACTTCATCTACTAGTGCCTCCGTAACGGCGATTACATTGTTAATAGCGTCAGCCAATGCTACCTGAATGGCGGGCAGCATCCAACTGAATATTTCAGTTTCGGCTGCTATGTAATAGTTCCTGATGGCAGTATTTAAATCGTCATCGCCCAAACTTACCAAAGTGTGTAAAAGACTGTAGGTGGCTATTTCGCAGGCACCCAAATCGTTTTTGTCTGGGTATACTTCGGCAAGGCTTTCGCTGTTATAAATTTCTTCAAATGCATCCATGCCTTTTCCGGTAACAATTGCCGCAAACGCCAGCGTAAGCTGTGCAATGGGGTAAACTGCTGCGAGGCTTTTTAAATATTCTTCGGCTACGCTGGTTAGCTGGGTTTCCTGGCTAAAAAAGGCACATTCAAAAATATTGGCTACTACCAAAGGGTTTTGCTGGTGTTGCTCCAGCGTTGCCAACAATATCCGCGTTAAGGTATCCGTAAACCCCTCAGGCGCTTCGCTGGTTTCGTCAGCAAATGCTTTTAGTATGCCTTCTTGCGCTTTCAAAAACTCGTCTTGCTGCTGCTCGGTAACACCAGATGCATAATATTCGTTGCCGATAACAGATGCCACGGCCCCTTCGTAATCATCATCATGCTCATAAAACGATGGGGCGGCTTCTAGCAAGGAACGCAACGCAATTCCCCTTTTATGATCGGAAAGGAGTTGTCTGTAAGTGTCAGCTCTTTCTAAAGGGATTGCACCAAAATGGCTACGTAACCCCCAATAAAACTTTTCAAAAACTTTACTTTTTAATCTTTTATAAACCGGATAAAAACGATAATCAGAATATAAAGGCCAATTACAAAACCATTCCCAATTATTATAATGACCCAGAATAACAATCACCTGTCTGTCCTTTTTAAGATAGGATTCGAGCAATTCAGGATTGAGATATTTAACTATACTCTTCCCTTCTTTAACCGAAATACGATCGAAATAAAGAGTTTCGATGAAGGTATCAGCAAAGTGACGATAAAATTTCTTCTCAATACAGGCCAGTTCCACTGAACTTTTTTCAGGAAATGAATTTGAGAGGTTCTTTTTAACCACACTCCTTCTATATCTGAAAACATAATAGGCCAGAAAAAATAAAAAATTAGACAATAAATAGTGAACCCGTAACGGGAAAAGCTGAAAGATCCATGTGAGCGTTCGTAGTAAGAAGTAGCCAGTTTTTTCCATAAAACGCACTCGTACTAATTGTGAACTTAAAGAAAATATATTGTAATAATTTTAGAAACTGTTCAATCTTTAAAAAAGTCATGGACAATACCATAAAACTCCGGATAATAGGCTTGATTGGCAGCAACAATCTCACCATTAAATAAGAATTCGTCCGAGCCACTAAAGTCTGAGACAATCCCGCCGGCTTGTCTGAGTATCACTGCTCCGGCAGCCACATCCCAAGGTTTAAGACCATGCTCATAAAATGCTTCAAACCTGCCGGCTGCCACATAGGCCAGATCAGTAGCGGCAGAACCTAACCTGCGTAAGCCATGGGAATGAATCATAAAATATCGCATCGAAATTAAGAAAGGATCCAGCATATCCATCGCCGAATAGGGGAAACCTGTTGCTATCAAAGAATCAGCAGTTGTAGAAGCCGTCGTTACTTCGATTATATTTCCATTTAAATAGGCTTTACTGCCTTTCCACGCATAGAAACATTCATTCTGAGTAACCTCATATACAACGCCTAACACAAGTTCGACATCCTCCATAAGAGCAATACTTACCGCAAAGGGAGGCAGACCATGAATAAAATTAGTAGTTCCGTCGAGCGGGTCAATGATCCATTTGTATTTTTCATCCGAACTTCCGGCCGTTCCCTCTTCGGCAATAAAACCAGATTCAGGAATTAATCTTCTAAGAGCTTCGATGATCAGTTCTTCTGCCTGTTTGTCTACGTAAGAGACAAAATTGGCTTTGCCTTTAACCTCAATATTTGTAAGATCGAATTTCTCACGTTCACCTGCAATGAATTTTCCAGCAGATTTTGCAATATTTTGAACCTCAATGCAGATATTTTCCAGATTCATTTTCAATTGTTAAAATAGTAATTAATTAAAACCAGTCTTCATTTTACTGCACGAATCAATCCTCTGCGCAAGTAAGGCTCCTTCATTTTTTTATCGTAATAAAAAAGCATAAAACCATTAGAATGTGAGGTTTCAAAGCCATTTTGTTGTAATAATTCAGTGAACTCCTTCTCATCATCCTGTTTATGATAGGTGCAAATCGCAAGTTTAAGAGAGGCCTGACTGGTCAATATTCGTTTGCAACCATTTAACAACCGTGATTCTGCACCATCCACGTCGATTTTAAGAAAGGTGATTTTTTCACCAGGTGAGATGAAATCATCAAGGGTAGTATTTTTCGAATCGGTTTTATCACTGACAAATTTATTAACGATTTGTACTTTTTCCTTCCATGGTTCAAAAGTTGCATTTAGTGCCTCAATCCACTCCTGATCCGTTTCGAAGATGATCAGTTTTGAAGATTTTTCCACTGCTCCTAATGCAAAATTCCCTTCAGCTACTCCGATGTCAACGAGTACTTCACCATCTTCAATCTTAAAATTATCATTCAGGTACCTGTGCGGACTCAGCAAATCCTGCTCTTTTGTTAACTCATTGAAACTATGCCGTATCCTTTTATTACTCCATCTTTTCTTAAAATAAAGTCTCTTACCATCCAGTAAAACATAACGCAAATCTTTTACAGGATCATTAAATACTTCAATATCATCCGCACTGTATTTATTCTGAAAATGATAAGGAAATACGGCGATAGGATTATCCTTCAGGTAATCGAGAACCTGGACAACATCCTCGTCAGGCTTGTTGGGAAGGTTGGTATAATATGTAAGGATTGATCTTCTAAGATTTCTGGCAAGAATTCTTTTACGGATAAATTTTGGAACAACAACTCTATAAATTTGCAATATCAATTTACTCATAAGCGGTTTAATACGGGTAATTTCAAGGTTGTAAATGTAATAAAATTATACATCCCGAAACTTTTGAACAAGATATAATCGATTTACTCTCTCGAATAATTGGGTGATTCACTAGTTATTGTTACATCATGCGGATGCCCTTCGATGATCCCTGCATTTGTGATCCTGACAAATTTTGCTTCATGAAGCTTCTCAATTGTATGAGCACCAACATATCCCATCCCTGCTCGTAAACCACCTATCAACTGATAGACAACTTCATATAAAGTACCCTTGAACGGAACCCTGCCAACAATGCCTTCGGGAACGAACTTTTTGACATCGTCTTCCACATCCTGAAAATAGCGATCCTTAGATCCTTGTTGCATCGCTTCGACGGATCCCATACCACGATAGGATTTAAACTTACGACCCTGAAAAATTATTGTTTCACCGGGAGCCTCTTCAGCACCTGCAAATAATGAACCTGCCATTACACTTTGTGCACCAGCTGCGAGGGCTTTAACAATATCGCCTGAATACCGTAATCCCCCATCGGCAATAATCGGGACACCACTGTTTCGTAACGCCTTTGCGACATTATATATTGCAGAAAGTTGTGGCACACCGACACCTGCAATTATACGTGTCGTACAGATTGATCCCGGACCAATACCTACCTTAACTGCATCGGCTCCGGCAAATACAAGTTCAGAAGCCGCCTCAGCCGTTGCAATGTTACCAACAATAAAATCAGTATCCGGGTAGCTGTTCTTAGCCTTTTTAAGCAATTCGAGTACACCTTTTGTGTGACCGTGCGCTGTATCAATGACTATTGCATCAACCTGGGCCTTTATGAGTGCCTCAATCCTTTCAAGCGTATCCCGTGCTACTCCTACGGCGGCGGCCACCCTAAGTCTACCGAGGTCATCCTTGGAAGCCAGGGGTTTATCTTTAGCCTTTGTAATATCCTTATACGTCACAAGACCTACAAGCTTATTATCCTTATCTACTACCGGGAGTTTCTCTATTTTGTGGTGTTTAAAAATTTCCGTTGCCTTCTCAAGCGTTGTTCCAACTTCAGCAGTTATTATATTTTTGGAAGTCATAACTTCAGCAATCGGCCTTGCGAGATTAGTTTCAAAACGAAGATCCCTGTTTGTGATGATGCCAACGAGCCGTTTATCCTGATCGATAACTGGAATTCCACCAATTTTATAAGTCTCCATGAGCCTGAGTGCATCCGCAACAACTTTTTGTTTTGAGATTGTTATAGGATCGATGATCATACCAGTCTCTGAACGTTTTACAATCACAACTTGTCTAACTTGTTCATCGATTGACATATTCTTATGAATCACTCCAATCCCACCTTCTCTGGCTATCGCAATGGCCAGTTTCGATTCAGTAACCGTGTCCATCGCAGCAGAGACGATTGGCGTGTTAAGCCGGATATTACGTGAGAACATCGATGAAAGACTTACATCACGTGGAAGAATATCTGAATAACCGGGAATAAGCAACACATCATCAAAAGTAAGCCCTTCGAGGACAATCTTGTCAGAAATAAATGACATGGCAATGGATTTTTAAGTAAGACGTCTCTAAACAAATATATGAATTGCAACTGTATATTAACACTGTTTACAACTGCTTATCAGCAAGTTAGAATAGCCAAATCATCAGGCTCTTGGATCACCGGGCAAGTAACTCCCTGTAACACTTTTGTATGCATCGGAGGTTCTGTTTCCTGGTACTCCATCCGGCTTAATAAAGATCCCCGGGAATGTGTTAAGCCATTGCTGAAGATCCTCTACGCGCTTAAGAACTGATGAGTCTGTCGATTTATCCATTGAATAATTAACGACGAGCGGAGTGGTATCAGGCTGAGGTGCCGGCTGGTCATCAAACTCAATAATTTTCATCTCTGCCATTCGACGTAACAATACAGCAGACCCGCATTGGCGTGAAACAGCAACATCAGACCATGTTCCATCGGCTACATATTTCCCGCTTGTGTACTGATTCGAAAATGCCCAGAGATAAGGAGTCAGCACATGTGGATGATAAAGACGGTAGCCAAAGCCATTATATCTCTCAAGCTGATAAAGGGTTCCTGAGAGACTCCAGTCAATGCCGGCATTCAAACCTTTCTGCGTCAATGCATCTGTAGCGCTCTCTTCCCATGTAAATGGAGGATTGCCTGTCTTGGGACGACCGGCGGGAACCTGCACTGTACGGGCGGTAAGCGGATCACCATTGTGCAGATGTTTATTAAAACTCAAACCCGCTTCCATATTATGGATTACTGCTATAAAACTCCAGGGAATCCCTGTCGATTCACTTACATTTTTATAGCGATCTTCGCCAGTCTGAAGTTTTGTAATTGTATAGTCGACATCAGATATACGTTCAGAACGTATTATGCACGAATTGAAAAGATTCTCATATTCCTTTCTAAGTGCGTCAGTAAATGGTATGATTGGCATATTTTATTGATTTTTTAAAGTTTATGGTTCTGTAAAGTTACAATGTTATATGATTAAAACCTAAATTAGAATAACTTTACGGTGACAGTTATTATAAAAATCATTTGTCAGGATCAAATTATGGATCAGTTCCATCAAATTTTAAAGCAATACTGGGGATATGATGAATTCCGGCCACTTCAGGAGGAGATCATAAGATCTGTCGCAGATAAGAAAGATACCCTAGCTTTAATGCCGACTGGTGGTGGAAAATCCATAACTTTTCAGGTTTATTCTCTATCGACAGATGGGATCTGTATTGTGGTCACTCCCTTGATTGCCCTGATTAAAGACCAGGTAGAGAATCTTAGGTCAAGAAATATTAAAGTTTTGGCTATATATTCGGGAATGTCGGCCCGTGAAATGGATACAAGTCTTAATAATGCAGTGTATGGTGATTATAAATTCTTATATATATCACCGGAAAGGATTGGATCAGAGAAATTTATGGAATATGTGATCCGCATGAAAGTAAACCTGATAACTGTGGATGAGGCACATTGTATTTCGCAATGGGGTTATGATTTCAGACCATCATACCTTAAGATAAGCAATCTGCGAAAAGTATTTCCGGAAGTCCCGGTACTCGCATTAACTGCAACAGCGACAAAAAAGGTTGTAGAAGACATTCAGGAAAAATTAGTCTTTCGGGAGAAAAATGTACTTCAAAAGAGTTTCAGGCGCGATAATCTGATCTACCTGGTAAGGGATAAGGAAGATAAGATTGGTTACCTCACAGATACAATCCGAAAAGCCAGGGGCACAGGTATTGTTTATGTACGAAACAGAAAGAAAACAAGGGAAATAGCACAAATACTTCAGTCTAACAATATTACAGCCGATTATTACCATGCGGGACTTGCGACAGACGTACGAAGTATGAAGCAGGACCGCTGGATGAGTGGTGCCAGCCGGGTTATCGTATCAACGAATGCCTTTGGAATGGGAATTGATAAGCCGGACGTTCGCTTTGTAATCCATCTGGATCTTCCGGACTCATTGGAAGCCTATTTTCAGGAAGCCGGTCGGGCAGGAAGAGATGGAAAGAAATCAGTCGCAGTATTGCTTTACAACACTACAGACAAACGAAGACTGCACAAAATGGTCACTGACAGCTTTCCAGACCTAAAGATTATACGCTCGGTCTATGATGCAATAGCTAATTATCTTGCTATTGCTATCGGAAGCGGGAAAGGCGGAATATACGGTTTCCGGATTGAAGATTTCTCAAAAAGATTCGAATTTCAGGTGAGTGCAGTCTATCACAGTTTAAAACTACTTGAACGGCAGGGTTATCTGTCCTATGTCGAGAATCCGGATAATTTCTCTCGTCTAATTTTTACTGTCCGTCGGGATGACCTTTACCGTATTCAACTGGGAAATGCAGATATTGACACATTTATAAAACTCATTCTTAGATCCTATTCAGGTGTTTTTACTGATTTTGTAAATATAGATGAATCTCTGCTTGCGCGGAGGTTAAACAAAACAGGAGAGGAGATCTATGAACAATTAAAACTCTTGTCTCAACAAAAAATTATTGACTATGTCCCGGCAAGAAAAACACCGTTCCTTGTATTTGAAACTGAACGCATAGACGCAACCAGGATTCACATAAGTCCGGAGAATTATCAGGAAAGGAGAATTAAATATCAGAACCAGGTTGATTCCGTAATTAATTATGCATCCAATCATCAAAAGTGCCGCAGTATTGCCTTACTCGAGTATTTCGGACAATACAATTCAGAACAATGCGGCTCATGTGATGTGTGCAGCGGAGATCATGAATCGGGTATCAATATGGCCGATTTTACCCGGATATCGATAAAGATCAGGCAAATACTCGATGAACAAACCTGTACAATTGACAGAATGATCAAAAAAATTAATGAGCCTGAGCCGGGAGTTCTCAAAGTCTCCCGTTGGTTACTGGATAATGGAATACTCAAAAGTGAATCAAACGGGAATCTAACGTATCCGTCTAAAGGTCAATAATGCATAGAAAGTCACACATTATTTGGATTTTGATTACCTTTGCAGGGGACAAAAGAATTGTAAATGAGTAAGGAGCCCTTCACCGAGGTGGTATATTCGAAAAATGTTATCGAGTTTGCCACAGTTGCAAATGAGTATTGTTCTTTCATTGAAGCTGTTGATCAGTTTCAGCGTAAGAGTTTTATTACTAAACTTCAGAAACTATTCCCCTTACTATATCTCAAAGCGGTATTGCTCCCGGTACAGGATTTAGAAATGTCGGATGATGCACCTGAGAAATTTGTCAGTGAAGAAGATTATAATTTCATCCTGCATAAACTGGAAGAAAAACTTGGACAGTTTGACGCATATTATGAGGTCTTTGATCCTTCAATACAGTATAGTGAAGGGCCGCTTGAGGCAAGCATCTCAGAAAATATTGCAGATATTTATCAGGATTTAAAGGATTTTATCCTTTTGTACCGAATCGGAAGTCTTGAAGTTATGAATGATGCATTATGGGAATGCAAAAATAATTTCGAGCAGTATTGGGGGCAACGACTTGTAAACGGACTCAGGGCATTACATAATCTGGTCTACGGAACAGCCGATCTCGAAGAGCCCGAAGATCAGGAAGATTAAATAAAAAACACAGGTTAAATTATTTACCGTAAATGATCAAATTATATTTATCATGTCGGAGGGTTTAAACAATATGAGAAAAAGTATTTCAAATGATGAACTGGCTGAATTACCACTTTCATCATTCGAAGGCGTGATTCATGTTATAGAGAAACCGGAAGACCTGGCACATGCCCTAAAGTATCTGAATAGCCAGTCAATCATAGGGTTTGATACGGAGACAAGACCTGCTTTTAAAAAAGGACAGGTGTTCCCTGTATCCTTACTTCAGCTTGCAACATCTGATCAGGCATTTCTGTTCAGAATCAACAAGATCGGATTACCTGCAGGGTTAATAAAAATCCTCGCTTCACCAAAAATATTGAAAATCGGAGTTGCTATCCGGGATGATATCAAGATATTACAGCGGATAGTTCATTTTAAACCGGCAGGGTTCATTGAATTGCAGGATCTTGTTAAAGATTATGGAATTGAAAATTTCAGCCTTAAAAAACTCTCCGCAATCGTCCTTGGTTTCAGAATTTCAAAATCACAACGGCTCACAAACTGGGATGCAGATGAACTGACGGAACAACAATTGATTTACGGGGCTACTGATGCCTGGGTTTCGTGTGATATTTACAAGCAATTGCTCTTAACTCCCATCCTGCCAAAACATTCTGAGCCTGAAAAATCAGAGCATGTGCAGGAAGATTGAACCTTCACTTTGCTTCAATGAATTTGAATTTAACCATGTTGAAATTTAGTAAAGTCGTATTAAAAAAAGGGAAGGAAGATTCGATCCTTCGTTTTCATCCATGGATATTCTCCGGGGCTATTGACCGTATCGAGGGAACTGTTGAGGAGGGCGACCCCGTTACTGTGTATACTTTTGATGACAGGTTTTTAGGAATAGGCCACAGCGCTATAGGGTCAATTGCCGTGCGAATCTTCTCATTCGAAGAAATATATCCTGACTTTGCTTTTTGGTGCAGTAAACTTAAGCTTGCCTATGATCTGCGCTGCAAAATTGGACTAACATCCCGTAAGGAAACCAACGTCTTCAGACTTATTCACGGTGAGGGTGATGGATTGCCCGGATTAATCGTCGACTACTATAACGGAACCGTTGTAATACAAGCACACACTGTGGGAATGTGGCTGATTCGGGATCTTCTTGCTCAGGCTATAAAAGCCGTGCTCAACGATCAGGTTAAGGCTATTTATGACAAAAGTTCAAAAACATTGCCATATAAAGCTGCAATTGAACCTGTTGACGGATATTTATTCGGTGAAAAAACCACCTTTGAAGTGATGGAATACGGAAACCGGTTTCTTGTCGATTGGGAGGAAGGACAGAAGACAGGTTTCTTTGTTGATCAGCGTGAAAACAGGAAACTTCTTAGTGAATATTCCTTCGGTAAGAATGTTCTTAACATGTTTTGCTATACTGGAGGCTTTTCATTCTCAGCAATGCAAGGCGGAGCAAGTCTTGTTCATTCAGTCGACTCTTCTGCAAAGGCTATTGAGCTGACAAATGCAAATGTGGAGCTTAACTTTCCGGGTGATAAACGTCATGAAGCATTCACAGCTGATGCTTTTGATTTTATGCGGGATATTCAGGATAAATATGATCTGATAATTCTTGATCCTCCGGCCTTTGCAAAGCATAAAAATGTGCTTAATCAGGCACTGCAGGGATATAAAAAATTGAATACAAAGGCCTTCCAGCAAATACGTCCGGGAGGAATTTTATTTACCTTCTCCTGTTCGCAGGTGGTTACGAAGACGAATTTTCGTGAAGCTGTATTTTCGGCAGCAGCCATATCCAAACGTAAGGTAAGGATTCTGCACCAGCTATCACAGCCCGGGGATCACCCGATTAATATCTATCATCCTGAAGGGGAATACCTTAAAGGATTAGTTTTGTATGTTGAATAAGATAATGATTTTCATTTAAATCTATAAAAAATTGAAATTTAGAGAGTTTGATTTTGTCCCTGAGATCATGGAAGGTCTTGAATCCATGGGTTTCGAGGAATGTACTCCGGTACAGGAACTGGCAATGCCGGTTATCTGGAATGGAAGAGACCTGATCGCCTGCGCTCAAACAGGTACAGGTAAAACAGCTGCTTATTTGCTGCCTGTATTAAATCGAATCACGGCTAACCCGGGACAAGGAATAAATACGCTTATTATTGCCCCAACGCGGGAATTAGTGCTACAGATCGATCAGCAGATCGAAGGATTTTCATATTTCTCAGGAGCTACTTCTCTTGCCGTGTATGGGGGTGGCGAAGGTGCAGCATTCGATCAGCAAAAAGCAGCACTTGTGCAGGGTGCAGATATTATTGTTGCCACACCAGGTAGGTTGCTGTCTCATATAAACCTGAAATATTCTGATTTCAGCACTATTAAGCACCTTATTCTTGACGAGGCAGACCGGATGCTTGATATGGGATTTTTTGACGATATTATGCGCATCGTTCGCGAATTACCGGTAAACCGTCAAACACTGATGTTCTCGGCAACAATGCCACCTAAGATCCGTAAATTGGCCGAAGGAATACTGCGTAATCCGGAAAGTGTAAATATTGCAATTTCCAAGCCGGCAGAGAATATCATACAGGCTGCGTACATGGTTTACGAAAATCAGAAGGTAGCCCTTGTAAAATCGCTGTTGAAGGGTAAGACCGATTACAAGAGTGTGATCATTTTTACATCACGGAAGATCAATGTTAACGGACTTGTTCGTGATCTGAGAAGAATGGGATTCAAGACTGATGGGATGCTGTCAGATTTGGATCAAAAAGAGCGTGAAGAGGTTATGCTTCGATTTAAAAACAGGGAGACTCAGGTTTTGGTAGCTACTGATATTGTTGCACGCGGAATTGATATCGACGGTATTGATATGGTCATGAATTATGACGTTCCGCGCGATCCTGAAGATTATGTCCATCGTATCGGAAGAACGGCCAGGGCCCAGAGTTCAGGAGTTGCAATTACGCTAATCTCGGATCTTGACCAGCACAACTTTAAACGGATCGAGGATTTAATTGAACGCGACATCATTAAAATTCCACTTCCACCGGAATTTAGTGAGGCTCCTGTTTACAACCCTATAGTTGGACGACAGTTTGGCAGAAGACCAGCGGGAAGAACACCCAATGCTGCGAAGACGGGAAGTCCAAACAAGAAAAAAATCTTCAGGCATCGCGACAGAGGAACTCATCATGGACATCAGGCGGAATGAGTCATACAATACTTTGAGGGTATGCGTCTATGACTCCGAGTGCGACATAAAGCGGATCAGATGAAAAAGTTGTGGGGAAAGGTATAAAATTGAATTTTTATTTCATAAACAGCGATTTGCAGAAGCCTTGTTACCAAAGAGACAGAGGTGCAGAGCACCGATTATATTTGTAGGATATACGATGGGATATGCACCAAAGGTACAGCGTACCGGAATATCATATTATTCCCAATTAGATACATCATCTGAAAATACCAGGTGAACATAGCATTGTGTTTAGGTATTAGCCATATTTAAAGGTAATACGGTACGCTATACCTAATTTGAATATTTTTTAAAAGCATTTTCTATCAAATCGTTTAAAGAAAATTAATGTCCACAACTTTTTTATCTGATCCCATAAAGCCTCGCCCGGACTGAAAAACAATGAGGGTATAGGTTGCCATAATTTCAGGTGGCTGGCTGGCATGATTGCTTTAAACGGTCTGAAATAACAATAATAGGTTATAGGGCTATTTTCTGAGCTTTTAAGGTCTTTCCAAAAAACAGACCAGCCAATGGCTCAAAATTATTCACCGATTCGGTTGTGAGAAATTGTAAAGTACTATACTTTGAGCATTTTTGATCAATCTCCGGGTGTCTGGACAAATAATCCTTCAGGCTATCAGCTATTACTGGTCCCTGATCCAGTATTTTAACCCCATTGGGCAGGAATTTTAGGATAGCAGGGATTAGTAACGGATAATGGGTGCACCCTAAGATCACTGTATCGATATCCGGATCTTTTCGAAACAGGTTAGTCAGGTTTTTCTGGACAAAATAATCTGCTGCCGGGTTATTAACCTCACCATTTTCAACAAGCGGCACCCACATAGGGCATGCTTCCTGCGTTACAATGAGATGGTCATCATATAATTTGGCAATTTCCAATGGATAGGATTCTGAAAGAACCGTTCCTGCAGTTCCCAGAATGCCGACATGACCGTTTTCGGTATAAAACGGCACCTTCTCTACGCTGGGTCTGATCACGCCTAAAACTCGTCTGGATGGATCAAAGAATGGCAGATCATTTTGCTGAATAGTCCGCAATGCCTTTGCAGAAGCAGTATTACAAGCAAGAATAACAAGGTTACATCCCATTGAAAAAAGCTTCATTACCGCTTCACGGGTATATTGGTAAACCACATCAAATGAACGTGATCCGTAAGGATTCCTGGCATTATCGCCTAAATATATATAATCGTATTGTGGCAATTTCTCAACAATCGATTTCAGGATAGTTAATCCACCGTATCCGGAATCGAAAACACCAATGGGCTGAAACATTTTCTGCATGTGATACTCATTAAAGTTGAATTAAAAGTACATAAAGTATCCTGAAATCCATAATTGTAAAGATTATAAATCCCATAATGACTAAATACGGAAAGAAAAGAATTGAAGCATTTGCATATCGTCCGGTCCGGAAAATGCTGAGTTAAGCAAAAACCCTGTAATAGCTGCCTTTAAATAATCTCTGGTTTCAACCAGAGGATCAAGGTAATCCAAATGTAATTCTTAATTGCCCGATACTAATATATCATAACGTACTGTATTATTGAGATTTGTATTTGTCTGTAGGAAACCCCGACAGGGTTTTAGGGTTTACTTCGTCACATTTATCCCCTGGTTTGCACCAGGGGTTATTTACGGAAAACTCTTACAGAGTAGGACGGAGAACAACTATACAGAAGTTGCATAGTTTTAGAATTGAACTCTGCCAAATTCAGGTCAACTATGCTGGAGTCGCAAATGTGATGTGAGAATTTATCCAATCTCAGGTCAACTCTGTAGGAGTTACCTGTAAATAACGGATCAGATGAAAAAGTTGTGGGGAAAGGTATAAAATTGAATTTTTATTTCATAAACAGCGATTTGCAGAAGTTTTGTTACCAAAGAGACAGAGGTGCAGAGCACTGATAATATTTGTAGAATACACGATGGGCTATGCACCAAAGGTACAGCG
>CAINLJ010000022.1 GCA_903850335.1 uncultured Bacteroidia bacterium | reverse complement strand
CACTTATTCATTCAGGAGAGACCAGTTCATATTTATTTCGATTTTCATTCTTAGTTTTCTGATTGAAGTTTGCGGGGTCAATCTGCATTTCCCTTTTGGTGAATATTTATATGGTCACGGTCTGGGGTTTAAAATTTTAGGTACACCACTGATGATCGGAGTCAACTGGGTCATGCTCGTCTATTGCAGCTCCTCAATTTTGGAATTGACCAATTGGTCTGTAAAGGTTCAGATTCTTCTGGCATCAGCATTAATGGTAATTTACGATATGGTGCTGGAGCAGGTAGCACCTTTGCTTGATATGTGGAGCTGGAAAGCAAATACGATTCCTACGCAAAACTTTGTGGCCTGGTTTATTATTGCTATAGGTTTTCAGGCAGTCTTAAAATTAATGAAGGTAAAAACGATAAATCCAGTTGCGGCAACCGTATTTATTTGTCAGTTCCTTTTTTTTATTGGAGTATTGCTACTTGTAAAATAAATTTTATGCTTATCAAGGCAAGACATCACAAATTCTTTTATCCGCTTTTTAGATACTATGCTGTCTGGGCTATTCACAGACATTTCGGGCGCATTGAAATCTCAGGAGAATTTAAAGACCGGAATCTGCCAGTTCTATTGATTGCAAATCATTTCAGCTGGTGGGATGGCATTTTAGCAATGTATTTGAATGTAAATGTTATAAAAAGGAAGTTTCATTTTATGATGCTTGAACAGCAGATCAGAAAATTCTCCTATCCAAATCGGGTAGGTGGTTATTCGGTACAAAAAGGATCACGGAGCATTCTTGAATCTTTGAAATATACGTCAGAACTACTTAAAAATCATAAAAATATGGTGCTGCTTTTCCCTCAGGGAAAGATTGAATCTGTATATACAACCTCATTCAGGTTTGAATCAGGCGTTGGACGGATTATCGCAAATAAAGGCGGTCAAGTGCAAATTCTTTTTGCAGCGAACCTGATCAATTACTTCTCCGACCGGAGACCCGGACTTTATTTTTATTTCGCTGAATATACAGGGGATAAATTTGATTCATCATCTTTACAGGAGGCTTATAATCTTTTCTTTAAAGATTCTATCAACGAAAATGCCTTAAAATCAAATAACTGATGTATGCACTTGCAATAGTTGTTCTTGTGTTTGCAATTTTGCAGTTATCTGTCGCTATTGTCAATTTAGTCTTTAAAGCGAAGTTAAAGGAAAACGGATTACGTGATGTACATCTTATATCTGTCCTGATCCCTGCCAGGAATGAAGAACAAAACATTAGGGTTATTCTATCCGATTTAATAGGGCAATCCTATAGAAATCTTGAGATTATTGTTTTTGACGATCAGTCGGATGACCTGACACCCAGTATTGTCAGGGAAATGGCTGGAATAGATAAACGGATAAAATTGGTTGGTTCTGATAATCTGCCTGAAGGATGGCTTGGGAAGAACTTTGCATGTCATTCAATGGCTTTGCTTGCCAAGGGTGATTTTCTCCTTTTCATGGATGCAGATGTGCGGATTGGAAATTCGATTATAGGTTCAGCTACAGATTATGCAAAAAGAAATAAATTAGGATTACTTTCAATATTCCCGCTTCAGATTTTACGAACTACCGGAGAGAGATTGACAGTCCCCATAATGAATTATATCCTGCTTACACTTCTTCCGCTACCGCTTGTACAGCAATCCCGATTCGCCTCCCTGTCTGCTGCCAATGGTCAATTTATGCTGTTTGAAAAGCAAAACTATCTGAAAACGCTGCCTCACAACCACTTCAAGGGTAACAAGGCTGAAGATATCGCAATTGCACAGTTTTTTAAAAAAATGAAGATCAATGTGGCTTGTCTTTCGGGTGATAATTCGATACAATGCAGGATGTACACCAGTTTCAATGACGCAATAAATGGGTTTTCGAAGAATATCACCGCTTTTTTTGGTGATTCGACACTATTGGCAATTCTTTTCTGGGTCATTACAAGCTTAGGATTTATGCCTGTTTTTATCTCTTTACCACTTAATATTTTCTTACTTTACCTTTTAGTACTATTCCTGACAAGGGTTATTGTTTCTCTTGTGAGCAGACAAAGCATTCTTATGAATGTTCTGTTTATCATACCACATCAACTTGTAATTGGTCTTCTCATTTTCAAATCGTTAAAACGGAAATACTCAAAAAGCCATCAATGGAAAGGACGAAATTTAGCATCCTGACAATCACACTTCTTTTGCTTTTCATGGATCTCATGGGTTCTGAGAAGCAGGATATTTATAATGCTTATCTTACGAATAAAATGCCTGTCTGGAAGGAGATAATTGATCGTATGGAAAGCAATACCGGAAAAAACAATATGCAATTGCTCGAACTAGTTAATTATCAGTATGGATATATCGCCTGGTGTATTGGAAACAATAAAAAAAACGAGGCTCATACTTATCTTAAACAAGCGGAAGACAACCTGCAGATACTCGAAGATCAGAAATATCTCCCATCAAGAATCTCCGGATACAAATCTGCGTTCTGTGGGTTTCATATTGGGCTAAATGTTTTCGCGGCACCTTTTATAGGACCCAGAAGCTTTGCTGCGGCAAAAGAGGCTTTGGAGTATGATCCTGAGGATTACTTTGGATATATTCAGATGGGTAATGTGCTGTTCCATGCCCCGGGACTCGTTGGAGGTTCCAGATTCGAAGCACTGAAAAACTTTTTAAAAGCAAAAGTACTCATGGAGAAAAGTAGTTTGGAGACAAGTAAAAACTGGAATTATCTCAGCCTCTTAACAACAATAGCTCAGGCTTATGAATTGGTTGATGATAAATTGAATGCAAAAACAATGTATGAATATATTTTAAAGATTGAACCGGATTACAAATGGGTAAAGGATGAATTGTATCCTCAGCTAACAAAGAAATTAAATTAACGAAAATGGGTAAAAGTGTTCTTATAACAGGTGCCGGTATTGGTGGTTTGGCTACAGCGCTAAGATTGGCAAAAAAAGGTTATCAGGTTGAGATTCTCGAAAAGAACAGCCAGGCAGGAGGCAGGCTTAATCAGCTTAAGATAGATGGCTTCACCTTCGACACCGGGCCGAGTTTCTTCAGTATGTCGTATGAATTTGAGGAATTTGCCAAAGACTGTAATATTAAGGTCCCATTTAAATATGTTGAATTGGATCCTTTATACACTGTGAATTTCAGCCGAAGCCCAAAAACCTACAAGTTGTATAAAGATATTCATAAGCTGGCCGAACAATTTAAGGAAGTCGAACCGGATTTTGAAATCAAGATGCAGAAATACCTTAAAAACGGGAAAGCGCTTTTTGATGATACGGTTGATATCGTGATTAAGGAAAACTATAATTCTGTGCTGGCTTACCTGATAACACTTATGAAAGTCAATCCGGTTCATCTGCCTGTACTTTTCAGGAATTTCTGGCAGCAGGTATGCAGATACTTCTCTTCGGATGATGCCCGTGAAATCATTTCACTTGTTGCGTTCTTTCTGGGGAGAACTCCATTCGATACTCCTGCCGTATATACTTTACTCTCTTACACTGAGTTTCAGCATGATGGATATTATAATGTGGAAGGGGGAATGTACAAAATTGTTGAAGGCATTTTAGCTGAGCTTGAAAAAGAGAATGTGAAGATCACTTATAATACAGAAATAGTTGATTTTATTTCAACAGGCAGGAAACTTGAAGCACTTGTTGATCAGAATGGCCGCCAATGGTACAGTGATATTTTTGTTGTTAACAGTGACGCGGCTTCTTTCCGGGGTAAGATATTTAAGCGTCCGAAATATTCCGAAGCGAAACTAGATAAGATGGAATGGACGATGGGTCCGCTGACTATTTATATTGGACTAAAGTGTAAACTTCCTCAGGTCGAGCATCATAACTATTTTCTTGGTGATAACTTCAAGGATTATGCCAATAAGATTTTTCAATCAACCGGAACCATACAGAAACCATATTATTATGTAAATGTTCTCTCACGGAACAATCCGGACTGCGCACCGGAAGGATGTGAATCGCTATTTTTCGTTTGTCCTGTTCCGGACTTAAGGTTTAAGAAAAGCTGGGAGGATAAGGATGAAATCGTAAATAGTATTCTTTCGGACTTTTCGGCTCGGATCGGGCAGGACATATTTCCGGATATAATCTCTCGGACGAGTTATTCACCGGTGGACTGGCAAGATCAGTTTAATCTTCATCGCGGCAGTGGTCTGGGACTCTCTCACAAGATGATGCAGATTGGGGCCTTTCGTCCTGCCAATGTTGATGAGGTTTACAGGAATGTCTTCTATGTCGGGGCTTCCACTGTTCCCGGAACCGGATTACCAATTACAATGATTAGCTCAAAATTAGCGGTTAGAAGGATTGAAAAACTGAAATAATGTGCCTTGAGGCCGGGGAACGATTGGAATATAGTGACTTTATATATTTTGACTCATTAAAATGGATGGAACTATTCATTACAGGCAGGCGCTGACAAGAGCTATGGCTTATTGTAGTCAGTCTGAACGCTGTCGTTCGGATGTTGTGGCAAAACTTAGGTTTTGGGAACTTCAGGAGGAAGAGATAACTGGAGCAATAGATTACCTTGTCAGCGAACGATTTTTGAATGAGGAACGTTTTGTCGAATTCTATATCAATGATAAATTAAGGTTTAATAAATGGGGAAGGGTTAAGCTGATCTACATGTTGAGGCAAAAGCAGATTCCTGAGGAGCTGATCAGGAAAGCGTTAGGCAGCATTGATGAAGATTTTTATAAAAAAGTTCTTTCCGATCTGCTAAAATCAAAAATTAAATCGGTCAAAGGGATCACTGATTATGAACGCAAGGGGAAGCTTGCAGTTTTTGCACAGGGGCATGGATTTGAGGCAGACCTTGCATTTCAGGTTGCCGGGCAGGTCATTGGTAGTGAACAACGGAACGAAGACGAATGGACGGGACGACTTTACGACGGGACGACTTAACGACTTAACGAGGGAACGACTTGTTGTCTGGTTGTCTAGTCCTAAAATAGGTTTACAGAAAAAGTAAACTAAAATCAGGATTATGAAGCCCCTTCGCCCCTTCGCCCCCTCGCCCCTTCGTCTCGTTGACTCCTAGGCTCGTCCTCGCCCCTGACTCGCTCCGTCGCCCCATCGTCCCCTTCGCCCCATCGTCCCCTTCGCCCCTTCGCCCCTTCGCCCCTTCGTCTCGTTGACTCCT
>CAINLJ010000021.1 GCA_903850335.1 uncultured Bacteroidia bacterium | reverse complement strand
CTGATTGATAACGGAGAAGGGAATGGAATCAATAATCCGTTTGTACTTGAGTTGCGTCATAATGCAAGAGGTGACAGGAAGGATTTTCCAGCATCTGCTTATGTCAGCTTTAGACTGGACTATTTAAAGTTAACCGGAAAAACTGAAACTAAATTTATTATCAGGTATACTAATTATGATGGTCGCCATATTGATATGCCACTGACATTCAGTTATAAATAGGAGATATTTCTTTGTCAGAACCAACATTCAGCTAAATCCAAATATTTTTATTGCACTTTATCTAAATCCATTACATTTGCAGGAATAAAATCTGATATTATGAAAATCCTGCCACTATGCTTTCTGATTCTATCCCTATTTTTGTCGTGCATGAAAAATGAAAAACCTGCCCCTGAAAAAAGTAATTACAATCCGGTGACACCCAAACTGTCATCGGACATCATGACCCCCGAGGTGCTCTGGTCATTTGGAAGGGTAGGAGGGACCCAGATCTCACCGGATGGTAAATCGGTCCTTTATGGAGTTACCTTTTTTAACATTGCAGAAAATAAATCCTACCGTGATTTATATGTAATCCCTGTTTCAGGCGGGGACGCAAAAAAACTTACTGATACTGCTGAAAAGGAGAGTGAGGAGCAATGGCGTCCCGATGGAAAAAAAATAGGATATATCTCGTCAAAATCCGGTGACTCACAATTGTGGGAGATGAATCCCGATGGTTCCGGTCAGGTTCAAATTTCTAAAATTGCAGATGGAATATCCGGATTTAAATATTCGCCTGATTGTAAAAATATTATCTATATCAAATCTGTTAAGCTTGACAAAGATATCCATGATCTTTTTCCTGATCTCCCACTCGCAAATGCCCGCCTTGAAACGGATCTGATGTATCGTCACTGGGATAGCTGGCATGATTATACTTACCAGCATATTTTTGTCGCAAGTTACACTGATAATGGATTAACGGGAGATAAGGACATTTTGCTGGATGAACGCTACGATTCTCCAATAAAACCGATGGGTGGTATCGAGCAGATAACCTGGAGCCCCGACGGGAAAACAATAGCTTATTCCTGCAAAAAGAAAACAGGCTTGGCATATGCTACTTCAACAAATTCAGATATTTATTTGTACAATCCGGAAACGGGAAAAACAACCAATTTCACCGAGGGGATGATGGGGTATGATCTAAATCCCGTTTATTCGCCGGATGGACAAATGATTGCCTGGGAAAGCATGGAGCGTGACGGATACGAAGCCGACAAGAACAGGCTTTTCATTGCTGATCTGAAGACAGGTACCAAAAAGGATTTTACTGTTTCATTTGACCAGAATGTAAAGGGTCTCACCTGGAGCAAAGACAGTAAATCGATCTGGTTTATCTCTGATATACATGGCACCGACGAGATATTCAGACTCGATCTCGCAGATGGAAAGATCAGCAGGATCACAAATGGAGTACACGACTATCAGGAAGTTTTTGTTGCAAATAATTCTCTCGTGGCCACCAGGGTCTCCATGTCGCACCCCGCTGAAATTTATCGTGTTGATCCTGTAACCGGTAAGGACGAACCGATCACTACGGTTACAAAGGGTTTGATGGATCAGCTTACATTCGGTAAGGTAGAGAGTCGCTGGATTACTACTACAGATAAAAAGAAAATGCAGGTATGGGTAATATATCCTCCTCATTTTGATGCTTCTAAGAAATATCCCGCCTTATTGTATTGTGAAGGCGGACCACAGAGCACAGTGAGTCAATTTTGGTCGTATCGTTGGAATTTCCAGATGATGGCAGCTAATGATTACATAATTGTTGCTCCAAACCGGCGGGGCTTACCGGGTTTCGGTCAAGCTTGGAACGAGCAGATTTCCGGAGATTATGGTGGTCAGAATATGAAAGATTATCTTACGGCCATCGATACGCTTTCGAAGGAGCCCTATATTGATAAAAATCGCCTGGGTGCCGTT
>CAINLJ010000020.1 GCA_903850335.1 uncultured Bacteroidia bacterium | reverse complement strand
CAGAACTTTTTCAAGCAATATCAAGCAATTAAAAAGAATTATATAGGAGGCCGTAAAGTTAAACGCCGAGAACCGCAAAGTATTGTATAATTGTTTATTAACTCTGCAAAAAACTCAGTTTCCACTATTTAACCCGGCGGTAAGAGACTTTTGATACAGCAACTGTAACTCTTGAAAAACCAAATTATAGCCACGGAAGAGCAGGATAATCGTTAAATCTACCATTATCTACCCTGTCCGGGTGATCCGTCAGACGGATGGTAGCCCCGGGTAAGGTTCGTCCGCAACCCGGGGGAAAAGATAAACGTACGGAAAGCGTCCGCGGACAAAGGCCGGCAAAAGCACAAAACATATTTCGGACGAAATGAGGCCCAACCACCAGAAAAGTACCTGATCCATGGTTATCAAAGGTTAATAAGGTTTGATGTTGCGTGGAATCCGGGCTATGAAGGTTAAGATGAAGAAAAATAGGGTTTTATTTACCGTTTAAATTACATAGGAGCTATTTGTCTTATGCAACAGTGGTTTGAATGACAATATGGTCATCGATTTGGGAAAGCTTGATCGGATTTATATTATTTGCTTACCCTTCCGAAACGTCGCGAAGTCAAAAATCCTCAAATTATGTCAATATACTGATTGATTATAGGCGGAAAATCAGCCATCTTTGCATTTCAATGACAAAGAACAATTACAATTTCCCAAACAAAACTATCATTTATGAGATTCCTGTTATTCTTAATCACATTGCTTTTTATTGGTAATCTAAATGCCCAACAACCGGCACAAAAAAATTTCGGACAAGTTAATCCCAATGCCACAGAAGCGGAACTTATCCGTGTTGCCGCTAATGTTTCTCCATCTGTGCAACAATTACGCTGGCAAAAACTTGAAATGACGGCCTTCTTTCATTTTGGTGTCAATACGTTTACTGACAGGGAATGGGGGGAAGGAACTGAAGATCCAAAAGTTTTTAATCCTTCTGATCTGGATGCCCGTCAGTGGGTAAAAGCCTGTAAGGAAGGTGGCTTAAAGCAGGTGATCCTAACCGCTAAGCACCATGACGGATTTTGTCTTTGGCCAACAAAATATACTGAACATTCTGTGAAAAACAGTCTTTGGAAAGGTGGTAAAGGTGATGTTGTCAGGGAGGTGGCCGATGCCTGTCATGAACTTGGGGTAGGATTTGGAGTCTATCTTTCACCCTGGGACAGGAATAATCCATCCTATGGCGATTCTCCCAAGTACAATGAAATATTTGTCAATGAACTCACTGAATTGCTTAGTAATTATGGAAAAGTGGATGAGGTATGGTTTGATGGTGCCTGCGGTGAAGGGCCAAACGGCAAGAAGCAAATCTACGATTGGGATGCTTGCTACAAATGCATTCGAACTCTGGCACCTGATGCATTGATTGCCATAGTAGGTCCTGATATTCGCTGGGTCGGAACCGAAAGTGGTTATGGACGTGAATCAGAATGGAGTGTACTTCCGATAAATTCGACGGATCAAAAAAAGATTACCGAAGCATCTCAGTCAAACGTGAATATTATTCCCGCAATTGATTATCAAAAGGACGATCTCGGATCGCGCCAAAAAATAAAAGATGCGACAGGGTTGATCTGGTATCCTGCAGAAACAGATGTGTCTATCCGGCCAGGGTGGTTTTACCATTCGAAACAGGACAATGAGGTTAAATCCCCTGGAAAGCTTTTGGATATCTACTTCAGTTCCGTTGGGTATAACAGTGTCCTGTTATTAAATATTCCACCCGACAGACGGGGATTACTCCACGGGAATGATGTAAAGGCAATCAAAGGGTTGAAGAAACTGCTGGATAAGATGTATTCCATAAATTATGCCTCTGATGCAAATATCAGTTCAGATGGAACCGGGACAAAGGGAATAATTGACAATCAGATGAAAACCTTTTGGACTACAAAAGGGGAAAAGGAAACGGGAACCATAACCATTAATCTTCCAAAACCACAAACCATTGATGTGCTTTGTCTTCAGGAAAATATCTCCATCGGTCAGCGTATCGAAAAGTTTAAACTCGAATACAGGGATGGCGAAATATGGAAGGAAGCCGGAAAAGGAACTACAGTGGGATACAAAAGACTGGTTCGTTTTCATCCAGTTACGGCGAAAGATTTCAGGCTCTTCATTGAGGGTTCCCGATTAAATCCAACAATCAGTGAGCTGGGCTTGTATAAGTCGCCTGTTGAAATCATAAAATAAATTTAAGGTAAGTTAAGAATCTGATTATTAACACTATTTAAGGCATTATGAAACAAATATTATTTGCAATAGCCATTTCAGGGCTTTCATTGCTGTCTTTGGCTCAAGAGAATAAAACTGCAAGAAACTGGAAATTAGTCTGGGTAGATAATTTCAGCAAAAATGGTAGTCCGGATTCTACAAAATGGTCTTACATACCAGCTTCAGGAGGTTGTTACAGGTATATGACCAATACAAATAAGGATAGTTACGTCAAAGATGGTAAGCTTATCCTTC
Organism: uncultured Bacteroidia bacterium; assembly: GCA_903850335.1. Taxonomy (GTDB): domain Bacteria; phylum Bacteroidota; class Bacteroidia; order Bacteroidales; family Prolixibacteraceae; genus JAAFHB01. Next base: position 1,400 of record CAINLJ010000020.1, on the reverse strand, counting down.
GGGCTCAGGTGAACACGAATCCGAAAGATACCTCAAAATATACGACGGGAGGCATCCGGTCACAGGGAAAGTTTTCCTTTTTATACGGCAAAATTGAGGTTCGGGCCAAGCTTGGTGCAGGAAAGGGTTCATGGCCGGCGATCTGGTTACTACCCGAAAAGGACCAGCCCCTATACGGAGAAATTGATATTATGGAGCACCTGAACCATGACAGCATTTTTTATCAGACAATACACTCTCATTACACCCTCAAGCTTGGGTTTAAGGACAATCCGCCTCATTCTGCAGTTGCACCATTTAAAATCGGGCAATTTAATGTTTTCGGACTCGAATGGTCCCCTAAGAGGCTTGATCTTACGATAAACGGGAAGTGCACCTTCTCTTATCCAAAAATCCAAACCGATAAACCAGGTCAGTGGACATTTGATAAACCATACTATATCATCCTGAATCAGGCCTTGGGAGGATGGGCTGGCTCAATAGATCCTAAAGAACTGCCGCTTCAGATGGAAGTTGACTGGGTTAAGGTGTACGAAAGGCAATAATGAAAGAATGAAAAATTTTAAAAAATACAGATTAACCATCATGAGAAAAAAAATAACATTTCTGTTTTTAGTTTTTCTATGCTTTAGTAGTTATGCCCAAAAATCATTGACTGCAGCTCAACAGGAATTTGCAGATTTAAGGTTTGGGATGTTTATCCATTTTAATATTCCAACATTTTCAACCGATGACTGGCCGGATCATGATACTCCGGTATCTGCTTTTAATCCGACTAAACTGGATTGTAATCAATGGGCTGAAGCAGCAAAATCGGCCAATATGAGTTATGGCTGTCTGACAACAAAGCATCATAGCGGATTTTGTCTTTGGGACACGAAATCTACTGGTTACAACGTGATGAACAGTCCTGTTAAAAGAGATATTGTGAAGGAATATGCCGATGCATTCCGTGCCAGGGGACTAAAGGTAATGCTCTATTATTCCATTCTGGATACCCATCACTTTCTGCGCCCAGGTCATATAACCCAAAAACATGTTGAGATGGTTAAGGAGCAAATCAGGGAATTATTTAGCAATTACGGCGAAATTACGGCGCTGTTTATTGATGGTTGGGAATCTCCCTGGGCCCGGATCAGCTATGACGAAATCCCCTTTGAAGATATTTATTTGCTGATCAAATCATTGCAGCCTAATTGTCTTATTATGGATTTGAATGCTTCCAAATATCCTTCGTCTGCGATGTTTTACAGCGATATTAAGTCTTATGAACAAAATGCTGGTGAAAAGATGGATAAGGAGAGCAACCTTTTACCATCGATGTCTTGCCTGCCGGTGAATAAACAGTGGTTCTGGAAGAAGGAATTTCCAACGAGTCCGGTTAAGGATGCCGGGTATAT
>CAINLJ010000019.1 GCA_903850335.1 uncultured Bacteroidia bacterium | reverse complement strand
ATGTGCATGTTTGCTATAAACCCAAACACACCAAAAAATCAAAAAATTGTCAAAGAACTACTCAATTATGGCAAAATTGCCGCTTAAAATTTACCGAAGTATTGAATAACCCATATTCAGAAAAAACAAAGGGCAAAGATCCACCAAGATGCTGTTTCGATGGTATCGCTTTTTGCGATACCATGAAATCTACTTCTAAATCATTAAGCTGGAACATAAAATGTGCAGGAAATTTATCAGGATTTCTTTTAACTTGTTCCCTTAGCCTTATTGCTTTTATGCAAAATATTGACGCCAGATCTCTGTCGAGCATCACTTTCTGACCTCTGATCAGATAAATCCGATCGATGATTGTTTCGTCTGGCGTTATAACACGATTTTCTTCAGTTGACATCTGGTTACTAATATGACCTGGCAAATCTCTTTCAATTTACAAAATTCCTGGCTATTAATCCTTATTTTTCATCGTTAATTTGAATACAATTAGAAAAGAAATTAATATCAGGGATTTGAAATCAAGGATCTTATCGCATCTGCCCATATCTGGTAACCCTTCTCAGTAGGATGACAAAAATCACCCAGTATTTCCTTTGAAATCGTTCCATCAGGAGAGAGTATCTTTGGACCAATATCCAAAAGAGTTATGCCGGTCTCTTTTGCAAAAATCTCAAGCTTATGATTGATCTCATTAATCAGAATTCTTCGGGGATTGTCAGGCATTTGTTCGCGGGGGAAAACAGCCATAAGAATTATTTTAGTCCCTGGCACCTTTGATCGTACACGCAGACATACAGCACGAATCCCTTCAACAATCTCTTCTGCAGTATTTATCCTTGCATTTACAGTCTGACTTGTATTGTTTGTTCCAATTGAAATAATCACATTTTTAGGATGAAGCCCGTCCAACTCACCGTTATCCAGCCTCCATAAAACATTTTGAGTACGGTCCCATCCAAATCCAAGATTTAAAACCCGGTATTTTCCAAATAATGAAGCCCATGTTTTAGGCCCGTTGGGAAGCCTTGGCTTTCCGTCTGCATTTCTGACTTGTGGTAACCCACCCCAAAAATGGGTTATCGAATTACCAATGAGAACGATTTCAGGATTTAAAGAATCTTTGATCTGTAATATTTCTGCATGACGATTCCACCAATTGTAACTATCCTCCTCCAGTTTTGAAACGGGTACAATAGCCGAATTAGCAGGAATTTCATTGTCAAGGGATTTATCGCCCATTAACTTTGAAAGTAAAGGCTCCATTGCCTGAGCCCAACGTTTCGCACCTTCCGGACTTGGATGCAACCAATCGGGCATCATTTCGTGATTAATTGAACCATCCAGATTAAGAAAAACATGGTTTACATCACAATAGAAAACATGTTTCCCATCGGTAAGTTTGGAAACCAAATCAGAAGCCCGTTCGAGAATGGCGCGGTGAGACGTTGGATTCGGCCCACCATAGCATCCAGGGAAACATCGTAATACAATTATCCTTGAATCAGGACATTTTTCACGTAATAATTTAACAATTGCCTTAATTCCTCCTGCAAGTTGTCCCGCTGTATGTCGTGTTGGATAATTCTTCTCATCTATGTTATTTGTGCCAATTTCGAGAACAATAACTTTAGGGGATTGTCCTTTAAGCTCTCCATTTTGAATATTCCAAATCAAATTTTCAGTTCGATATCCTGAATAGCCAAGATTAAGAGCCTTTCGGGGTTCGAAAAACTGTTTCCAAACGGCTTGATATTCAGGCTTCTCAAAATTATTCGTAATTGAATTACCAATCATTATCAAATCGTATTTCTCTTTTGCGACTATTGCGAGCTTTTGCGCGTGACGATCATAACTATCCCCTTTGACAGGGACGGCTGCCGGATTTGTAATTGTTGAGACAGTTTTGCCTTTCGTTTCTAAAAAGGCCTTAAGTACCTCCGAAAGTCCACGGTTATTATCCGACAGGATTTTACCCTTTGTATTAACAATTGTCTCATTTACAGTCAGATTAAAGGCACCCTGCCCACCATATCCTATCCATGTTTTTGTGTATTCCTGAGCTGCTCTGATCCATTCCCTTTTACCTTCCTCATCAAACATACAAAGCAATCTTCCCTTTAGCCTGTGAGGCGGCATCACTATCGGAAATACTGTTCCGGGGAGAGTTTCATCCATACGGGAAGGATTGACAAGAATCAGATTTTCCGGCTGTTCATCATTTCCAAGTTTTTGGACCATTCTGGCAGCCGGCTCACCACCTGAATCCAGACCCAAAATACTAAAATGACCACCTGACAATCCAATCTTGCCAGAATTAATACGTATTGCCTTTAATGCTTGCAGGAAAGTTACCAGAGTGACATCCTGATTTATAGCCTGTGAATATTCCAGATTTGCAACATCAAATCCCAGTAAATTCAGAAAGCTTATCAACATTAGGTTTTCACTTACTGGCTTTGATAGCTCAGCTGCAATTCCAGAAAAAATCAAAATGGTACCCCGATTAGGTTTGGATTGTGTAAAAGTCAAATGCCACATCGGAGCATTTACCAGCCTGTTAGCCTTAATTTGATTTTTATCGGATATGATCTGACCCGAAAGCGAAAGGTATACCGATCTTTCCTCATTTTTCTTACTGTCCATTGCAGGATATCCATTTGAAGGAGCTGCAACCAGGATCAATATAAGTGTAACTAACAATAATGTAATTTGCTTCATCAAAAGTCAATTTTTATAGCAAGGGATTAATTGATGGCTCAATATTAAGAATTTTAAACTCATAATGTCCAGACTGTATCTCATAAACTGTCTTCCCTTTTTCCATCCGGACAAACTTCACACCCTTTGAAAGTGATATATTTTTCCCTCCTTCAGTTATTTTTTGGGGATCGGACGTAGGAAAATAAAGTGTGGCAGATGTATTTGGAGGAACAGTTGCAGAATAAATCAAAATTCTTTTCTCTGTCTTCCAACTGCTTTCAATCCGGCCATACATTGAATCGTAAAAACCTTTTGCAAAAGTCATCTGCCCCGTTGGATCAGGTGAAGGTTGCAGGATAAAATGCTTAAATCCGGGTTCATTTTCATCACGCTGTATACCAAGTGAATAATTATACATCCACGCACCCACTGCCCCAAAGGAATAATGACTGAATGAATTCATGCTGTTATTCCCTCCAAATCCTTTTTCAACTGTATAGGAGTTAAGACGTTCCCAAATTGTTGTTGCACCCTGATCGACGGAGTAAAGCCATGAAGGGTATTTAGTCTGTTGAAGTAATCTGTATGCTATCTCGGTATAGCCGTGGTCTGAGAGGGCCTTACTTATCCATGCAGTTCCAATAAATCCGGTCATCAGACTAAATTCAGGAAGGATTGCACCACTATCGTCCGTATTTTTTCTTTTTATTGCCTCAACAAGATAATTAGCTGCGATTTTTTCATCCTTTGCACTGAATACACCTAGAGCCAACGGAACTGCATAAGACACTTGATTATCAAATAAATGTCTGTCTGATTTAATGGTTTTCCCTGATTCAGCATTGATGTAGGTTTTACTAAAGTATGTTTTCCTTTCGGCCATACTATTTCTGAATGCTACTGCATCATCTGTCTTTTTTAAAACATCTGCCATCTTAGCCATCATCTCAAGATCGTAAATGTAATAGGCTTCCCAAAGCAGTGTATTATCGTTTTTATCTCCTTCAGGACTGAGCCAGTCTCCCAATGGACCTTCATCGATTATCCCGGTTTTTGGGTCAATCCGGGTTTTAATGTAGGAAAGATACCTCTTCATGGCGTCATAATGTTCGGCAATCATTACTTTATCCCCGTATTGCTGAAATGATTCCCATGCGACAGTAATTCCTGCACTCCCCCAAAGTATTCCGCCGAATCCGCCGCCAAGAGGGGCCACATCGGTAAAACGGCCATCGGTACGCTGAACATCTGCCATAGCAATCATGTGTCTGCGGAAAAACTGCGGGGCATTCGTAAGATAGGTAGCAGTTCTTGAAAATAAGGATATATCTCCATTCCAACCCATTCGTTCATTTCTTTGCGGACAATCCGTCGGAATGGAAAGAAAATTCCCCCGGGTTGACCAGGTGATATTCTCCCAAAGCTTATTCACCTTAGGATTGGATGTTGTATAGGATGAAGCCAATGATTTTAATGAGCTGACAACTTTTCCCATGACTGATTTGACTGGTAAGGGTTTTGAGATGCCTGTAATCTCAATGAAGCGATATCCATGAAAGGTAAACCTTGGTTGAATCACTTCATTACCTCCCTTAAGAATATATGTATCCTGCGCTAATGCTCCCCGGATATTTTCGAGCATTATCATCCCAACATTACCCTTATATTCAGGAAGATCAGGATATTTCACCTCTGCATAACGAAGGGTAAGCCTTGTTCCTGCCATCCCACTATTAACAATAATCTGAGGAAACCCCACCATATTCTGCCCCATGTCATATACAAAAACACCAGGACGAACCTCCTCCATTTTCACCGCATCCAGTTCCTTTACGATCGTAGCATTTTCACCAGGCTGACCGGTAAGCTTCATATTATCGAAATCCAAAACAGGTGCCATACCATTCGTTCCCTGAATATTATTGTCACTGAAACTATTTCCTTCAAGTGAAACACTGACAGCCCTTTTCCATGAACGATCATCATAATTCACTGTATTCCAACCTAATATTGACTTTTCCTTTGATGCATCGTAAGTCTCGCCCTGGAAAAAACTTCCATATATGAGGGGTCCATTATTAAAACAAGACCAATGCTCTGGATTTGTCGTAACAATCTTTGTTGTCCCGTCAGAATAAGTGATCACCAATTTTGCAAGCAAAGACTGACGGTCCCCGAAGAAGTTCCAATTTTGGCCACTATACGTTATGTTACCACTCCACCATCCTTCACCCAAAAGAGCTCCCATTGCATTTTTACCACCATGAATTAGTTCTAATACATCATAAGTCTGGTAAAAGTGGGTTTTGTTGTACTGAGTGAGCCCGGGATTAAAATAATCCTTTCCGACTCTTTTGCCATTGATATACATCTCATAAATTCCGCGGCTTGTAACATATAATCTCGCTTTGGCAATATTTTTAATTCCGGAGTCAAATGTTGTACGAAGCATAGGTGCCGAGTTCCTGTCAGGAGTTGCAACTACAAATGAACCCTTTTTACCTCCATCAACAAGATATGAATGATCAGAAATATTCAATCCTGACTCCGGCTTATTTACAAATTCAGAAAAAATTCCCAAATAACTGATTTTAGAACTAAGATCTTCACTAAAAAGTTTATTTGATGGACGTCTGAAATTTCTTACTTCAACATCTGAGAAAGCCGCCTTTTGACCTGGTTCAAGTGAAAACCCAATATCGGCAAGCATTGGAAAACTGATAAAATCGCCGCCCCTTCCAACTGGGTTTAGGAAGAAAGACGGATAACCATCCTGATTTAAATTTTCTTTCGTGGAGATTTTATGCGATGCATCATTTCTGTCTACATAAAAGTTTACTGAACCGAAGACCGACTCGACATATATCTGATGCGGCTCATATTTATTGTTTCCATTTATAATTTCCAGGGGAACCGGCAGATTAATAAGAGGATTATCTTTCTTATCATCAGGATGATATCCCTTCCTGTAAATATTAATCTGAGCCAATCCATTTATGGAACTATTCATTTTCGAAATGTCAAGTTCAAGACCGATGTAGCTTTCATTTTTTTTACTCTCCACTCCATAGATATTTTTATTTTTATCCATCAGTCGTTTGTCATTTGCACCAAAGATAAAGCATGCCCTGGTTGTACCAGACTCTTTATCGAGTCTAATCTTAAACGATAGCCTGAAAACAGATAAGGATTGTGAATAAAGAACTAAATCATTATCCGATCCTCCAATCCAGGTGGCACCATCCCAACCTGAAAGTTTTGGATCTGGGTTCATAAGGCCGGTCTCAAACCATGAGGATGCTTCTGCTATCTTTCCATTTTGATCCCAAACCGTAACTTTCCAGATGTACCTGGTTACCGGTTTTAACGGTGATCCGGCGTAATCAATATTTAAAGATTTTTCACTGTTTATTTTCTGACTATCCCATACGACTTTTCCTTCCGGGTCTGTAATAAAAAGTTGATAGGCAGTCTGAAAATATCCTCTGCTTGTATCAGAAACAACCATTTGCCATGAAAAGCGAGGTTTTTCAATATCTATCCCGATAGGTGTCTTTGTATATTCTACCTGAAGGTTCTGAATAGCTGCAATCCCTTTTGCATAAAAAGAAGAAGATATTAACAGGGCAAACATCAGGAAAATTCCCAACCGTTTTAATCGAAGGGTGTTCATCATAATTTTTATAATTAAAATATTAAATCTGCTGAATTCTGCATGTTCATTTTGAAGACTTCCGTTAACAAGACTTTTATTGCAGCCCCGAAACATCACAATTTACATCAAAAAACCAAACCTTTATCTTTGTTTTTAGATGATTACCTTAGCAATAACATTTAGCATTACCGGTCCTAAAAGACCTGACTTCCGCAGATCATCATCCTTGGACCATACTTTAATTATGCTAAATGTATAACGTCCTGCAGGACTAGGTTTTCCATCAACAAACCATTGAGGATATTCTTTTAATGACTGCATAATTGGTTTGGAATCTTCACCTGACCAGTTACAATCTTCAGGAAGGTTGGCATCGCCAATTAACCGGTTAGGCCAAAGGTTAACGACTGTCAGTTCAACAGAGTTTTCACCAGCCAGAGCTGCCTTAGTTATATCAACCTGATAAGGCTTTTTCCAAAGGATTCCAAGATCTTTTCCGTTCAATTTCACAATAACAATGACTTCAACCTGGCCAAGATCCAGAATTAGCTGCCTGTCCTTCTTTATCAACTCAGGTGAAATATTGATTTTTTTATGATACGTCGCTTTCCCTGAGAAATACCTGATTCCTTTATCAGGATGATCACTCCATGAAATAAGATCCTGAAATTCAACCTTGGGTGGTGCCCCCAGGTCATGTGCAAAGTGCACTTCCCAAGAGCCTGTAATTTTTTGTGGTTCAGGCAAGTTTGTAATTTCTATGTTGTGTTTTTTGTTGTTTGCAGTTTGAAGGGTATATTTTCCTGGCTGAAAAATGACAGCTTGAAATTTTCTGTTCTTCTTTGTAACCTGAATTTTACTTCCAAAATTTTCATTGATTTGTTTATCATTTTGAGATATACTCACAATGCGGTCTGGTCCAGGTTGACTTTCAGAAGGGAAAATAACAAAAACGGAACCAAAAGCGGGTAACCTGACCGGGAGTTTTGTTACGCCATTTATTTCCGAAAACATGACAGGTATATCAGTCAATCCCGATTCTGGCCACCAAAACTCAGGCCACCGTTTGGTCACCCTAAAATTACATTCTGCTTCAACTTCATGGTCCTGCTTATTCGAAATGAAATATATTTCAGTTCCATCTTCGTCACGACGATGAGTATACCGAAAATGAGCTGGTTGACCACAAGAAAAATCTTCAGGAACCCCGAGTTCAGTAAGTACTTGTTGTGGAGTCTTTCCTGTAAAGACTACTCCTTTTCCAATTTTATGTTCTCCTGCGACGCTATTTTCACCCCAAAGACCAGCAACGATATCCTTTAATTCTTCTTCACATTGCGGATAGTTTGTGAGTCCCGGAGTCCTCAGAGGTGGAGGCCCAATAATTACCATTCCTTCACTGACAAGATCGCCAATCTTTTTTGCCAGATTTACAGTCATGACACCAGCCATCAACTGGTCTCCCTGTGATGGGAGTACCAATGCCCGGTAGGTCATTCCATCCGGCAGGGAAATGAGGCCATTTTTAATAGATATTCTGTTTAAGACTGCATCAGCAGTACATCCGTCAAAATTATATCCCGGGGTGTCAGGAGGTATAGGATTCGAGAAGTCGACACCCGGTGGTATGAATCTGTTTGGGGCTGATTCAGCTTGCAAGTAGAGGAGATCGGCCACAAAGTTTCCTTTTTGAAGCAGGTACTGGCAACGGGTGAGGTAGTCATGCCATGGTTTGGTTTCTTCCCACCATGTTTGTGTTCGTTCGTAGTGAAGACCCCAAAAAGACATTGTCATTCCCGGATTTCGGTCTTTCCAGGGTTGCATGGCATAGCGATGAAAAATAAAACGATTAATCCCGGCACAAAATGCCCAGTCGCCCTGCGGTTTTAATAAAGCAGGATGTGCCAGCCAGTTTTCTCCAGGATTTGCTGTGAATGCTTCTGATGGAATGATTTTTTTACCATAGATATGAGCGGCTGAAACCATTGCCGGAGTCCAGGCATAAGAACGGAATACTCCTTCGAAACAATCTCCTGACTCTCCTATGGCTTCTGTCTCACGGCGGTACCAAAATTCAGTCTGTGGCAGGTCAGACTGCCCCCCAACCCTGATCTCATCAAAAGGAGTATTGTCAATGGCTTCCATCGAAAATTTGAGCCCATGCTGATTGGAAAGTGTCCTCAGATGACCGGCATAATTCTCTGCGATAAGCTCCGAAATTGTAAAACGTAAATCCCAAAGAAATCGTTCAGTAAACTCACCGTTTCCTATTATACGACCTGTAATTGCCGGAAGGAATGGGATAATGTCATATCCGCATCGCTTTCTGAACTCCCCGGGGAAATTTTTTGTCCAGTTCTGATAACCGACCTCCCAACTGTCGACATGAGTTGCTACAAGCGTTTTACCAGTAAGCGGCCCGGCCATTGCCATTATATCTCCTAAAAACTTGTTAAAATGGATTTCAACTGATTCTTTACTCATCTTATCACATTCGTATCCAAGACCTGCTCGTGGGGCAGGATGGTTTGTTGCTCCGGTCGGACCATGACCAAACCTTAAGATAGTCCAGTTACCGGGTGGTACATCCCAGGTTAACTGCCCTTTGACATACGATGAGGAGAGGTTCAGTATCGCCTCAGGTTGAATTATTGCATCCTTCGGTGCCGGTGAACCTGATATTGGGAGCATCTGAAATGCATTATTGCCATTTCTAAGGCTTCCCGGGGGAGTTGAGATTGTCCTGAATCCCGCCTTAAGTTGAATATTGTCTGTTTGATAAGTGTCGTTCACAGGTGTTGGAAAAGCGATTACTGCAATGTCCTGATAATATTCAGGTTCAACGGATTCCGTTCCCGTAATACCTTCTTTCCGGATTTTGGGTTGTGGAAGGGACCCACTGAAATGACTACTTCCTGATATCTGCATTTCAGAATATAAAAGTTGTTGCATCGAATTCTCAGCAGTGTTCCATGGTCCTCCGCTGCCAGTCCATCCTGCGCCGTCGTTCATATTTATTTCAAGACCCAGTCTGGCAGCCTCCTTACATGCAAAACGAAACATTTCCTGCCATTCCATAGTGCCAAAAGCTATCGGGCCCTTTGGACTTCCATCTACTTCCATGATCAGGACTCCCCCAATCCCTACCCGCTGCATGGCTTCAAGATCCGCAGTTATTCCTTCGCGGGTTATGTTCCCATTAATCCAGAACCAGTATACCCATGGCCGGGCAAAGTCGGGCGGGTTCATAAAACAGGTTCGGATATTTTGTGAAACATTTGAATTTAAAGCTGTTGCGGAAGATAAATTTAACCAAAAACCAGTCATTATTCCGGCAGTACCAAACGTCATTCCTTTTAGAAAGTTGCGGCGGTTTAATGTTTGTTTTGACGACATTTTGTTCTTTTTTAATATATTCGCTTTAGTTGTTGTTAAATGTGGCTGTCCAGGACAGGTTTGGCGGAATAAAAGTAGCCATTTCTTCTAATTATTTCTGAACCGAAGATTGATATTCAATTTAATTTTGGCATTTAGTCAGTTCAAAGAAGTCTTTGTAAAGATTTATTATTATACTACTTTTGGCAACTCGTGTCGAACGGTATATATTACATTTAAATAAACACAATAAGTTATTATCTACCACGTAATGTTTACAAAAACCTCCCGTGTTATCCTTCGTAACAGAATCATTGTAATCGCAATATTGGCAGCTTTTACTGCTTTTCTTGGTTATGAGGCACAAAGCGTAAAACTTTCTTACGAAAATACGGCTTTACTTAGTGCCAAAGACAGTGCAATGATTGAGTACCAAAAGTTTAAAAATCAGTTTGGTGAAGATGGTACTGTTCTTATGCTGGGAATAAAAAATCCCGATATTTTCAAACTCAATCAATTTACAGCCTGGTATGATCTGGGAAACACAATACGGGGAATTGATGGGGTTGAAGATGTAATCAGCATGACCCGGGGGCTAAATCTTGTCAAAAACGAAGTGACCCACCAGTTTGATTATTATCCTTTAGTACTCAAACGGCCTGCAAGACAAACGGAGGTCGACAGCCTTAGAAATACATTACTTGGGCTTAAGTTTTATGAAGGAATGTTGTATAATCCCCGAACAAATGCAGCACTCATGGCTATCACTCTTAATAAGAAAATACTTATTGACAAGCGAAGGATAGCACTGGTTGCAAATATTGTAAAAGCTGCCTCAGAATATGGAACTGCCAACAAAATTGAGGTTCATTATTCAGGCATGCCATATATCCGCACGATAATGATGAAAACTGTCAAGCAGGAGCTTTTCATTTTCATTCTTATGAGTATAGGCATTGCCGCATTAATTATGTATTTGTTTTTCAGGTCGGTAAAAGTAGTACTGAGTTCATTACTCATTGTGGCGATAAGCATAGTGTGGGTTTTAGGAACAACCGTACTGTTTAATTTTAAGATTACAATTCTAACCGGAGTAATCCCGTCGCTAATAGTAATCATAGCGATCGAAAATTGTATCTATATCCTGAATAAATATCATTGGGAATTCCGAAGTCACGGTAATAAAATCAGGGCACTCATCAGGGTTGTTCAACGCATAGGTTTTGCATCACTGATGACAAATGCAGCTACTGCACTGGGATTTGCGGCTTTTATTTTAGTCCCGAATCAGATGTTAAGGGAGTTTGGCATTATAACTGCTCTCAATATAATGCTTGAATATATCCTTTGCATTACCTTGTTGCCCATTATTTTCAGTTTCATTGATCCACCCACAGCCAAGCATATAAAACATCTGGACAGTAACTTCTTCGGCGCAATTATCAATAAAATCATCCAGTTGATCAGTTTTCGCCGAAACCTGATTTACAGCATTGCCGGAGGACTTCTTGTGATCGGATTCTGGGGAATCAGTCTCATGAAAACTTCAGGCAAGATCGTTGATGACTTTGAAACAAACGACCCTATTTATTTGGATCTTAAGTTCTTCGAACAAAATTTTGGAGGAGTAATGCCATTTGAGATTTCAATTGATACGAAAAAGAAAAACGGTGTAATCTCAGGAACAACGCTTGACAAGATCAATGATCTTCAGAAGATGATCAATAAAAATCCTGAGTTTTCGAAACCGCTCTCGATTGCTGAACTATTCAAGTTTTCGAAACAAGCCTATTTCGGAGGCGATTCTTCAATGTATACAATGCCAAGCAATGTGGAGAAAGGTTTTATCATGGGATATCTTCCAAAAAATCAGAACGGGAAAAAGAATAATCTGCTCTATGCATATCTCGACAGCACCAAAAGATTAGCCAGGGTAAGTTTTCAAATGGCTGATATTGGGACCAAACACATGGATTCATTAATGGCTAAAATTCATCCCAGGATTGACAGTATCTTCAGCCCTTCAAAATATAAGGTAATTGTAACAGGGAATAGCGTAATTTATGCACGAGGCACAAACTTTTTGATTAATAATCTTTTTGAGAGTGTATTTATTGCAATCGCGCTAATCTCACTGCTTATGGCTTTATTGTTTTCTTCGTTCAGGATGATCCTTGTCTCGATGATTCCTAATATTATTCCCTTGCTAATTACAGCTGCTCTCATGGGTTTCATAGGAATACCTATCAAACCATCGACAATAATTGTTTTTAGTATTGCTCTTGGAATCTCCGTGGACAATGCGATTCAGTACCTCTCCCGCTATAGACATGAGCTGAAAGTTACCAATGGGGCGATTAAACAATCCGCAATAAGCGCCCTTCATGAGGCGGGATTTAGCATGATTTATACGAGTATCGTACTGGTTCTTGGCTTTAGTGTCTTTATTGTTTCAAGTTTCGGCGGAACCCAGGCTCTGGGCGTCCTCATTTCAACGACACTGCTTATAGCTATGTTTTTTAACATAATGGTGCTTCCATCCCTGCTTCTTACACTTGATAAACGACTGACCAGCAAAGCATTTACAGAACCAATCCTGGAAATCTATGACGATGATGACCTGGATCAGGAACACGAGGAGGTTGAAAAAACAAATCCTAAACCTGAAAACAAAGATCAGGGAATTAAAGATTAGAAATCCTTTAATTCCCTGATCCCGGTTTTAGAATTCAAATCTTTCTACTTAATTGTTGTGCATGATATTTTCTGAGACTTATTTCTCTGCAGGGATCCCATTGAAGAGATTATTTTGAGTAGTTGTTCACCGGCTCCAATCTTATAACCTGCTGAGAAAAGATAAATATTTCCTGTCCCATCACAAAGTAAAACAAGGGGAAGTTTATCTTTAAGTCCATCTCCGAATATAGCAGAAACCGCCTTAAAAATATTTTCATTATAGTCGATCCCGCTCACTATTTTTGTTGGAAGATTATAAGTCTTAAGTACTCCGGCAAGGGCAGACTTTTCAGCTGGCATTGCAAAAACAAACTGGCCGCCCCATTTATTAAAATAATCAACATAAGGTCCAAGATCATTGAGAATATGTTTTGAAGGTTCTTTATCAGGATCAAAGAGTACTATAACGGAATGATTGCCAGCTATAACCGAAGAGACTGATTCAGTGATTTCACTGCCCGTTTTTCTGAGGTTAAGGAGCTCAAGATTAAGCCTTCCCAAGGATTTAAGCTCACCGGCCTGTTTACGAAGTTCGATAGGCACCTTAGTAACTTTTCCATTCTCAATTTCGAAAAATGTCATATTGCTTAATACTGAACCATCCTGGAGACGGTTTCCGGTAATCAATGCATAATGTCCTGTCTCAAGTGAGATAGGATCCTTAGAATCAGTAAGTACTTTGCCCTCAGGAAATTCAAGTGTATGAAAGAAGCCATTTCTTAAAATGGCAATCGTAAAATGAAGCGCATACTGCGGAGGAACACCATTTCCTTTATCTGATAACAGAAGTTTTCCCATTTGTGGTTGAACGACGGCCTCCGGTTCAAAACCGGCACGCAGCCATTGGCCTTTATTAAGATATTCAGGTATCTGGTTCTCCGGATTTAGCCGGGCAGGAATGCCAAAAGTCCGACAAACAGCAACAAAGAAAATATCCCTTGAAACAGGATCCGCTACCCTAAGATTATAAACACCGATCGGAGAAAGGGGTGAACGCGAATGTTTGTTTGCATTGTTATCGATTCTGATGTTTTCACGGATCCATTTGGTAAGCACTAAAACATCATTTTGAACCGCCACAGCCATCTCTTTTCCCAAGGAGGCTGACAGAAAACTCCTCCATGGACTCAGCTTTTCCAGTCCAATCCGGGGAGATAAAATAGTTCGAGTAAATAATTCTTTTGAAAACCCATTAAAATTTCCACCGTTCTGAGCAACCTGAACCAAATGATCTGTAAGGATTGATTCTGGAGTATCACTGAAGTCCTTGTCCGAAATCTGAATAACCATATCAAGCATGTTGGTACGATATTTAGGTGCATTCTTCTCCAGATATTCAGCGATCTGATCCCAATTCCCATAGCTTAATTTAAAGAATCTCGAGATTGTATCAAATGGCAGATTTGTTTTCTTTGCAAAACCGGCAATCCAGACTGAGTCCCTGAAGGTTTTCTGATAAGCTCCGCGTATAGAATCTTCGACTGAAAGGCGCCGTGTATTTTCCTTAACAGCTTTTTCGGTAACATTTGAAACCACTTTGGCAGCATGTGGTGGGATGAAATCAAAAGATTCATTCTTATTCGAAGGAACAGTTAGTGACAAAACCAGTTTTAAAGTATCTCTCTCAGGTACCGAAAACCTTTGGTAATTAAACTTTCCATTTTTTGACGCCCAAATTACAAGATCACCCATTCCTGTTGTTAAACCAGCCAATCCGTTTTTATTTGTAAACCCTGTTGCAATCGGATAGTATTCAGCATAATTATATAGTTGATATTCAACCTTTGCACTATCGACCGGGACACCATTAATATCCCTGACGGAGATTGTAATCTTCTTTACAGTCGCATAATTGGAAGTAAGGTTTAATTCAGAAAAGCGGTCTGTCGCGATAACAAGGTCTTCTTTGCCAAAGTAACGGCCATATGCACGCGTATGGACAAGCATTGTGCGGCGCGAAGGTTCACTAAACCATCCCATATTCAGGTCAACATCAGGTTCGCAGGCACCCAGATAATTCCATTTTCCGTCGATCCAAACCTCAACCCATGCATGATTATCATCCGAATGTGCCCAACGAGGGGTATAGACCTGCCTTGCGGGAATTCCGGCAGTTCGAAGCGCTGTAACCGTAAATGTTGATTCCTCCCCGCACCGGCCAAAAGATTTCTTCACAGTACTTAATGGCGCACTGGTTCTGGAATCTGTACCCCTGTAATTAACCTTTTCATGGCACCAGTGGTTAATCTCCAGCGCTGCCTCCTTCATCCCAAGACCTTTAACCCGCTCTTTTATCTGTGGATACATCACTTCCCTGAAATTATCGAGATTTTCGTTATTAACCCGAAGAGGAAGGACAAAATGAAGAAACTCCTCCTCCGGAATTGTCTTTCCCCATAGCATTTCTTCCCGCGCCTTTAAACTGAACCTTACATTTTTAAGGAAGAAATCAGATTTGTAATCGGCCAGATCGCTCAATGGCATATAGGCATATAAAAACTCCATGGCCTGCTTCTCAGATTCCGGTAACTCCTGATTAAGAAAATCCCATGTTGGAAGCAGACTCTTTGAAGTAAGATCTTTCTGTTCTTTTAACATCCTTTGTATATCAGCAAGACGTTCCGGACTTTTTATAAGCGTCTCTTTCGGGGCACAGGAAATGAACAAAAGGAAAATACCCGTTATTGTTTGTAATTTATTTGCCATGGATTGAATGTTTAATTTAAAATGTTTAATATTTTTAAGGGTGCCTGACCGGCGATTCGGTTGATCGGAGATTCGCCTAAAAGCCAAAGAGCCTAATTACCGAACAGCCTAAAAGCCTAGTTAAGTATGAACGTAACCGGTTGACAGGCATTTAACTCAGTAACAAAAGAATGATCTTTTATTTGTATGGCCATACCATTTTTTTCTCCTCTTAAATTGCACGACTGAGCGACAGAATATTTACTTTCAACAGGTAGTGTGACAACACATTTTGTATTTATTCCATTTTGCTCCCATAATCGGAGAAGATCCCCCGACCCATCTCTGTTTTTGCCAAATGCTGTAACCAAAACACCTTTAGCTGAAAGGACAATTCCTTGTCTGAAAGCCGGCATCTTACCCGCATTTCCAGTTGCCAGCCCGGTCATTAAAGGATTTCGAATTTCTTCAGAAGGCGTAACTATTGAAGCAGCCTCAGCATATTTATCAATGCTCCAGATATAAAACCGTGCGTTCCATGAACCTTCAATCCATTCTGTGAAGTTTGTGCTCCACTGATTGTTAAAGAGGTTAAAAAAGACATTTGCCTTTTTCGGGACAAAATCCGGAGAATAGGACCACAATCCGGGTCGATCAAGGCTGATCCCCGGAACATCCGGAGACATAATACCAAATCCCTGATTATTAGAGTCCAGGATTGCCATTCCTGAACTAAGGAAACAATAATCATGGTTCGAACCCTTGATATAGTCAATGGCAGGATCGACAACAGCACCCGGCCGTCCCAGTTTAAATACTGGTTTTTCCACATTAAACGGGAAACTTACCCATCCACCTTCAGGCCATGCATCGGCAGGCTTACCTTTAATACTCCAGATTATCTCAATTACCGGACTTGTTTGGGTTAACGTGCAGATCAATGAATAATTCTGTTTTAACGCCGCGTCAGAATTAAAATGCATTACAGCAGAAACGGATATCGAATCATTTAAGAATTCAACACGGGCATTTTTGCCTGAACTTCTGGTGTAGGGTTCGTTAGTCAGGTTGATTCTCCCAAGTTCAGGATATGCCCAGTCATATCCACCCTTGATGTAATCCCTGGCATATTTATCTGTATTTTGCTTGCTGAATCGTTCATAAACATATTGGCCAAATTGCAGTTCAGAGTCTGGATTGACTAACTCACGTCCGGAATTCTTATCCTTTACCGATTTAATTGTTCCATTTTGTAAGTCAAATACAACCTTAAAAAACTGATTTTCGAGGATACCACCTTTCGCATCACAAACCATCCCATCAGAGTTTTTAAGCTTGGTGTTTTCAGTCGGAACGAAGGAGACATATCCCATTGAAGGAATTTTATTTGCCTTGAATTGAAGGATGTTATGATTCCTGAAAACCGGCACCACCTCGCCGGTCATTGTATTTTTTAATGACTCACTCAATTTTGAAGTTGTTTGAACGGTCACCAGTCCGCTGCGTTCCCAGGGAAGCGGATTATAAACAACAATTCTATCCCCTTTAATATCAATAGATTCTGCAAGTCCTTTCATTTCCCGGGTCAAAGCAGGATTAATAAGCTTAGCGGCAAGATCAATATGACTGGCTTTTTCTTTCCATGAATATTCAATCGGGTCGTAAAAGCCCTTTGACCGTAAATTGTCAAATTCGTCACCATAAGCCCAATATCCTCCGTGACCGTGACTCATTGCCATTCCAAAAGAATGCTCATCCCAAAGATGAATTTGTTCCATTGCATCGTCAACTACCGGGCCAATCTTTTTCTCCGTCTCACAGCCCCAAATGCTTGTGAGTGAATTAAGTGCTTCAAGGTTTGCAACGGATTTACTAAGGATTCTGCCTTCTTTCACCTCTTTGGGCATCGACATGTATCCATGGATCCAGGTATCAGGCATGTCTCCTCTTATAACAGGCAATTCCGGATTCTCTTTGATTAATGAGGCATAGAAATCTCCCATGCTTCCGGTTTTGATCTTTGCACCCGGATTCAACTTTTGAATCTCTTCGATTGCATTCCGGTAGTCCTGAAAAGATGGAACTCCGGTATTATCATTCGTCATCACGATAGCCAGCCAGGACTTAAAAGGCCATCCCTGCGGCGGAGCAGGACTCGTGCCATAATATGGGCCATAATACATTGTCATAACCCTGGATTTATCCGGACCTTCCCACCAGAATAACATCGGAACATCCGGCGACATAGATGCAGCATTACAACCAATATGAAGAAATTTAATTCCGGCATTTGTAAGAATAGTAGGAAGAATCCAGGAATGACTCGGAACGTCGGTTTGTTTGGCATCTATCGGAAGAGATAACCCGGCTTCCCGATTTATTTTTGAGGAATAGGAAAGTGACCGGACCAAAGGTTCAAGGTCAAGTGCCTCTGTTTCAAAACTTAGAGGCATAGACTGAACAATCAGATCACCCTCACGGATAGCTTTTTCAATCCGTGGCTTCACTGCCGGCTCAGATAATGAGATCATTTTTTGCATCGGCCAACCTGAAATCGTCCATTTGAACTGCTCATTCTTAGGATATTGTTTCGATTTTTCAATCAGATCCAATGCCCCTGTGATCGTGCTGTGCGAATAATTGTACACAACATTATCGGCCCAATCTGTATATCCTATATCAAAATGTGTTTTGAAAACAACAATCACCTCGTTTACCTTAGTTTGTGCAGGTGCATGAACAGATAAACACATCGTAATTGAAAATAGAAGCAGAAAGACTACAGAATTCTTCATTTTTTTCAGTTTATTTTAATCATGTTTTTCTTTAAATTCCAACCTTCCAAACCAAGCCACAGTGATTTTGGTGAGCTAATATCTAACAGATGAGAGCAATCGATGTTAATTTCCTTGCTTTCACCCCCAAAAAGAGTTATATAGTTATCGCTGAAAAAGACCGGTAAAGCAAGTTCACCGCCAACTTCTCTCAAAATTTTAAGCCTGACAAAAAACGCAGTTTCCTTCCCGGGATTAGTGATTACAACTGATTTATCACCCTTTTCACTAATTTTTATAACACTTTCAAGTTCAACCGGCTTTAGCTCATTCAGTTTTTCATAGCTCTTACCAGGCCTTGAAAGCCAATAGAGATTTTCATCAATAACCTGGCTTTTATCACCTAACAACTTAAGCCTTAAAAAAAATACTTCCTCTTTCGTATTCGACGTTTTAATTTTATTTAGCACCTCGATTTTATTTGCCGGGATATTTGCCGGGTACACCTCATTGGAAAGAAGCATTCCGTGGATAGTAAACTGGTCTGCAGAAACAGAAAGTCCTTTTAGATCCGCAACCGTTTGATTTATCAGGCAAACAGAAGAATCATTTAGATTTAACTGGAGATGAACAGGTTTAGCACCATGTTTATAACCGTAAAACCCGCCATTTTGTTCGAGAAAAACATCATAAAATTGTCCCCTCAGGGCTGTCCATGGATTTTGGTTCTTCCAGACGAGCATACCCGAATATTTTGTCCACATGCCGGCATTAAATCCCTCCTGAAGGGCACGATATTGTTCATAATTAACCAGCTGAGCCTTTTTACAAAAATCGTCAATCCCTTCCGGTTTTCCATATTGATCGATATAATTATCGTAACCTATATATTTATGATAGGACCAGGTTGGATTTTCATGACGCCTGCCCGGAATCACGAGGTCTTTGTCATCCATTATTTTACGCATGGTTTCTACATTTGGGATTCCAACAGAACCCAGTTCAGGATTAAACGGAAAGGATGTTACCGTAAAGAAATGGAGTGGATTCTGTATACCATAAGGACCATCCCCATTTCCGCCCAGATTACTTTTTGCCAGATCCTCAGAAGTCGACTGATCCAAATAATAGCGGGAACCATCAAATTGCGGGAAAATTTCCATCTTTAATTTTCTATCTATATCAGCCGGTGGAGGATACTCATTACCACCACACCAGAGATAAAGGCTTGGATGATTGCGCAACATCTTCACCTGATCCACGACTGTATTCACAAAAAGGGAATGGTTATCCGGATAAGCTCTCCTGCGTTCCTGACTCTCTTTCTTCGCGGGATCAAACCAACGACCATTGCAATCACCCGAGATGTAAAGATCCTGCCAAACCAACAATCCATATTTATCGCATGCATCATAAAATTCGGGACGTTCAGTCATCGAACCACCCCAAATCCGGATCATGTTCATATTCATCTCTGCATGCATCTTAACATCCGCATCATAACGCTGAGCGGATAAACGTAACATGGCGTCAGAGGCAATCCAGTTTCCTCCTTTAATAAATACATCCTGCCCGTTTACAGAAAAGATCCTCGCGTTGAGCTTGTCATCAAAGCGGGTCCCTGTCTGCCGGATACCGAAGGTGATCTCCTCTTCATCCGATAGGGTTCCGGCATTCGGGACATATGAGAATCGGGCTTTATACAAAGGGTGTGCACCCATCCCATTTGGCCACCACAAAAGTGGATTTTCAATTTTAAATTCAGGAAGCCTGACGGATATCTTCACACCAGCAGGGATTATAACAGTCTTGGATACCTCCTGATTACCGCATTTCACAATTACTTTACCACTTTGGACTATATCTGTGCTGTTAACCAAATCAGTTGAAGAGGCAATCAAGGCTGCAGCCTGGTTGCCATCGGGGGTTCTTTTTCCGGGAACAATGGTTTGAATATATGAATCCAGTAAATCGACAGGGCCGGTAATCTCAAGTGCCACCTCGTCCCAGATACCTGTATTGCGATCCCTGATCGGACAGATCCAGTCCCAACCCGCAGTAAATTGCATGGCTACTGACCTGGCAATCATTCCATCACCCCCCTGCCCGTTTGGTGCCCCGACAGGATCGGGTGGATGAACCAAGACTGCCAGACGGTTTGATCCTTTTTCAAGAAACGGTGTGATGAGATATTTTTCTCTTAAATACATCCCTTCATGGGTATCCGGATTGATCTTTTTGCCATTAAGAAACATCTCCGCAGCGTAGTTAATACCACGGAAGTTTAGCCAGGCCTGCTCTCCCTCCTTAATATCCGTTATTTTAAATTCGTTATAAAACCAATAAGTATAATATCCTGCCCCAACCTGATAGATATCCGGGATCAATTCATTATTCATACCAAAAAAAGGATCCGGAATTTTATGATTATGGAGTAAAGTTGTCAAAACAGTCCCCGGAACCACAGCCTCCATCCAATCGTAAAATTTGAACTCTTTTCCGGTGATTACAGTACCATCAGCTGTGATGTCTTCAGACTTTTTTGCTATCCATCCTGAGTTGATTTTGATCATTTCATGACGGGCAAACACCTGAACTGAGAGAGCCAAAAACAATATTGTCGCAATACTTTTAGTTTTCATTTGATGATCATTAGTTCAACCTTACTTAATCCGGATTTTAATTGACTTTCTGCTGCCCGTCGCTCATACTTGGGGGAGGAGCACTTATACCCCAGGTTTTATTTGGTTCTGCACCCATCTTAAAGACCAGGGTTCCTCCATTTGTTAATTCCGCGCGGTTGATCCAGCACTTTTCAATATTTTGATTATTAAAACTAAGTGACTGGATAAAGGAATTGGTTTTCGAATTATTCTCTGCCTTTATAATCAATTCTTTGCCTTTATAATATTTAGGATCAAGCTGGATGGTTACCCGATCAAACTGTGGGCTTCCAAACTGGAAGGTAGGATTTATGGAGCTATGACCCTGAACATCAAAAATACCCAATGCAGACATCACATACCATGCTCCAAGCTGACCCTGATCTTCATCCTGCCCAATGCCATATCCCCTTAACGATTCTGTTCCATAAAATTCATCACATATTGCCCGGGTCCATTTCTGTGTTAACCAAGGCTGGCCGCTGTAGTTAAACAACCAGGAATCATGCAGACAAGGCTGATTACCATGATTATACATTTTTTCAATACCCGAAAAACTATCCACCTCATCAGAGCCGCCACCAAACTTGCTCTTTTGGGAAACGTCAAACACATGTTCCAGCCTTTTGTTAAACTCATCCTTACCCATCAATTGGATCAAACCCGCTATATCATGAGGAACATACCATGTATATTGAAACGCATTTCCTTCCTGAAATCCAACCCATGCTTTCATTGGATCAAAATTCGGGATAAATGTACCCTCAATTAATTTCGGTCTCATCATCTTCGTTTCAGGGTCAAAAAGATTTCTGTAATATGACGCCTGTTTGATCAGTTTCTCAAAGTCATCATTATGTCCCAGCTGTTTTGCCAGCTGAGCTACTGCATAAGAGCTGAAACTATATTCAAGCGTATGCGACGAGCCAAAATTAAATTTCCAGCCATTTGATAATAGTGTGTCACGGGAAGGTACATATCCATTTTTCACGAAAAAGTTCAGATCGTATTTCCCGTTTCCAAGATTCCTTCCATGATAATCCAGCTCATTTTTAACTGAAGCCTCATAGCCAGTCTTTACATCAAAATCACGTATTCCGCAGTTATATGCTGAAGAAATTAACAAGCCCTGAAAATTTGTCTGAACACCATTTGTGTAAGTCCCGGCTGCTTCACCATCGTGAAGCCAGCCTCGTGTCTTATAAAAATCGATATTTGACTGAATGTATTCGGTAAAATAGTCAGGATAAGCCAGTGCCCATAACTGACTAAGGTTCCAAAACCCTCCCCAGATCCCGTCTGTATTGTAATGATGGTACTTTGGTTCTCCCCTTCCGTCAACAGGAATCTGTCCTATACCATTATCAACCAATGGATACTGACCATTTACATCATTCGACATACCACGCCCAAGCAATGCATGGTATAGTCCGGTATAGAATTTAACACGACTAAGACTATCGCCACCTTCAGCCCGGATCCGGCTTAATTTATCATTCCAGATTGTGTGAGCAGATTGCCTGACTCCATCAAAAGTCTTACCTTCGGCTTCTGTTTTGAGATTCAACCGGGCATTTTGAATTGAAGTATAGCTTAACCCGGTTTGTATCTCCAGGATTTCATTTGAAGTCATACTGAAATTCAGAAACAGTCCGTTTCGGATTCCTCTTGTTGTTTTTGCCCCAATTTGTTGGATTGAATCGACAAATGCCCCGGTTTGCAGAGGTTGTTTGCTGAGTCTTGCTATAAAATACATTTTTACACGCTTACCCGGATCCCCAAATTTTACATATTCCGGATTAGTCTCGACAAAACCCTCTATTTCGTTTCCATTCACGACTTGTGCAAAAGCGTCAGTTACATCGCTGCTTTCTCCCTGTTTATGACCAATATCAATGATCAGATGAGCAGTTTCCGTTGAAGGAAAAGTGTACCTGTGAAATCCTACCCTCTCTGTCGCGGTAAGTTCTGCCTTGATTCCGTAATCCTTCAAAAAAACCGAATAGTAACCTGGCTCGGCGTGTTCAGTTTTCTTGTCAAATTGAGACCGGTAACCTCCTGCCGGATGGTCTGTTGTGCCCGGCCTGGTCTTGACCTCACCAACTGTTGGCATAAATACAACACCTCCAATCTGAAATTCATGAAAATGACCAAACCCTTCAATGGAGGTATGACGATCGTCATACCCACAAGGTGCCCAGCTACCCAAACTGCCTGCTGCATTGGTGTGAGGTGCTAATTTAGCCATTCCAAAAGGCAATGCAGCCGGGGTATAAAAGAACCACCTGCCATGAACTGAGCCTATCTGAGGATCGACATATTGTGATGGATTAAAGGACTTTTGTAGCTGTTGGCAAGAAAGAATTGTACCGCATAATAGAAGTATAAAGAGAATTTTAATTCCCGTATTTTTTATATGATCCATGTTTACCTGTTTATAAATTAGGACATTTGGGGTAACAATAATCTTACCTTTTCAAAATAAGCCTCATCCACAAGCACCGAACTTCCAATCATCGAAGCAGTTTCTTTTAATTCGGATACCTCAACACGAATATTTGACCCTTTGGATTTCAAACAATCATTCAGGTTCTTACCAAATAATGGGAATGCATACGAAATGTTTCCGCCAATGACCAAAACCTCAACACCAAATCTGGTCATGTATGGCTCTAAAAACAGACCCAGCTGGTCGCCAAAATCCTCGAATAATGATTTTGCGATCGGATCAGTTTCTGCAAGTTTTGCAATTTCTTTTACTCCTTTCAGGTGATTTCCTGTCTTTTCGGAATAACGATTGAGAAATCCACGGGTAGAAAAAAAGTCATCTGCATTTCCATCTTTAAAAGGCAGATACCACACACAACCCATATCAGGGACCTCGTCACCAATTACAACGGGTAAGCGGTCGCAAAGAAAGGCTGATCCAAACCCTGTTCCCAAGGTGATAGCCATCGACCGTTTTGAGCCGCTGGCCTTTCCAATCCAGTCCTCTCCAATCGCAAAGGCTGTAGCATCATTTATAAAACGTATTGGGAAATTATCCGGAAGATTCATTTTTTTTCGTAATGCTTCCGGCACATTTAAACCATAAATATTCTCGTACTTTTTATTATTGCCTTGAAACTTGGCGATTCCGTTTGCATAATCAAACGGGCCGGGCATCGCAAAACCAATGCCACTAACATTTTCAAGACCAACTTTATCAATTGTTGATTGAATTGTAGCACTCCAGATTCCAATTATCACATCTGCGTCACTCTGATTATCCAGATCGCGCTCTGAAAAGGTCTCAGGTAAATACCTCTTCTCTAAAATATTACAGGCAGCACAACTCACATGACTACCCCCTACATCAACACCTATTGCTATAGAACCCATAGTTGAAATTATATATTGTTAAAAATTACTTTTTGATCTGACTAATATGCAATACAATGGCATATTTTGAAGGCAAAGTCCTGGAAAGATTTTCAGGCATAGATAATTTAAATCCTGATCCTGTGGATTTCCATTTTACTGAACTTCCTTTCAAACCAAAGAATGTAATCTTTGCCCCTTTATCAGGAGTAAAACCATCTACCTGAATTTCAGCCGGAAGCTTTTCATTTTCCTTTAATAAATAAATGATATTCGCTGAACCGTCTTTCCCTTTTGTAAAACGTAATTGCCCATCAACATAAGGCGACAGAGGACGTGTATTATAAATAGCTTCACCATTAATCTTTAACCAATCGCCCATCTCCCGTAAACGGACATAAGCCTCATCATACCAGGTTCCATCTGATCCGGGTCCAATATTAAGCAGCAGATTTCCCCCTTTTGCAACAATATCAGAAAGCATGTGGATCATCTCACGTGTCGGCCTCATCTTTGCATTAAAAGAATAGGACCATCCTCCTCCAAGAATTATGCATGACTCCCACGGGTAGGATAAGAGCTTTCCGGGAACGAAATTTTCAGGGGTCAGATAGTTTTGATTTTTTCCTTCAACTGCACGATCAACAACAATTGCCTCTGGTTGCTTCGAACGGATTTTAGTCACAAGCTCATCCATCTTTATATCCTGATCAAAGTATTTTTTTATTTTGTATCCATCAGTATGAGGAGGCTTTTCACCTGCCTGACCGTTTTTCTGTACCCATCCGCCATCAAACCAAAGAAGGTCAATCTTACCATAATTTGTACAAAGCTCCATCACCTGGTTATGAGTGAAATTTACAAATCTGTTCCAACGGTCAGGATACTTTGCCGGATCATAATTGACATTTCTGTCAAGGGGAGGAAAATGAGACCACCAGTAATCGGGTGTATGCCAGTCGGGTTTAGAGAAATAAGCCCCAACCCATAGACCTTCATTGCGAAAAGCATTAAATATTTCCCTGGTCACATCAGCCTTCGGATTTGTGTGGAAAGGACAATCCTTTCCAGTAATTTTATAATCTGTGTATTTACTGTCAAACATGCAAAATCCATCATGATGTTTAGTAGTAAAAACAACGTATTTCATTCCTGCCCCCTTTGCAGCTTTGGCCCATTTTTCAGGATCAAACTTTGTGGGATTGAATGTCTTTCCAAGATTTTCATACTTTCTCTTGTAAGCAAAATAATCTTTTACAGTATCCGGGACGCACCAGCCTTCATCCTCCGGACAAATAGACCAGGACTCAACAATTCCCCACTGGCTATATGGCCCCCAATGCATCAGGAGGCCAAATTTTATGTCCTGCCATTCGCCAATCCGTCTTTGAATCTTAGGATCCGGATCAGGAGTATACGTCTGCTCGTGATGCTGACCGAAAAGAGTTAATGTGGTCAGGCTAAATAATAAAATCAGGAATTGAAAAGATCTCATAGTTAAACACTTTTTGATAAGTTAGCGACTGCAAACAACAAATTAAGTAAATCGAATTTGAAAAGATCCGGCAATTCCCGGACTTTTAAAATTATTTGATAAACTTAGTCAAAGTTATTACAAAATATCATTATTCAACAAGGTTTTCTTCCTATCTTGCTCCCTTCATAAACAAAATCTGATTACAATGAAAGAGAAAATTGCAGGAATAGCTATTTTACTGGTTAGCTGCTTATTATGGAGTTGTCAACCATCAAGAACATTTTCTGATAGAGAGATTATCCTGATCCCGCAGGTGCAGAAAATGACTCTGGGAAGCTCATCTTTCCGGTTTGGCGAGAATACGGAAATTGTAATTCGAACAGCTGATCAACAGACGATTGCTGAGAATTTTTCGGGCTTGTTTGGCAAATCGGCCGGTTGGAAACCTAAGGTTGTTAAGGATGTTGCCGAGGGTTCAAATCAGGTTAGGTTCATTACCACAGAGTCGCTCGGTGAAGAAGGATATTCTTTGGATGTGACGACAAGGGGTATTGAACTTAAAGCAGCTAAGCCTGCAGGATTTTTCTACGCTATCCAAACATTACGTCAATTGTTACCTGCTGAGATTGAAAGTTCGCAGAAGCAGGAAAAAACAGAGTGGCTGGTTCCTGTAATTTCAATCTCAGATAGCCCATCGTTTAAATGGAGGGGTTATATGCTCGATGTTTCACGTCATTTCTTCCCTAAAGAGGAGGTTATCCAAATGATAGATTTTCTGGCTATCCATAAAATAAATACACTGCACCTCCATTTACTCGATGATCAGGGGTGGCGGATTGAAATTAAAAAATATCCCAGACTTACCTCTGTTGGCGCGTGGCGTGTCAACCGCGAGGATAAACCCTGGAATTCGCGCCCTAAACAAACCGCTGATGAGAAGGCAACCTATGGTGGTTTCTATTCTCAGTCGGATATAAAAGAAATTGTTTCGTATGCTGCTGACCGTTATATCAATGTAGTTCCTGAAATTGAAATGCCTGCACATGTTACGGCTGCTTTAGCTGCCTATCCGCAGTACTCATGCTCCGGAGGTCCGTTTACCGTACTTCCTGGTGGTGTCTGGCCGGTGACAGACATTTATTGCGCAGGGAATGACTCAACTTTCTTGTTCTTGCAGGATGTGTTAAGTGAGGTTATTGACCTCTTCCCTTCTAAGTATATCCATATTGGTGGTGATGAAGCAACAAAAACGGAGTGGGGAAAATGTCCGAAATGCAAGATGCGGATCAAAACCGAAGGATTGAAAAATGCAGGTGAGCTTCAAAGTTATTTCATTAAGCGCATCGAAAAGTTTATCAATTCCAAAGGCCGGGTATTGCTGGGTTGGGATGAAATCCTGGAAGGCGGACTTCCTCCGAAAGCCACTGTAATGAGCTGGCGCGGAACACAAGGAGGCATAGATGCTGCCAAACAGGGACATGACGTTGTAATGACACCGGGACAACCCTGTTATTTCGACCATTATCAAGGCGCTAAAGAAGAAGAGCCATTGGCCATTGGCGGATTTAATCCATTGGACAAGGTTTATGATTTCAATCCGGTACCCAAAGAACTCGATGCCGAAAGTGCTAAACACATTCTGGGTGCACAAGCTAATCTATGGACCGAATATGTGCCGAATATAAAACACGCGCAATACATGACTTTCCCAAGGATTGCTGCTATAGCTGAAGCACTGTGGAGTCCAAAAGAGGTCAGAAACTATGATGATTTTTACCGGCGAATTCAATCATTTACAAAACGTTATGATCTGATGGGTATCAAATATGCGAAAAGTGCCTTTAAAGCAGGGGGTAAAACTCCTGAACCAGTGAAAAAATAGTTCAATTGAGAACCCTGATGGTTTATCTAGTTTGTTTGGTGAACCTCCTTGGCACAATTTTTCAAAAAAGATAACCCTTTTCTTACAAATTCATTTGCGTCGGGACATACATCCTTGAAAATGCCTCGTTTATAGCCAAATCCGTGTTGTCCAGTATTATAGGTCTCCATTAAAATCCGTGCATTTGGGCAAGTGTTCTCTAATGCCCTAAATACATCCACCCATGGTACCAGACCACCCCCGGGAACGCCACGATCATTTTCACAGGCATGTATTCCTCTTAATTTATTTCCGGAAATACTTATCGCACTGGAATAATCACGTTCTTCGGTAATCATGTGATATGTGTCAAGATTGATATAAAGATTAGGATGGTCAGCCATTAAAATAAGATCAACAGCCTGTTGCGATGTATGTAAAAGATGAGTCCTAAACCGGCTCATAGGTTCAATTACAAGCTCAACAGAAAGGCTTTCAGCATATTTGGCAAGCTCATGAAGGTTTTCTGCGATCCTTTTGATTTCTGCAATTTGCACAGGTTGACGCAACACATGACCCGGATGACCGTAGGTTGCCCCGCAATAAGCTACCGCACCCAACTCAGCTGCTTTTCGAATGATTCTCCGATGCCATTCCATTCCGGAATGTTGATATTCAACCGATTCCAGAGATATATCGCATTCCATCGGCCAAACATTACCTGGTCCGACAGTGAGCTCTAAACCAAGTTGTTCTGCTCTTTTCCTAACCGGTACAGGATTGAAAGAGACATCATCGCCAAGGGAAATCTCAAAACAATCCAGTCCAAGTTCCCTGACTTCATCCAACAAATCTATACTTTGATCAGTCCAGTGTTCAATCCATAAAAACTGATGTGCACCGTATTTACAGGTTGTCATTTTTTTCAATTTCAGATAAATATTAATCCGGAAAACAGAATGAAAAGAGGAATGTCATTGTTAGTTTACCTCAGAGCTTAACAACGGCATCTCTGACGATGAACCTTTAATGATCAATTCAATAATAACATCAATTTCATTCGTATTGTCACGCGGGACATAGAAAATATTTTTGCCATTAATCCTCTCGATCTTAACCTGGACAGGGGTTTCAAATATTTTTGCAGAAATTATTTCCTTTCCAAAATCAGGAAGAATAATATATCTCTGTCCGTTCAGCAGATGAAGGTAGATTTAATTTTCCTTCCTTGTACTCGCAAATTCACCTTTTATTGGGAGATAAGGCCCACCCTGAGTCTGATAAATACTCTCACCAAAAGCTTTCATCCAATCTCCTATCTGGCTAAAGAGTTTAATTTGTGGATCTTCGACACTACCATCTGGCTTAGGAGCCATATCCAACAAATAGTTCCCGTTCCTTCCTGCAATTTTAACCATTGTTTGGATGCATTCCTTGGCATAGGGAGTGTTCATGATATTAAAGTCAGTTGCCTTAGTATCCCAGAGCGAAAATCCGTCATGATGCTTCGGTACAAACACGATATATTTCATTCCTGCACCCTTTGCAATACAAACCCATTCTTCGGCATCAAACTTTACCGGATTAAATTCACGGCACATCTGAATGTACTTTTCAGCAGGAAAAAGATCAATAAAAATAATCTGTAATTCCCAAATCTTAAATTTGTTTGATTGTCGTTAATTATAATCTTCATCTTAAGTTAATTAGTAAAAAAGAATATTAGGTACAATACTATAAATTATAATGAATTGCGAAATTAATACTTTTAGTTCGTTTTGGTGATCGGGTGTTTTGGTGGCAATCAATATTTTTAATTCCACGATGATTAAAATGGTTCATGAAACACTGAAAATATTCGCTCTGCCAATCGGCCACCTATTCCCTTGACTTTTCGTAAATCATCCGATGAGGCATTCAGAATGTTTTCGATGGTGCCGTATGATTTTAGGAGCGCCATCCCTTTTTTAACACCAATCCCAGGAAGATTCTGGAGAAGAAATAATTTTTGTCGCTGCTTGTGGGTAATTCGGATACCCGGTATTCCTTGAATTATTGACTTTGGCCTGGGTAATTCCTGTCTTTGTAATTGAGAGCAGATATACACAAGAAGGGATGCCGTTTCACAGATATTCATTGACCTGACTATCGGGATTCCAAGAAAAACAGACAGGTGTACCATTGCCCCCTGAACTGCCTGACGGGACATGGAGCTGCTTACAATATCAGATTTATTGCCTTCCAGAATGATCATAGCATTTTTACCGGATTGAGCCATCCTATATCCCTGCTGAAAAATCCTGCCGGTTTTGAGAGAGGCCAAAAAATCATTTAGGGTCTTTCGCTCAATAATAATGCGATCTCCAATCCAATAATCTCCCGTCTCCAATTGTTCAATTCGAAAAGTAAATTCACCGCTAATTTTTTCAAGTTCTTCAATGATTCCGCTTCGTTGCTCACGAAAGTCAATTCTCAGATCAACATTACCTTCAATTACCTGGCGCATGGTATAAAGTTAAATCACTTTTCAGATAAATATACGAATTCTGAATAACAATCAACCAAATTTATCACTATATTTGTGTACCAATTTACTACACAAATATTAAATACCATGTATATTATTAGCAGCCGTGAATTCCGAGAGAAACAGAAGATGTATCTAGACCTTGTTGATCAAAATGAACAGGTGATTGTTCAAAGGGGAAAAAATAAAGCCTACCGGTTAACCGCCATTTCCGATCTGGATCGTTTTGTTGAAGAACCAATAATTAAAAATCGCTTAGCCCAATCAATAAGTCAGGCTGATAGCCGTGGTATAACATCATTAAAAAGAGAAGATATTAATGGATCGGAATATTTATCGGATTGAGGAAGATCAACAAATTGTACTTTTGCTTTTTGCAGGAGGGCATTATAAAGACGAATATAGACAATTCCTAATTTAAACTACAATAAATAACCTTGTTGTAATTAAAATGAGTAAATTACTCAATACACTGAGTAATTTTACTCAATGAACTGAGTAAAATTGATCCAAACAGCATGAATAGTGATAGTTTCACTTGAAGTGAAACTATCACTACGCACTAAATCAACGATTTCAGAATTCAACTTCATATTTCATATCCACAGCTTCCCATGCTATCTGCCTGATTTTGATATTTCTGATCCGGATTTTGCTGCAATAAGCCTCGAAACCAACCTTCGTGTATTTTTGATTATCTATAGGATTTGGATCCATACCCTCCAGAAGCAATTTACAATCCGCAAGAATAAAACAGTGGCCATCAATACTTCCCGCCTGTATTTTGTAAATTTTCCCCGGCTCAAAATCATAAAGTGGTGTACCTAACATAAATTTATACTCATTCGACTTCTCGATACCAACCTTGCCAGTCCACCAACCCTGTAAACCAGCTACATATGCAATTCCTCGCTGGTCGGTTCCCGGAAGCCACTCGCCGTTCCACATCACATTTATATCATGGGACGAAGGAAGTATCGTCTGCGCCTCAAATTCGACAAGCACATTTCCGGGAAAATCCTGTTTAAGTACGGCCATTCCGGGCCAGTTACCAGGATTTTCACCCTCTAGCCACCCATCTTTAACTTTCCATTTGCTGTGATGGACATACCAGTCACGGGTAAACTCCTCGCCTGTGACCGGTTTATCAAAGAGAACTTTACAGGAATCCAGGAGGATTCTTTTCTTCATCAATGAGATTGTGTTCATTTTATTTGTTTTTGCTACAGGCTGATTTCCAATGGCAACTTCTGACTTAATAATCGCTAATAGTCCCGCTAACAATAGAATTATCCTCATCTTACCTTTTTATGATTTGGTCTTTTTCAACAAATTGTATGATTATCCTTGTATTCTTATGATGTACAATTCTTAATATGCCACCCTCTTTCATTGCCTTCCAATTCCAGCATTCCTTTTCATCCGGGTTGGCGGTATCAATCAATATTTCTTCGCCTTCCATTACAAGTTTAGGTTTGACTTTTAATCGAAGAATCTCAACAGATTGTTTATCAAATGTATCATACTGTATTTTTTCGGCTGAATATGAAATATGCCGGATAACGGAAGATGAACTGACCAAATGATTTTGAGATGCAGGGGCCAGTTCAGGAAATGTTGCCATTGCCCGTAAATAATGCCTTATATAGTCTCCGTATCCATCTGTCATCCAGGTTTCACCATTGGGATATGTATTCTCCCCATCAAAATTAACCGTATAAGTTGCCCAGTTTAATTGCTTAATACCTCTTTCCTTTGAGATTTTATCACCTGTTAAAGAGGCATATAGTAATTCTGCTGCGCCTTGCCGGGATGTATGGCTATTTCCGGGAACGCGATAAGAGGTCTGCTCATTTACAACAGCAACTCCATATTTTTCCCATTTAGGATTTCCCAGCTCTTTATAAACCCAGTCAAGAATTTGGCGCGCATAAGCATTTCCATTCTCAAAATATAACGGGTTTTCCATTATATAGCGCGCAAATGTTACTGCATTAATCTGTGTATCAGACCATGAACCAACATCCTCAAAAAATGGGCCCCACTTATTTGTTTTCAAGGGATATTGCTTCATCCACACCAGAAGAGTTTCAAAAGACTTATGATACAAAGCTGTATCTCCCTTCCCGAAACCGATTAACTGGTTATACAATTTCATCGTGCCAGTCCAGTTCGATGTATAGGAATAAACAATTTCGGAAGCTGTTCCCTTATTCATGCTTCCCGTCTCACCTGTTAATGCATTCACCCTAAACGGTAACGGAGAATGACCAAGGTCACCTGATACCATATTGGAAGACAGTGTATTCGCTATTTTCTCTGCCGCTTCAAGATAAATATTATTACCTGTAATCTTGTAAATATCAATAAGTTCAGCAGCGAACGAACCTGCTTTATCGGGTTGAGTATATCCCTTACCGGAAATCATATCCCCATCGTAAGTGCCCGAATAAATCAGCATATTATATGGATATGGAAGGTCTTTCCATTTACATTCCGGGCCGGAAAGTGAGTGGGACAAATAGTAATCTGCCATAAATTTCATGTTGTCCAGAATCCGTTCATCTCCCGTATAGGCATACAAAAGCCGCCATGAAGACAATGCCATAGCAATCTGGTCTCCTCCGATGCCGCGATAATCATTATGATCCTTCTTCCATACCTGGTGATTCATGTGATAAGGCAGGCCATTGAGATCAGTTCTCATTGTATCCCAAAACTTCCAGACGCTATTGACAATGTGATCGTATGATTTGCCGGGATCATTGTCGTACCAGGGAAGAAGATTTCCTTTGCCATCGGTTTTAATTTCATGGTAAATTAATTTTTCCGGGCTTTTCTGGGAATAGACGCTAAAGACACTCAAAAAAAGACAGAGAAACAGTAATTCTTTCATGTTTTTGAACTAATTCAGTATGACTTATTTCTTTAAACCTTCATTTAATGATTTTTTTATTGCCCCCAGTACAAGTTTCTCCATGGTCTGGTAACCTTTTAAAGTGCAATGTACGCCATCGGTAGTCAGGTCGGCTATCATACCATTTTTTTCATCTGCCATAGCGCTGAAATAGTCAAGATATACAAAATGATGTTTCTTGCAATACGATTTAATCATCGCATTTAATTTTGGTATTTTGATATTCGGTTCCATTCCAGGCTTCCAGGGATAATCGAAAGCGGGCAAAACGGAGCATAAGATGACCTTTATTCCATTGGTTTTTGCAAGTTCAGCCATCGATGAAAGATTATCCATGATCATTTCGAGCGTTGAAGGGCCTGTATTTCCCGCAATATCATTTGTTCCTGCGAGGATTACAACTATTTTAGGGCTAAGTGAAATGACATCCTGACGGAAACGAACCAGCATCTGCGGTGTGGTCTGGCCGCTTATTCCACGATCGATGAACGGATTTTGTTTGAAGAACTCAGGATGCGTCTCAAACCAGCCCTGTGTAATGGAATTACCCATGAAAACGATCCTGTTTTCACCCGGGGAAGGCACAGTCAATGCAGAATTCTCCTTTTGATATCTCGCGAGATTTGCCCAGTCCTGCCCATAGGCAATAGAGATTGTGAATAGAAAAATACACAGGAACAAAGTTTTGAATGTGAAATTTGGTCTCATAAATGGTTTTTGATATTGATTAAAATAGCTAATTATTTCTGATTCAGAATCTTCAAAACAATCCCCTTATTTTAGTTTGCCTTGAAAGACAGGAAGGATAACATTACTACTATTTCCTTCATCATGATAAACTCGAATAATGGCTTTCTGGAAATCCTTTTCGGTTGCCTGATAGATATTTACATACTTTTGGGGGTTACGGTCAACTAATGGAAACCAGCTACTCTGAACCTGCACCATGATACGGTGACCTTTTTTAAAGCAATGGGCCACATCAGCAATATTAAAATCAATCTTCTCTATTTTATTAGGGACAAAAGGTTTAGGCTCTTCAAAACTTTCACGGAATCTTCCCCTGAAGACCTCACCATGGACCAGCATCTCATAGCCACCCATCGGGTAATTAAGAACCGGATCCTTTTCAGCATAGATGTTTACATCATTGTAGGATAGACTATCCGGAAAAACATCAATTAATTTTACAACAAAATCAGCATCTGTTGTTGAGATCGAGGTAAAAAGATTGGCTTTAACTGTACCCGTTACAACAATATCTTCTTTCAGAATTTCAGTTTTATAAGTTAGTACATCAGTTCTCCGCTCTGCAAACCGCTGATCATCTACCATATATGTTCTAGTTCGGTTAAAATGTATATCGCTTGTATAGGGTACAGGTTTGGCCGGATCGCTGATATACTCATCAAAACCTGATTTTGAGGCAGGCTTTTTCCACCCCAGATTTTCACCTGACTGCAAATAAAGAGCCTTATTTTTAGTCCCGACAGGCGGCCACTGACTAAATAGCTGCCATTCATTGGCACCGGAAATAAAGATAGTTGCCTCAGCAATTTCAGGTTTAGTACCCTGATTTTTAAGGTAATAGTTAAAAAAAGGGATTTCGATGTTTTGTTGGT
>CAINLJ010000018.1 GCA_903850335.1 uncultured Bacteroidia bacterium | reverse complement strand
TTCTACAAATATAAACGGTGCTCTGCACCTTTAAGCATTTATTAACAGGTTTTATCCAATAGAATAAGAAATTGTCATATAAATAGTACCTATCAAATCGTTTAAAGAAAATTAATGTCCACAACTTATTTATCTGATCCAAATAAATTAACCTATTTTTTGTGCTTATTCCCGTTTAATTAAAAAAAGGATGTCCGTGAGAACATCCTTTTTCTAAACTAAATTGAACAGACTATTTTTTCACCGCTGTAAGGTTAAATTCCAGCGTAAAATCATCATAAATAACCTTGTCTCCCAGGTTCTCAAAGAAACTGCTTGAACCATATTTAACGCCATATTTTGCACGGTTGATCGTCATAGTTCCTTCAGCATTAAGCTTATCACCTTTCAGAGATACTTTTGCTGTAAACCCGATTGGATTGGTAACTCCTTTAATTGTAAGGTCTCCAAGGAACTTGTATTCATTGCCGGAAACAAGACTCACATTTTTTACAACCAAACTTGATTCCGGGAATTTATCTGCCCCAAAGAAGTCATCTGATTTTAAATGGCCGATTAGCTTCGCATTATAACCCGCATCCGTAAGATCAACATCAACAATTGACTTCATGTCGATTACCAGGGTTCCCCCTGTAATACCAGATGCACCAGTATTTAACAATCCACTTGCAATCGAAATGGTACCATTGTGTTTGCCGGTAACTTTCTTTGCCTCCCATTTTACTGTACTCACAGCTTTGTCAACAACAAAATCAGCAGCCTTAACATTTAAGCCTACTATGGCAAATGTAAGTGATACAAACACTATTCTAAAAATCGCCTGACTAATAATTCTACCTTTACTCATATTCATTTTTATTAATTAATTTAATTCTTCTTATTACACTGTTTTAACTAATTTTTTACAATGCAAAGTAGCAACGATTTTAGGGTTCAACGGTGACAGAATTAAGAAATGATGTGGTACAATTTGGAAATTTTTGAATTATTTTGCCAGGCCCTCCAGTGTGAACAGAAAAGCATAGTTTAACGCTAAATCTTTCAGATAATCAAAACGACCGCTGGCTCCTCCATGACCAAATTCCATATTCGTATGAAGAAGCAAAATATTTTTGTCCGTTTTCATATCTCTTAGTTTGGCGACCCACTTTGCAGGTTCAAAATACTGAACCTGACTATCATGTAAACCTGTAGTAACTAAGATATTAGGATAATTTTTTCTTTGAACATTCTCGTAAGGGCTATAACTCTTCATATAGGAATAGGCCTCTTTATTTTTAGGATTCCCCCATTCATCAAACTCATTGGTAGTTAGCGGAATGCTTTCATCAAGCATTGTATTGACAACATCTACGAAGGGGACTTGTGCAATAATGCCATTCCATAAATCGGGTGCCATATTAGCTACAGCGCCCATTAACAATCCACCGGCGCTTCCTCCGGCAGCATACAGATGAGGTTTACTTGTATATTTCTCCTTCACTAAAAATTCTCCGCAATCAATAAAGTCACTAAAAGTGTTTATTTTCTTCATCAACTTACCGTCTTCATACCATTGCCGGCCCATTTCCTGACCGCCGCGTATGTGTGCTATTGCATAAACAAAGCCCCGGTTCAGCAAACTCAACCGACTGCTGTTGAAAGTGGCATCCATACTGCTTCCATAGCTACCATACCCATAAAGTAGAAGCGGGGCGTTACCGTCTTTCTTTAGGCCCTTCTTATAAACCAATGATATTGGAACCTTTGTTCCGTCTTTTGCTGTTGCATATAATCTTTCAGAAATATAATCAGCTGGTTTGTAACCGCCAAGTACTTCCTGCTGTTTTTTCAACGTCTTCACTTTCGTTGTCATATCGTAGTCAAACGTTGAATAGGGCGTGGTTAATGAGGTATAATTATAACGTAAAGTTTTGCTGTTATATTCCGGATTACCACCGAAGTTTGCGGAGTAGGCAGTTTCGCCAAAATCGATATAGTGTTCGGTTTTATTGATCAGGCTTATAATTCGTAATTTGACAAGACCATCTTTTCTCTCATTCACTACAATATAATCTTTAAATTCTTCCACATCCTGAAGTAAAACATCCTTACGTGTTGGAATTACCGGTTTCCAATTAACTGCTTCACTCTTATCCAAAGGACATTCCATCAATTTGAAATTCTTTGCACCATCTTTATTGGTAAGAATAAGGAACTTATTCGCTAAAACTGCCACCGAATATAATACATCCTTCAACCGGGGCTGAAAAATTTTGAAAACTCCGTAAGGTTTGGAGGCATCAAGATATCGCGATTCAGCAGACATTGTTGCCTGTGAGTTAATCATGATAAATTTGTTATTCTTGCTCTTCGAGACTCCGATGTAATTACTCTTATCTTTTTCTTCATAAACTAAAATATCCTTTGTTGCATCTGTACCAAGAGTATGTCGTTGAATCCGTTCAGAAAGAAGAGTTACCGGGTTTTTTGCAGTGTAGAATATCGTTTTGTTATCGTTAGCCCAACATGGATATCCCTGGGTATTTTCAATCTTATCTTTCAATAATTCACCTGTTTCAAGATTTTTGATGTAGATCGTATATTGCCTGCGGCTCACCACATCAACTCCAAATGCCATCAGTTTATTGTCTTCACTAATGTCGAAACCAGTGGCCGAATAGTAGGAATGCCCCTCTGCCAATTTATCAACGTCGAGGATAACCTCTTCTTTTGCATCCAATGATCCTTTTTTTCTACAGAACTTAAAATACTGCTTCCCTTCTTCAGTCCTGGTGTAATAATAGTAACCATTTTTATAATAGGGCACATTTTCGTCTTTCTCTTTGATCCGTGCCTTCATCTCTGAAAACAAGTCAGCCTGGAAGGTTTTAGTATTATTCATTACTGCGTCCAGGTAAGCATTTTCTGCTTTTAAATAATTCACAACTTTTGTGCTATCCGGGCCCTTACCAAAATAGTCATACATCCAGTAATAGCTATCGAGGACTTTATCCCCATGAATAGTCCGGATGTGTTCTTTTTTATCGGCTACCGGAGGCATGGCATCACGAAACTGAGCTTTTGCTCCTACCCCACAAACCACAAGAATTATTAAAATCATATTCCTTTTCATAGTATGCTTTTATTTGATTTCTGTTTTACGTATTATTGAATTAATATACTGCCTGATTGTAAAATAACAATTTGTTCACGAATTTGATCAGTCTTTTACCAATTTAAATTTATTGGAAATCAGAATGCTTTAAGTATGATTTAAATCATATTGATTCTGCGTTTTATTTTTAAATTTTGATTGAACAAATCACCTTTAATAAATTACATTATGAAGAAGATTATTAGCTTGTTTGCTGTTATTTTTTTAATTGGAATTTCTGCCGGATTTGCTCAAAGGATAGATGTAATATCCGGAAGCATTTCTAAACTTGCAAATCAAAAAATCGTAAATCTGGAGTATGATTACACCAATTTGCTTGTAGGTGATACTAAAGAGAGTGAATATATTCAGGAACAAGTAGCCAAATCCGACAAGGGTGATGAATGGCGAAAGGCATGGTTGAATGACAGGCCGACCAGATATCAGCCAAAATTTGAGGAGCTTTTGAATGGCTATGTATCAGATCTTGGAATGGCATTCAAACCTGGCGCTACCGATGCTGCCTATTTGTTGATTCTAAAAACGACTATGATTGAGCCAGGTTTTAATGTCGGAGTGGCAAGAAAATCAGCGCGTATTGATGTTGAAATCTCGATCTTGGAAAATAATCCCGGCAGAAATTGTGTTGCTAAATTCTCTATTCAGAATGTCCCCGGAGCTGCAATGGGATTTTATCAGGACTATGACAGTGGAAATCGTATTGCCGAATCCTATGCGAAATGTGGTAAATCTTTTGGCAAATATATAACAAAGAACATTTCCAAGTAAGCCTCAGAAGTTTAAAACCATTTGTTATCAGGAAGATACTAGGCATGATAATGGATGAACCTTTCTTTTAGCAATGACATTATGTTAATATTCAACAATTCATAATATGATCAGTAAATTATATATCAATAAATTATCTTCCATCAGGAATTTATTGAAAGCGGTTGCAACGTTGGTTTTCCTTCTTCCGGGTGTTTTGTTATATTCACAGGAATCCACACCAAAATCTGCTGTTTTTCCAACGTTTGGTTTTGGTGTTGGATTCTTCTATCCTAAAGGTGTCAATGACTATATCAAGGAAATGAACAGTCAGTATTCGGAAACTTTCAATACACAGATATACATGTATTTCGAAATTAAGGGTGGATTGACTTTCCGAATGAAGAAATTCGATGTAAGTGCTGTACTCGAATATGATATGGCACCTAAGATTGTAACTGTATCAAATGGTGACAGTAAGTCATACTCATTCAATAGGTTATCACCGGAGATTTCGGCTAATTACTATTTTCCGAATAAAACAGGTAAAAACGCTTTTTTCCTGGGTGCCGGAGTGAATTACAGTTTTCTCAAATTTCAGGATTTTAAGGGTGAGAGCCCGGGCTTCAAACTTCAGGCCGGATATAGTTTGCAATTTGGTAAAACGAACCTTCAGCCTTACGTGGCATTCAGATCAGTCAGTGCGGATGATAAGGTCAATGGTCTGAATCTAAATTATACCGGAGGTCAGATTGGCATCATAATATCGTCACATAAGCGCATAAGTTACAAATAAGTACATATTATTTATAATCCAAATTTTTGCATAATGATTCGTGAATAAGTACTGGTTAGATTATTCATAACAGGAATAAATTCAAAATATTATGAAACGTAAATGTTTTAAACTCTTGTTCCTGTTTATTACCGGTTTTATTTTCATTATTTTTACTGGTGCCGGTTTCCAGGGATGCAAAAAAATCAATGAGTGTAATGATGCGGTAAACTCTGTTACTGAGTGTTTTGATTGTCTGAATAAAAACGGAGGTTGTCCGGGAGGATATCATACTTTCCGTCTTGGCAAAGAGTGCCATTGCAACTAAGTTTTTAGATACAAATTAGTATGTAATTAAATAAATTTTAACGGCACTATGACGTTTGATATGGGTAAAGCCAACGATTATTCTTAAGTTGCAAAGTACCCTTGATATTTATAGAAATAAGGCAATTAGCTACAGCCTCGAAATATTTAGAACAATCGGTTTGATCGAATTTGTAAGAAATTGTTTAATCATACGAAACGTTATAGAGCCATTTTAACCTTATGAGAAGACCTGTTCCAGCATTGTTATTGTCTTTATTAATCCTGATAATCGTTTTTAGTAACTGTAAAACCGACAGGCCACTTAAACGGGAATTATTAAAAATCTGGAATGAGGATCAGGATAATGTAGATAAACGACGCAAGAGTGTAGGATTGGAACCTTTGGGAGAGTATTTAAAGCAATGGAATATCACATGGAACGCGGAGGAATACAAGAAAGAGCTACCTGGGCTTGAGAAAATTTATAAAGAGAAAAAACCTGACAAGGATTGAATTGACTCATCCTTAATCAACGGTTCCGTAAAGACCTCACCGATCCAGTACCCCATTAGCGATTTGGCCTCTTCGTTATATCCCGATTCTTCACCACAAATAAGTTCTCCGGTTGCTGGAGAATAGAGATCGTAATGAGATAATTCAAGTTCTATGATTTGCATGGGTTTTATTATTTGTCAATTAGACTTATTTTTGTATTCATAAAGTTCTCTGCAGATCTCTGCGGAAACTTCGTGACCTCTGCGGTGAATTTTAACATTTTTAGGAATTAGAATATAAAGATGTCGTATTTAGTATTCAATACTGAAGTCGATAAAAAAAAATCGCCACCAAAACACGAAGACACCAAAGGGCACCAAAGGTATTAATTAGGTATCTTTTGGTGTCCGCCAGTTGGCGGATGGTGATTTGGTGCTTTTGTGGCATTGTTTTAATTTTTGATCTTTAAGAATGAATTCAATTTTGGAAATACAACATTATATTCGTTTTATTACTTAACTAAACCAATTAATCAAAGGTGTAATAAGTTTCCGTTTCCGGATCTTTATTGGGGTTAGTATCTTTATTGGCATTGATAATCATCATATTCCGGGTGCCGTCCCATTCCGTCCAGTAAATAAATTCACAGCCAAACAACCTGCCAATTTGCCGGGCATCTTCCAGGCTATTGGCATAAAGCAGGATAATCTCTTCCCTGACTCCAGGGAGTTCATTCCCCGCTTCATCGAGTGGAATTCTTACCGCCTTTATATACCGGTCTGTGCTGATCTTATCCTGAGCGAGGTTGAAGGCGACAGGGATAATCGCGACATAATCAGGAGCATCATTATCCGGATAAGAAAGCCAGTTACCAATATCACCAGGACCATCAATTTTGTCGATTAATGTTCCATTTTCATGATAAAATTCGAAAGCATAATTTAGTTCTTTGTTGAAAGGTCCCATAGTTTTAGTTGTTTGATTGTTTATCTGGGTAAATTTCTCCCCCATAATTGTTTCATAATTCTTTTTTAGTTGGTGTTCGAATAGAACATCGTTGTACTCCTTTTCTACTCCCAAGACCC
>CAINLJ010000017.1 GCA_903850335.1 uncultured Bacteroidia bacterium | reverse complement strand
TTCCACAAATTTTCCGGGTAACTGGCTATTAGCGGTTAGCTACTTACGACTTGCTAATGTCACCTAGCCACTAGCTGGCAGCCAACCCCAACAGCCAACCGCCATTAGCCAACAGCCAACAGCCAACAGCCAATGGCCATCTGCAAGTCGCCAACAGCCATCCCATCATTCAATCCAAATAATCTCCGATGCATAATTTCCGGTCATCCCGGTTACCTCAATCCCTTTTTCAAGAAGTTCGGCACCTGTCACCTGTTTGCTTTGTTCCTTTCTATCCTCAAATGACAAAGTGTAGACCTTCTTTTTATCCAGACCCTTAAGCCTGATAGTTTTTGAATTCACAGCAGTCTCTGAGGGCTTAAATAGCAAAACAGTACCTTTCCCGAGTGAGGTATTGAAATATTCAATTCCATCCCAGTTCTTCCCGTCCGGTACCGGCAGAATATGATAGACATCCGCAGCTTGATCACCTGGTTTTAATCCGCGCAAAATCGGACGTTGACGAGACTTGTACAATGGCCAGTGTTTCCTCACCCCTTCAATCTGATTTGGAGTATAAACACACCAGTTCGTGGCCATATTTGCACCCATAAATCCGTTCCGAAGAACATACTTTACCCATTCGGGAGAATCATTGATCGTGCCGCCACTGGCAGAATAGCCTCCGCTTCCGGAAACTTCGCCATGCGGACCAAGATTCATTCCAATATCCGTCTTGATTTGAACAGGATTAATCATGTACGAACAGGAATAATAAGACTCCCGGTGATATTCGGGTCCACCGGAATCTTCGTTTGTGAATACCGAGATACGTTGCAAGGTTGTGAAGTCCTTCAATAATCCGCCATTCCCGCAATGTTCATAGCGAAAGTCAGGACGGTTAGCAATCATATAATCGAGAATCTCAAGCAGCCCCTCATGACTAAGATAATTAAATTTCGCTTCCAGCCCCATATCACTTCTCCAGTAGTCGTAATGCCACTTGTCATATCTTGAAAGCAGTGCTTGTTTCTCCTTTTCGCGTCCGGCGTCTGTGGCAATATCACTCCCTTCGAAGGTGAAATTCATATAAAGTGATAGCTTTTGATTGTTCCGGTGAACGATGTCGCCCGCTGTCATCCCATTCGGCCATTTTAATGAATCCGGTTTCCAGAAAGGATATTTTTTAAAGTTTCCCTTAGTCCAGTCACCGCCGGCACCATCGAGCCAGTCGATGTCGATCTTTCCTAATTCTGCTCCCCATTCAGCAACCGGATATTTTTTGTAATAATCGGTAAGTTGTGATTCATTGCCAGGAATACAATATTCTATCAAGGGCTCACCCGGATTATCCTTCAGGGTACGTGTGACCTTATGATTCCAGAACCATCGTTTCATGTTATTGCTGCCATCATCTGTATCACCTGTATAGGTACCAAAGAAGATCCCCGGCAATTTAAATATCTTTCCTTCAGGAATTGTAACAGAGGAAGTATCCCAAAGGCAGGATTTATAATTGACAGTCAGCGGATCGGCACATGTCGTATTTTTAAACACTCCGAAGTTCCACTCGTATCCGATATAAAGTCCGTGTCTCGAATTAACATCCAGCATTTGAAAGGGGAGGTGACTGTTTATCCCTTCCGGAGAGGAACCATTGGCATCGTTGGACAGATGATTAATAAAAGTATTGTTTGCCCCTAATCTGTCTCTGTTTACAATCGGCTTATCCAGATTGGATTTATTTCCGAGGTACCTTCCCTTGTTGAATCGCCAAAGGGTGATAACCGAATCTGCAGTCAGATTAATATTTGCAGAACAGACGTCCGCATTCTGAAACTGAATGTTTTTACCTGTCTTATTTTTGATAATGACCAGGTTCTCTACAGGTCCTGCACCAGGTTTTGCTTCCCAGGTTGATTCCAGAACAAGATCAGGTTTTTCACTTGTAAAAAGCAGAATAAGCTTTTCCCCCTTGGTCGTGTCCATTCTTGCACTATTATATTTCCAATTTAGACGGAATTGAGTATTTTCAATCACAATTATTTCAGGGAAAGGCATTTCTGATGCAGATTTTATCCAGTTCCACTTGATTTTGGGATTTTCA
This sequence comes from uncultured Bacteroidia bacterium, assembly GCA_903850335.1. Classification (GTDB taxonomy): domain Bacteria; phylum Bacteroidota; class Bacteroidia; order Bacteroidales; family Prolixibacteraceae; genus JAAFHB01. The sequence continues at coordinate 35,226 of CAINLJ010000017.1, read as the reverse complement.
AGTTTATAAACAACCGGACGGTTGTGAGAAATGCCTAGTGTCAAATAGGTGTCCTGAGTTCTGAGCTGCCAGTTGGGTTCAATGATTACCGATTGGGCAAAGGCAATCCGGACAAAAGCAAAAACAAATACCAGAAGTGCAGTTTTTTTCATACGGTTTGTGAAAAGAGGCCATCCTGGTTATTAACCTGAATAATTCATGAACATTCTTAATTTAGTGAACCTTAGAGTTTTCGGGCCTTGGTGGCTAAACCTTTTATTGCCACCAAAACACTAATGCAGAAAGGTTTCACAAAGTTTTTGAACTAATCAGGTAAAGACGGGACAGCCTCTCTTGATCCGAAAATATTTTTAAATTTTAGGGTTAAGGGTTATCTCCTGCCACCGTTTTGGTTGTACTTACTTTGAAGAGTATAGGCATAACCGATTGTAACCACGGCAGCACCCGTCTTGTTATCCCCGTTAAGTTTGTCTCTTTGGATTGTCATAAATCCATAATTCCCGCCGGCTTCAACAAAAATTGCATGCTTACTTGTAAGGTTGTATGACAGACCTACAAATCCGCTTAATCCTGCATTAAAGGAGTACAGGTCTGGTTTAATATTTGTGGAGGCATCAAATGAAACCGGTTGAGGCGTTAAAATTCTGAATGATTTATCTGGTAACATCATCGAAATATTACTGTTGCCCGAAGTGATTTGCTTGGCATTAAGCAGGAAACCTGCGAACGGACCAGCGGCTGCGTAAATCCTCATCGGACTTTTTTTACTGAGTTTCCAGGTATATCTTGCTAAAAGCGGCACTAAAAGGTAGTTCATCTTCGCCTCACTGTTAAAAGTGGCGTAGAGATTTACAGGTGCTGGTCCGGGAGCGAACATTGGAGCCATTTGGGCAGGTGTTGGATATGCCTGAAATCCATTCTTTATACCTCCCTGGGAGGAATATTCCATACCCAGAGAAACTGAGAATTTTTTATTGACATGATATTCACCATAGATACCACCGTCAGCCCCTTTTCGTGAAGAATAGCCGGTACTACGGGGATTATCAGCACTACCACCGGTTAAATTCGGAAGACTAAAACCACCCTTTGCACCGATGGTTATTTTCTGACCATAACTGTTTCCACACAAAATGACAAGCGTCACCAGTGTCAATAGAAGCACATTTTTTTTCATTCCAAAATAATTTAGTTGTTAGTAAAAAAATTAAATTCAGTGAAAACTAAAAAAACATAAACAAAGACTAATTTAATCTTTCGGTTAATAAACGTCGAATCTAAGAAATTATTTTTAATAAATGAGTATTAATACCTGCATCTGCTTCTGTAACTCTGCTGGAGAGTGTAAGCATAACCAATGGATACAATATAGGAGCCTGTATATTTCTGACTTCGGCTATATCCATTTTGGATGGGCAAAATTCCGTAGTTACCACCCCCTTCAATAAATACAGCATTTTTCTTGTCAAGACTATAGGAAACGCCTACCAAACCCTGAAGACCGGCATTCACCTTGTTAACAGTATTTGCAGCTGGCGTTGGAGCTTGTAATTGTGTTAATCCATTTTTTGCACTCATTAAATATCCGGCAAATGGGCCAAGTGCAGCATAGTATTTTATCGGACTGCGTTTATTGCTTTTCCAGTTAACTCTTGCAAGGACAGGTACTGTAATATAGTTTAATTTAATCTCTGAAAGATAGCTATTGCGGAAATTATTAATTGGATCTGACACAATAGTCTCCTTTATCCCCCATTGTGATGCATATTCGGCTCCCGCTGAAACTGAAAATAGCTTCGACAGGTGGTATTCTGCATAGGCACCGCCTCCTGCACTTAAAATTGTCGATGAGCCAAATGTACTCGTGTTATTGGCCTTTCCACTACCAAGATACGAGATATTACCTATGCCTTTTATACCAATAGTGATTTTTTGAGCATACAGTGAACTGCCTGAGATTAGTAGCGCAACCACGGCAAGTTGAATTTTCTTTTTTAGCATATTAAAAAAATCTATGTTAGGTTTATGAACTTAAATCTGACCAGAATTATGTTTGCTGTTCTTTTTCTCTTTTGTCATTCTTGCCACTGAGGCGATTTCGATAAAAGAGGTACCTCCGCCTACACCGAAATTTCCTCCAACGTACACAACAGTATCATTTTCGGTTATCTTGCCACGCGCTTCCAGGTCTAGCAGCGATGACTCCACAAGTTTATGCTTATTCTTCTTGGAAACAATCTGGCTGGCGTGTACTCCGTAAGAAAGGGCAAGTTCCCGCATTACACGGCCATCATGGCACTTTGCATAGACAGGGCGGGGACTTCTGAAAGCTGATATATACCTTGCAATCTTACCTGTGAGCGTATCGGTGACTATTGCGGCTACTTTTAATTCATTGGCGGCCATGACAGCGGCTTCTGCGAGAAATGCAGAGACTTCGTTGTCGAGGCGTGGAACAGGAACATCATTCCGCCGATCCTTGCTCGATTCAATCTCAAGGGCTACCCGTGTCATAAGGGTTACCGCCTCAACGGGGTACTGGCCATAGGCAGTCTCTCCTGAAAGCATGATGGCGTCTGTACGGTCGAATATTGCATTTGCCACATCACTGACCTCGGCACGTGTCGGCCTTGGGCTATTTATCATCGTGTGCAACATTTGTGTAGCTATAATGACCGGTTTTTTTCGTTTGATACATTTCCGTATCAGGGAGCGTTGAATGACGGGTATTTTTTCGGCCTGAATCTCAATTCCCAGATCACCTCTGGCAACCATGATCCCATAGGAATGATCCAAAATCTCATCGATGTTATTTACCCCATCCGTATTTTCGATTTTTGAGATGATTTTGATCCTGCTTTGTTTATTGTTCAATATCTGCTGAACAGCGATAACATCTTCTTTGTTACGCACAAAGGAGTGGGCAACAAAATCGATGTCATTATCGGCAGCCCACTCGATAAACATCTTATCCTTTTCTGTGATTGGGGGTAATGCAACAGACACTCCGGGAACATTTATACTCTTTTTGTTCTTTATTTCACCATCATTGCAAACCAATACTTCCAGTGTATCACCCACTTTCTCAATTATTTTGAGTTCAAGGTCCCCATCATCAATTAGCATTGTGCTGCCGACCGGGATAGTATCGGCAAAAAAATCATAATCAACGATCAGAAGCTTTTCTGTCGATTCAAAATCCCCTCCCTTAACAAAAAGATGGTCACCGGTTTTGACTAAAATAGGGATACTGATATTTTTAGTCCTGATCTCCGGCCCTTTTGTGTCAATAAGTATTGCAATACAATCACAAACACTTCGTACATTATTCACAATCTTAATGGCGGTTTCCGGAGTTTGATGGGCCGTATTAATCCTTACCACATTCATGCCTGCATCGTACAACTCCTGCAAAAATTCAGGTTCACAATGTTTATCTGAAATTGTTGCAACAATCTTTGTATGCTTGGCACTATCTAATTTTGATCCCATAATTTTTTGTTCCAAAGATAATTGTTTATTAAGGCGTAAGGAAACTCTCAACACCGAGTCTGTAAGAGTCGAGGCCAAATCCCATTATGCTTCCTTTACAAACAGGACCAATCAGCGATTCGTGTCTGAATTGTTCCCGCGTCAGGATATTAGAGATATGTACCTCAACAACAGGAGTTGTAATTCCTGATATCGCATCGCGGATTGCGACGGATGTATGGGTATAGGCTCCCGCATTTAAAATTACTCCATCTGCTGAAAATCCAATTTCATGGAGGTAATTAATTATTTCGCCCTCTATGTTTGATTGGAAATACTCAAAGGTAATATTTGGAAAGAGCCGAATCAAAGTTTCGTAGTACTCTGTAAAAGAGCTACTTCCGTAAATGCTTTTTTCCCTTATACCCAGTAAATTCAGATTTGGACCGTTTACAATAATAATTTTCATTAATATAAAATATTTTGTATATTTATAAGGTGCAATTTACAAGAAAGTTAAACAACATTTATACTTTATTGTTTGTTCAGTTAAATATATTTAGCATTAATTTAATCTTTCATCATTAATAAAAAAAGCAAAATGAACTGGATAGAAAGCAAAAAAGGTTATGAATCATTTCTGAGGATCGAGAAATCGCTTTCTCCAAACTCAGTAAGTGCTTATGTTAATGACATCAACAAGCTTATTGTATTTATTGAGCAAAATTTTCCTACCCTCAAACCGGAAACTGTAAAATTGGCTCAGTTAAGGAAATTTGTTGAATGGATGAATGTAACCGGAATAAGTCCCCGGACTCAGGCTCGTACTATATCCGGAATTAAATCGTATTACAAATTTTTATTAATTGAGGAAGCAGTAGAGAACGATCCGACTACTTTGCTTGAGTCTCCCAGGATTGGACGCAAACTTCCTGAAATACTTACAGATGATGAGATTAACCGGCTGATTGAAGCCATTGATGTCACTAAGGCTGAAGGACTTCGTAATAAGGCCATTCTTGAAACTCTTTCCAGCTGTGGTTTAAGAGTATCGGAACTTGTCGACCTCAAGGTCTCAAATCTTCACTTTGAACAGGAATTTTTACGGATAGCCGGTAAGGGAGAGCGTGAGCGTCTGGTTCCTATTGGCAAAAGAGCTATCGATGATATTAAGAAATACCTGATTAATTCACGAAAAAAACTCGTAATTGAAAAAGGCTATGAAAACGTAGTTTTTCTGAACAGAAGAGGAAAAAAATTAAGCCGTGTCATGATTTTTACGATCATCAAGAATCTTGCTGATAAAATCAAACTGGAAAAGAGTATTAGCCCCCATACATTCAGACATTCATTTGCCTCAACTCTGGTTCAGGGTGGTGCCGATTTGCGGACTGTTCAGGAAATGCTTGGGCACGAGTCTATTCTTACGACCGAGATCTATGCCCATTTAGACAAGGAATATCTTAAAGATACAATTAATAAATTTCATCCAAGATCCTAACCTGAATAATTCATGACTTGTTAAGGTTAAATCTTTTTTATTGGGTATTTTAAATTATATAATGTGAAACTAAAGGACATTAACCTCAAAGTTGATTGTCCTTTTTTCTTGTAATAATGATTTGTCCGGATTACGATTTGTTAAGTATTACTTAATTATTTAACAAGGATAGATTTATAGTTTTAAAAAGAATTAACTTTGCGGTTTGACTTTCATATAAAAACAAAATATATTACAAAGCATTATCAATGAATCGATTAGGAGAGAGGATCAAACGTAAACGAGAAATGTTGGGCTTACCGCTTAGCGATTTGTCAAAAAAAGTTGGAATCAGTGCCAGCGCACTCTCTCAGATCGAAAATTCCAAAGCTTTTCCCTCTATTGTTACACTTAAGAGTATCGCTAATAGTCTATATGCTACTGTAGGTGAATTAATTGGCGAACATGAGTCGCTTACAAAAAACCCTCTGATCAAATCGGGTGACATCAAATTTGTTAAAGTAAATCCGAGTGGAACCAGCCTTTTCCTCCTTTCTCATCACGAAAACAGTAAACGAATGGAGCCATATATCCTGAAATTCGTCGAAAATTCGGATTCTGCTGAGATCATGGCTCCTCATCCCGGTCAGGAATTTATATATGTTTTAGAAGGTAAATTGATGATTACCCTGGATAATTCTCAGTATATTCTTGAAAAAGGGGATAATTTTTATTTTAACTCCACTATCGCGCATACCTTAAAAAATATTCACAATTCTTCGGCCAGGGTCCTTTGGATAGTCACTCCTCCAAATATCTGATGCTGAATAAAAGCAATTTATGCCTATGTCAAATCATTGTTAAGTTTTGGCTTAAATGGACAAGAAGTAGGCAAATTCTCAGTTAAAATAGATAATTTTGTGGTTAAGTATTAATTAATTAAATTAAACAGCACTTAATGGATAAACAAGCAACTGACCTGAACGAGATCATCCAAAAGCTTAATACGAATGTTCTCGGGTTATTGAGTGAGAGAGGCAAAAATATTTTTTTCCCTAAGCTTGGAATTTTATCTCAATCGGCCCAGGCCAGAGGTAAAAATATCAATGCTACGATTGGAGAGGCAATAGAGGATAACGGGAGTTCAATGCACCTTTCAGAATTTGACAAGCTCATTAATTTGCCATTAGGTTCAGTTTATCCTTATGCCCCGAGTTTTGGCAAGAAGGAATTGCGTGATTACTGGAAAGATTCAATTTACAGGAAGAACCCAACTCTTGGGACAACTCCTGTAAGTGTTCCGATTGTTACAAGCGGATTGACCCATGGATTAAGTATATCCAGTTATATGTTTGTTGATGAGGGAGACACAGTCGTAATACCGGATTTATTCTGGGAGAACTATTCACTTATATTCGAAAATGCATATAAGGGCAAAGTAATTAATTTCCCATTATTCAAAAATGGCGGGTTTAATGTTGAGGGATTCTCCGAAACACTCGATTCAATACAAGGCAAAATCGTTCTTTTGCTTAACTTCCCGAATAATCCTACAGGATACACCCCTTTAGAATCAGAAATCGGACCGATTGTAAATGCAATTAAAAAACAGGCTGACAAGGGTAAAAACGTTGTTGTAATTATCGATGATGCCTATTTCGGTCTCGTTTATGAGAAAGATGTTTATACTGAGTCTATTTTTAATCAGCTCAGTACGCTGGATGAAAAAGTATTGGCAGTAAAGCTTGACGGACCCACAAAGGAAGATTATGTCTGGGGTTTCCGTGTCGGATTTATTACATACGGAATTAAAAACGGTACTCCTGAATTATACGAGGCGCTTGAGAACAAGACAGCCGGAGCGGTAAGAGGAAATATTTCCAATGTGAGTCACCTCTCACAATCATTATTATATACAGCCTATTTCTCTTCTCAGTACGAAGCTGATAAAAAGGAGAAATATAACACACTAAATTCAAGATATCAGGCTATTATTAAGGCTCTTGCGGATCCGAAATACACTGAATATTTTGTGGCACTACCTTTTAATTCCGGTTATTTTATGTGTATCGAGCTGAATGGATCGCTCAATGCTGAGGCGATCAGAAAGATTTTGCTTGATAACTACAGCACTGGTGTCATTGTTTTTGGAAATTTGATTAGACTGGCATTCTCAGCAGTACCGGAATCCAAAATTCCGGATCTTGTAGAGAATATTTACCTGGCTTGTAAGGAATATAAGAAACAAAACTAGAATAAGCTTCATAGGAAGTAGATTTCCTTTCTTTTAATCGTTTTTTTAAAAAAAAATTTAATGACTAGTAATCAGAATTTAATCAATTGGGTAAACGAATGGGCAGAGCTTTGTCAGCCTGAAAAAGTTTACTGGTGTGATGGTTCCGAAGAGGAAAACACACGTCTTTTAGGTGAAATGGTAGCTAGCGGAATGGCCGTTAAGCTGGATGAGAAGAAACGTCCGGGCAGTTATTATTTTCAGTCCGATCCGAGTGATGTGGCACGCGTAGAAAACAGAACCTACATCTGTTCTGCGAAACAGGAAGATGCCGGCCCGACAAATAACTGGGCTGATCCTGTTGAGATGAAAGCCACTCTGAAGGGCTTCTTCAAGGGGTCGATGAAGGGTCGTACAATGTATGTGATTCCATTCTCAATGGGTCCGCTTGGTTCTGATATTGCACACATTGGTATTGAATTAACTGATTCGCCTTATGTTGTTGTTAACATGAAAGTTATGACACGTATGGGCAAAGCAGTTCTTGATGTTCTTGGAAATGGCGAATTTGTACCTTGCGTTCATTCAGTTGGGTCGCCACTTGAACCGGGAGAGAAAGATTCGAAATGGCCTTGTGCCCCGATTGAACAAAAATATATTTGTCATTTCCCTGATACCAACGAAATTCTTTCTTATGGTAGTGGTTATGGTGGTAATGCGTTATTGGGCAAGAAATGTTTTGCGCTTCGTATTGCCTCCAATATGGCAAAAAGACAAGGTTGGCTGGCTGAGCATATGTTAATCATGGGGATCACAAATCCTGAGGGAGTGAAGAAATATATTGCCGCTGCTTTCCCTAGTGCATGTGGAAAGACTAACCTCGCGATGCTTGTTCCAACAATCCCGGGATGGAAAGTCGAGACAGTTGGAGATGATATCGCCTGGATGAAATTTGGTAAAGATGGTCAGCTTTTTGCGATCAATCCTGAAGCCGGTTTCTTTGGTGTTGCTCCGTTTACATCAATGGATACCAATCCTAATGCGATGCTTTCAGCAAGGGCTAATACAATTTTTACAAATACAGGTCTCACACCTGATGGCGACATCTGGTGGGAAGGTATTGGTTATGATGCTCCCGAAGGCACAATTACATGGACGAACGAAGTTTATGATAAAGCCAGTGGCAAACCCGCAGCTCATCCAAACGCCCGCTTCTCGGCGCCTGCTTACCAGTGCCCTGCAATTGACAAGGATTGGGAAAACCCAACAGGTGTTCCAATCGCTGCAATACTCTTCGGTGGACGCCGTCCCGGGACTGTTCCACTCGTATATCAGTCGTTCGACTGGAATCATGGTGTCTTTATGGGTTCAATCGTAGGTTCTGAAGTTACTGCTGCTGCAATTGGCTTAAAAGCCGGTGTACGTCGTGATCCTTTCGCTATGTTACCTTTCTGCGGATATCATATGGGTGACTATTTCGGTCATTGGGTAACAATTGGTGAAAATGCACCGGATAAAGACAAACTTCCAAAAATATTTAATGTTAACTGGTTTAGGAAGAGTGCCCAGGGAAAATTCCTTTGGCCGGGTTACGGCGATAATATCCGGGTATTGCAGTGGATTTTCGAGAGAGTAGCAGGAACAGCTGCTGCAGACGAAACCCCAATCGGATATGTCCCTCAAAAAGGCTCAATCAATACTTCAGGCCTTGATGGCGTAGACGAAAATATGGCTGAACTGCTGACAGTTGATAAAGCACAGTGGAATGACGAACTTGATCTGGTTCGTGAACAATATGCTGCTTTTGGAGACCGTCTCCCAAAAGAACTCGCAAAACAGATTATTGCGATCGAGGAGCGTTTTGAAAAGTAAATCATTTGATCCGTTTTATATAAGAAACCGCCCCGGTATCGAGGCGGTTTTTTTATTGAAGGATTTTTAAATTGGTTATTTAAACCAAATAACGTATTATTTTTGTCGGTTCATTTAGAATACATGAAACTTTTCAATTTATTAAAGGGAAAACATCCGGCCAACGAATTTTTTGTACTGGTTTACAGGTTTGTAATCGTCATGCTATTTTATTCAGTGGGACGAATTCTCTTTTACCTTTATAATCAGACTTTATTCCCCAATGTGGATCTTACATCGTTTCTGAAGATCATGCGTGGCGGTTTTATGTTTGATACAAGTGCTGTTTTGTATCTGAATGCGATTTATTTTTTATTCTTTCTTATTCCGTTCCCATTCAAATTTAATGAGGGTTATCAGAGGACATTGAAATGGGTTTTCATGGTGATAAATGCTGTCGGATTGGCATTTAATCATATTGATATAATTTTTTACCGGTTCATACTGAAAAGAACCACGGCAAGTGTTTTTGATATTTTAAGTTCTGATGCAGGAAATTATAAGTTAATCTTGCGGTTTTTATATGATTACTGGTACATTGCCATCATTTGGTTACTGACGGTATACATTCTTTCAAGATTATACTCCTTCTTTAGGCCAATTCCCTTATTTAAGGCAAAGGGCTGGAAATATATCCTTTCGTCTGTAGCGGCTCTTGTCGTTGTGGCTGGTTTAAGTGTTATCGGGATGCGAGGAGGATATATGCCCAGTACAAGACCTATAAGCATGAATAATGCCGGGAAATATGTCAATTCGACCGAGGAAATGTCACTCGTTCAAAATACTCCATTCTGTATCCTGAGAACCTGGGGAAAGAAGGCGTTTGTTTTAAGGCATTATTTTAATTCTGAAGAAGATTTAAATAACATTTATTCACCAGTAAGGACCCCAAAACCGACAGGACCGCTGAAACATGATAATGTTGTTGTTATCATTCTCGAGAGTTTTAGCCGGGAGTTTGTAGGTACCCTGAACAGGAATCTCAATAATGGTCTGTATAAAGGTTACACGCCTTTTATTGATTCATTGATTAGTAAAAGCTTTGTTTTTACTAATGCCTTTGCAAACGGTCGCAAATCAATTGATGCTATACCCTCTATTACTGCAAGTATTCCGGCCTTGGTGGTTCCGTATGTTATATCCGAAAGATCGGGGAACCGGATTAACAGCCTAGCCGGTTTGTTATCCAGGGAAGGCTATGAGACAGCATTTTTTCATGGTGCTCCCAACGGATCGATGGGGTTTGATGCTTTTGCAAAAATTGCCGGATTTCAGCGTTATGTTGGGAAGAACGAATATGCTGATGATAATGGCTTTGATGGTGTTTGGGGGATATGGGATGAGCCATTTTTTCAGTTCTTTGCAGATGAAATGAGTTCGATGAAAGAGCCTTTTTTTACAACGATTTTTTCAGTTTCATCTCATCATCCGTTCAAAGTACCGGAAAAATATGTTAAACGCTTTCCGGAAGAACATATTCCGTTGCAGAAATGCATCAGATACACGGATTTTGCATTGAAAGAATTCTTTGAAAAAGCATCAAAAAAGCCTTGGTTTAAAAATACACTGTTCGTGATTACTTCAGATCATTGTTCCGAGTCTGATTTTAAGGAGTATAAAACAGCAGTTAATTATTATGCTGCACCTCTCATATTCTTTAAAGGTGACGGCACTCTGGTAGGAAAGGATGATTCTCTTGCACAACAGATTGATATAATGCCAACTGTACTGGGTTATCTTAATTATCAAAAACCATTCGTTGCCTTTGGTAACAACCTTTTTGATCCTGCTTCGCAAAGGTTTGTCATTAATTACCTCGAAGATTCCTATCAGTTTCTCACAGGTGATCTTGCAATTTATTTCACAGCAGAGAAGCTTACCGGTATTTACAACCGGAATAATGATCCGTTTTTGGTTAAAAACCTATTGGGGCAAATCGGTTGCGAAAATGAACAAAGGTTATTTAAGGCTGTCATTCAGCAATTTAATAACAGAATGGTTCAAAACAAACTTGTTATTGAAAACAAATAAGTTAATTCTTAAAACAGAATGATCATAAGGAAGAAATTCAGGTTCGAAGGAGCCCATATCGTTCGTAACTGCACTTCCCAAAGATGCCGCGAAAACATCCACGGACATTCATACGAAGTAGAAGTATTTCTAAAATCAAACAATCTGGATAACGGATATATGGTTATGGATTTTGTACTTCTTAATAATGTAAGAGAATTTATCCAAAGCTTTGATCATGCGTTTACCCTTTGGAACATGGAAGACGATGAAGTGAAAAGATCAATCTACACAATCAACACCCGTGTGGCAGAAGTTCCTGTTTCACCCTCAGCTGAGGGTTATGCCTTACTATTCTTTTTCGTCATTAATCTGATCATAAATAATGTTTCCCTTGTCAATGGTGAAAAAAATGTAAGACTCCATGCCGTCCGGGTTCATGAAACACAGTCCGGATACGCTGAATCATCTGTTGAAGATCTTGAATTGGTAAAGTTTACTATGAACGATGTGAAGTTAAATGATGGGATAAAGAAAGAGTGGAAAGACAGATCATGGTGGAACCTCATTGGCGGATTCTAAAAGTTAACAATATTTAAAATCAGTCAGACGTATCAAAAAAGGTTTACTTTTGCACACGAAACAGTTTTTTGTGCAAAACATATAATTTGAAAGATACCACACGTCATACAATCCTTAGCGTAGCAAGATTAGTTTTTGCACATCAGGGACCCACAAATACAACAATGGATGATGTTGCCAAGGCCTCAGGACTTGGCAGGAGGACCATTTACACCTACTTTAAAACCAGAGAAGAACTCTACCATGAGGTCATTCGGAACGAGGTCGAACAAATAATAAAAGAGCTTAGTCGCGTTGCGTCCATGAAAATTTCTCCGGACAAGAAGATTGCAAAGGTAATGGTAACTCACATGAAAGCAATTGAAAATCTGATACGTAAAGACCGTTTACTCAGGAATGAATTTCTTAACAGAAGTGAGAAAATTGAACACTTTCGTCAGGTTATTGATGTCCACGAAAAAGCGTGCCTTGCATCAATTCTTGAGGAGGGAACACAATCCGGTATATTTGTTGTTGAAGATTTTGAGAAAACCGCATCACTGGCCCTTATAACTTTAAAAGGACTTGAAACGCAATTTATCCTTGATAATTTCGGAAAATCCTGCCGGGGCACACTCGATCTTTGGCAGAAAATACTATTTCGGGGGATTAAAGCCTCTGTATAACAAAAACAAAAAAGACTGATAATTATGAGAATGTTTATTAATACGGTTTCACATTATATCCCTGAAAAACGTGTTCCCAATGAGCACTTTAAAAATCTGAACGGGTTGGATGACGAATGGATATTCGACAGAACAGGTATTCGGACCCGCTCGAAAGCTGCACCGGGAGAAAACGCAAATACAATGGCTGTTGAAGCAGTTTCAAGAGCTCTTAAATCATTACCTTTTGATATAAAAGATGTTGATTTGATTATCGGAGCCTCCTATTCTCCCTACGATACTGTGGCCACCATAGGCCATACAGTACAAAGAGAATTCGGAATCCCGGAAGCTCAGGTCATCTATATATCCTCAGCCTGTTCATCGCTTGTAAATGCCCTGGAGATCGTTGAAGGTTACTTTGCACTCGGTAAAGCATCGAGGGCACTTGTAGTTGCATCGGAACACAATACAATGTACAGCGATGACACATGCGAAAAGAGCGGGCATCTATGGGGCGACGGCGCTACTGCCTTGTTTATATCAGATGAACCTCTTGGTTCAAAATGCGGTGAAATTCTTAATATTTTTACCCGTGGATTAGGGCATATTGGTAAAGGGACAGAGGCTGTATACCTGCGCCCGGCAGATGGTGGACTTCAAATGCCGGACGGAAGGGATGTGTTCATGCATGCCTGTAACTTTATGCGTGTAGCTCTTGAAACTACCCTCGAAAGTTGCAACCTAACTGTTGAAGACCTTGATTTTATTATTCCCCATCAGGCAAATCACCGTATTATAGCGAATCTTATCAAACAACTGAATATACTGCCTAAGAAAGTCCTGACGAATATTCAGGAGCTTGGTAATACTGGTTCGGCCAGCACCGGAATCCTTCTTTCACAGTATCTGAAAAAGATTCCCGCTGATTCGTTAGTCGGAATCACTGTCTTTGGAGGTGGTTATTCGGCTGGTGCTGTACTTGTAAGATTCTGAATTTTTTGTAGTTTCGTGAATAATTAGTTCAATAAATAAAAAGGCCGACTATGAACCGTAGACAAATGATTGGAAGCGCAACCGGAGTAGCAGTTGCCGCAGCTGCCGGAATGCCTGCAACAAATGTTTTTGCAGCATCTGCAACAGAGAAACTGAAACTTAAAGGAAATATTAGACACTCTGTCAGCCAGTGGTGCTATGGGAATATTCCCCTGGATGATTTTGCGAGGACCTGCGCTGAAATGGGGCTCGAATCAGTTGAATTGCTGGGAGAAAAAGATTGGGCCACAGTCAAAAAATACGGACTAAAATGTGCTGTTGGTTATGCTACTGATTATGGAATTCCAAAAGGATTTAACCGGATTGCAAACCATGAGAAACTGATTGCAGATTTTGAAAAAATGATTCCAATTGCCGCTGAAGCAGGTATCCCAAACTTGATTTGCTTCTCGGGTAACCGTGAGGGCCAGAATGATAATGTCGGCATGGTAAACTGTGCCATTGGACTTCGTAAATTGATGCCATTGGCTGAAAAGCATGGGGTTACTATTATAATGGAATTACTAAATAGTTATGGTCATGCTGATTATCAGTGTGATAGTACTGCCTGGGGAGCCGCATTATGCGAAATGGTAGGATCCCCAAGACTGAAATTGCTTTATGATATTTACCACATGCAAATCATGGAAGGAAATATAATAGATACAATTAAAAAAAATATTCAATATATTGGTCATGTTCACACCGGAGGCGTACCGGGAAGACACGAGCTGGATGACACTCAGGAACTCTATTATCCGGCTATTATGAAGGCCTTGGTTGCTTCGGGTTATAAAGGCTTCGTTGGACAGGAATTTGTTCCCGCACAGGAAGATAAATTAGATTCACTACGAAAGTCAGTAATGATATGCGATGTCTAACTGATAGTTGAAATAAATGAACGAACAAATCACCCTTACGACTCCTGCCTTACTTTTTTCGGCTATATCGCTGATTATGCTTGCATATACTAATCGTTTTTTGAGTTATGCCACTTTAATCAGGAGCCTTCACGAGAAGTTTAAAATCAAACCTGACGACGTGCTGCTTGGTCAGATAGCAAACCTTCGGAAACGCCTTTATCTGACTAAATACATGCAGATTCTCGGCGTCTCAAGTCTTTTTCTTTGTGTGCTTACAATGTTTCTTATATTTATCGGAAGTCAGATGCCGGCAGTGTGGATGTTTGGAGTAGCGCTTGTTTTACTGATCACATCATTGGGAATCTCAATTCTCGAAATACATATCTCTGTCAAGGCTCTTAACCTGCACCTTGGCGATATGGAAATTAATCGAAAGGACTAAATTGCTTCAAATTATTTATATTTGTGAATTAGTATAAATTAAACCGGATGTTCGCAGATATACTGATCACTCTATTACTGGTTTTCTTCAATGGCTTCTTCGTTGCCGCCGAATTTGCAATTGTAAAGATCAGGGCATCACAGTTGGAGGTAAAAGTTAAGAGTGGTAACCGTCTTGCAATAACAGCTAAACATATTATCTCGAGGCTGGACAGGTATCTGGCGGCCACTCAGTTAGGCATTACCCTCGCGAGCCTTGGACTAGGCTGGATAGGGGAACCTGTTGTGGCAAAGATAATCCTGGGAGTAATGCCAATGACGGGAGTTCAAATGGACCCACAGCTTGCTCATCATGTTGCCTTACCTGTTGCATTCCTTATCATTACCGTCCTTCATATCGTATTTGGCGAGCTGGCCCCAAAATCGATTGCAATTCAGCGATCTCAAAAGACTGTGATGATTATTGCTTTACCTCTGCAGTTCTTCTTTTTCATATTTCGTCCTTTTATATTTCTGCTGAATGGAACTGCAAATCTGGTTTTAAAGTCTATCGGTATTTCAACGGTCCAGGGGCAGGATGTACATAGCAGTGATGAACTTAAATATCTTGTAAAGCAAGGGAAAGAGAGCGGCGAGATCGAACAGGCTGATTATGATATTATTAAAAACGCCTTTGAATTTTCAGAACGGATTGCAAAGCAAATTATGATTCCAAGAACTCAGGTAATGGCCATTGACGTTGAAGATTTTCAGCAAGACATGGTCGATCGCCTGATTGAGGAGAACTATTCAAGGATTCCATGTTATGCCGATTCACTGGACAATATAGTCGGCGTTGTTTACCTCAAGGATATCCTGATTAAATTACATAAAAATGAACCCATTAAGATATCCTCAATAATGCGTTCGGTTTTGATTGTTCCTGAAACCAAATATATTGCCCAGCTTCTAAAGGAATTTCAGTCCAAGCATCAACAGATTGCAGTTGTCATTGACGAATATGGCGGAACTCAGGGGATCGTTACAATGGAGGATATTCTCGAAGAACTGGTTGGGGAGATTCAGGATGAATACGATAATGAGATCCCATTCGTAGAAAAAAAAGGGGAAAAAAGTTACGTTGTTCTTGCTTCTGCCTCACTTGATGATATTAATGAGTTGCTTCCACACCCTTTGGCCGTAAATGAGGATTATGAAACACTTGCCGGGTACCTGATCCATAAACTTGGGAGGATACCAAATTTAAATGAGCGAATCAGCCTCGACAATTATGGGTTTACGATCCTTAAGAAAAATAAAAACTCGATAATTTTGGTGCAGATGATTGATCTGGTTGCTGAAATTTAATACGCCAGGCAACATCCATTTCCTATTTTTTACCAAATAACTTCTGTTCCAAATCCGGACGATTCATTTTTCGGAGCTCCCCAATTAGTTCACTGCGATTTTCCGGTTTATACCAAAAGAAAAATTTTCGCTGTGTGAGTTTCTTGTTTGCCTCCCTTGCAGTACTGATTTTTTCTAATGTGTACGGATGATAACCTGAATAATAAATCACAGTTGCCAGTGTCATGGGAGTGGGAGTGAAATCCTGAACCTGTTCCAGTTTAAAATCCAGTCCCTTAGTCTCGGCGGCCAGCTCAGCCATCTCGGCATTCGTACTTCCCGGATGACTGGAAATGAAATATGGAATTAGCTGCTGACGGAGTCCGTTTTCAGCATTCACTTTATCAAAAAATTTCTTCAGTTTAAAAAAGATGCTAAACGAAGGTTTTCTCATGATATTCAGGATCTTATCTGCGGTATGTTCGGGAGCAACTTTCAGCCTGCCCGAAACATGGTTCACAATAACATTCTCAAGATATTCTTCATTTCCCTTGTTTATCTTTTCGTCTTTTGTCTTGTGAAAAATTATATCATACCTGATGCCACTGCTTACGAAGGCTTTTTTGACTCCCGGAACAGCCGAAACTTTGCGGTAAAGCGAAGTCATGCCACGATGATCAGTATCCAGGTTTGTACAAACATCAGGAAAGATACACGACGGCCTGCGGCACGACTGACACATAACAAGGTGTTTGCCCTCCATTTTATACATGTTCGCCGATGGGCCGCCAATATCGGATATGTATCCTTTAAAATCGTCCATTTTTGTAACCTCTTTTACCTCTTCCAACACGGATTCTTCTGACCGGGAAGCAATAAATTTTCCCTGATGAGCAGAAATAGTACAAAATGTACATCCCCCAAAACAACCGCGATGGGTATTTACTGAATGACGTATCATCTCATAGGCAGGAATAGGCCCCTTATTTTTGTACCTTGGATGTGGAAGACGCGTAAAGGGGAGAGTGTAATAACTATCTAATTCACTTGTGGTTAGTAACGGATAGGATGGGTTGATAATTACCACTTTATCTTTATATGCCTGCACCAGCTTCCTGCTTACCATCTTATTTGACTCTTCCTCGATGTGCCTGAAATTCTTGGCATAATTGATTTTCTCCTTCAGGCAGGCTTCATGAGAATAGAGTTCAATCTCCTCCCATTCATTATTTGTCAGGTAGGAAGCAGTCCTGTCTCTTAAAAAAGCGGTTTGTGGCACATCCGTAATCTCATTGAAGGCGTTCCCTGATTTAAGTTTTTGCACAAACTCAACAATTGATTTTTCACCCATTCCATAAATGAGTAAATCAGCCTGCGTATCGACAAGAATGGACGGTTTTAGCTGATCGGACCAATAGTCATAATGGGTTACTCTGCGCAGGGAGGCTTCAATTCCACCGATTACAACAGGTATATCAGGATAAATCTTCTTTAAAATATTTGAATACACGACGGAGGCATAATCGGGTCGGGCTCCCGGACGTCCATCCGGTGTATAGGCATCGTTCGAACGTTTTCGTTTATTTGCAGTATAATGATTGACCATTGAGTCCATACAACCAGCTGTTATTGCAAAAAACAATCGTGGCCGACCGAGCTTTTTAAAGTCGCGCAGGTCATCCTGCCAATTCGGTTGTGGTACAATTGCAACTTTTAATCCTTCGCGCTCCATGATTCTTCCAATCACGGCTGCACCGAAGGATGGATGATCAACATAAGCATCCCCTGAGAACAGGATTACATCCGGCTGCTCCCATCCAAGCTCCTCAACTTCTTTTGCAGAGGTGGGAAGCCATCGGCGGGTAGTATTTCTTTGTGGTTCTTTCATTTTAATGGCTAAATTACATCAATTAAACAGCCTGTCTGCATTGAATCAAATTTTTTATACCTTCAGCCATTCAACTTTACAACAACAAATAGACGTGCTTGTTCAATGACCAAATTGGAAATGATACTTGCAGCGCAAAAAAGAAGAAATATAGCATTTATTGTCTCCAATTTTCTATTTTTGAACCCAATATCATTAAATGCCAAATGAAACTAGTTAAACCACAGGATTTATTGAAGGTAAGTCCGTTTTTGCAATATCTTGGGGGAGAATATTTTGCCAGATTGCTGATGCACCTGTTACAATTCAATCAAATTAATAAATTGTACGATAATATCAGCGATAAGAATGGGATTGAATCAATTAACGGCATTCTGGAATATCTCAACGTCACACTCGACTTCGATGAAAAGGATTTAAGAAAGCTCCCCACAACCGGCAGTTTTATAACTGTTTCAAACCATCCTTATGGAGGAATAGATGGAATATTACTTATCAAGCTTCTTTCTATGGTGAGGAATGACCATAAGGTTATCGCAAATTTCTTATTGAAAAAGGTAGAACCAATATCTGATTATTTTCTTGCAGTAAACCCCTTTGAGAACAATCCACGCGCTGCATCAAGTATTGGAGGGCTTAAAACTGCCCTGGACCATCTCAATAATGGCGGAGTACTGAGTTTCTTTCCTGCAGGAGAGGTTTCGACCAATTATGCATCGAAAGTGATTACGGATCGTGAGTGGTTAATTTCTGCACTCCGATTCATCAAAAAAGCGAATGTTCCTGTTGTCCCTATCTATTTCCATGGCAGCAACAGCAGGTTGTTTCACCTTTTAGGTCGTATTCACCCATCCTTGAGGACTGTAAAACTTCCTTCAGAGATCATCAACAAAAAGGATAAAACTATCAAAATCAGAATTGGAAACCCAATTTCAGTTAACGAACAAAATAAATTCACCGACATTCACCAATTAGGGCGCTATTTACGTTCGAAAACTTATTGTCTGGATTCAGGAATAGAGGTGAAACACTTTTTTAATTATTCGTTAAAGAGTGAGCCTGTTGCCCAGCCAATAGCAGAAGCGATGCCTCATGAATTTATTGTTAACGAGATAGAACAATTACGTAAGGATAATCTGCTGTTCACAATTAAGAATTACTCTGTTTTTTGTGCTCCTTCGAATAGGATAGTTTATCTGATGAAAGAACTGGGCCGGCTTCGTGAAATTACTTTTCGTGAAGTAGGTGAGGGAACAAACCAATCAACAGATATTGATGAATTTGACCTTTATTACGATCAGCTGATCATTTGGGATAATGAAGGTCAGCAGATTGTTGGAGGATACCGGATTGGTAAAGGGCGTGAAATTTATGATCAGTTCGGGATTAAAGGTTTTTATACACAAAGTCTATTCAAGATGAAGCCCGGCTTTGTGGATACTTTGAAACATTCTCTGGAACTGGGCAGATCGTTTATTGTTAAAGATTATCAGCGAAAGCCACTTCCTCTGTTTTTACTTTGGAAAGGGATTCTCTACTTCTTGCTGAAAAATCCTGAATACCGTTTCCTCATAGGTCCGGTAAGTATAAGCAATACCTATTCAGGCATATCTAAAGAACTGATAATAAGGTATGTAATGGCGAATTATTTCGATTACAAAAGAGCCTCATTCGTGAAACCCAGGAATCGCTATAAGGTGAAGACAAATGATCAGCACCTAAATACAGCTCTTGAGAATATGACGCCTAACCTGCATTCCCTGGATAAGTTCATTGGAGATATCGACCAGTATAATAGTGGGTTGCCTGTTCTTTTGAAAAAATATCTGGGATTAAATGCAAAAATTATCGCCTTTAATGTTGACCCCAAATTTAACGATTGTATTGATGGCCTGTTGGTACTGGATATTTTTGACGTGCCTAAAACGACAATCGAATCGTTGCTTAAGGAGCTAAATGATTTGAGTCTGCTTAATCGCCTGTTCAATATTCAGGAATCCAAAGATTGCCTGTTATAGACCCTTATTTTGTATTCATCATTACCTCAGTAAGGTTGGCGTCCGCATCAAGTCCTAACTTCTTGCGTAGCCGGTACCTGTGATTCTCAAGTCCGCGTACCGAAATTCCAAGTAATGGTGCGATCTCTTTGGAAGATAGATTCATGCGCAGGTATGCACACAGCCTGAGATCGCTTGGGGTAAGTTTTGGATAGCCATTTTTTAGCTTGATAATGAACTCCTCGTGTGCCCTCTCAAAATTTGTTTCAAAGGTTTTCCAATCGTCATGACTCGCAATATTTTCATCAATCTTTCGCACAAGCTGAAGATAGTATTTGTCTGGAAAGCGCGAATCCAATTGATTTTTCTGGATTTTCAATTCGCGTTTTAATTCAATAAGAAATTCATTTTTTTTAATAATCAGCATTGTTGAATTGGCTAGTTCCTGACTCTTGAAAGAGATTTCATCCTGTAATTTTTCGTTTCGTAGCCTGATTAGCTCTTTTTCTTTATCGGCTCTTTTTCGCTTTTCCTTGCGTCTCGTAATTGTAATCACTCGCAATCTGAAATACCACAGTATCAAGGCTATCAAAAGGACATATCCCAGCTTGGCCCATATTGTCAGGTACCAGGGAGGTAAAATCACCAGCTTCACCTCTTCAGTTTTACTTTCAGCACCCCAAAGGTCAATTGCTTTTACCTTTAATGTGTATTTCCCATCCGGTAGTCTCTCGAACTTAAAAACCGGAAGTGATACCGATTGCCGCCACCCCGGATCAATACCTTCAAGGTAAGCCTGAAAAACTATCTTGTCAGCGGTAAACAACGGGAAAGAGAATTTTATCTGTGCATTACTTTGGTTAAATTTTAAAGTAAACCTGGATTGAGAGGGCGAAAGGGTGTCAACAACCCCTCGCTGATCAAAAGTCAGAAATTCCCGTAAGGTCAGTCGTTTATTCTTAATAAGAGTTTCACTCTCAGGCTGGATGGCATTTAGCAAGGCATATCCATTCTCAAGACAAAGGATGGCTTCGGTTTCGGAAAGTGGATATATATTCTCAAAATTCTCAATTATTTGATTTAGAAATAATTTAGACGGATATGACTTGACAAGACTTACCTGATTGTCTTTTATGCGGAATAATCCAATAGACTCTTTGTTTATAAACCAATAGTTGTGGTTAGGCGCCTGAAATATCTTGTGAGCACTTGCAAAGGGGCCTAAAAGGACATTTAAATCCTTATATACGACAATTGAATCCTTTAATTCATCATAAGTAAATAGCTTTTCTCCTGTTGTAAAAACTATACGATCTTCGATTTTAAAAGGATGAATGCCATAGTCTTTCCCGAATGGAGAATTCTCGCCAAAATAGGTGGATTTTGTGACTTCATCTCTGTTCTCAGAAAGTTGTAGCCGGTATATTCCGCGGTGCATATGTCCGGCCCAAATATTTCCATATAAATCAACTTCAATATACTGGATAAGGTCATTAAAATTTTTCAGGTTTTTATTCCATCGTGGTTCACGGCCTGTGAAATCCAGAGATACAATGTCCGAGTAGGTTGATTGAAGTAAAAAACCAGGTTTCTTTGTGTCAGGGGTGATCGCAAAGACACCGTTCACGTCTGATATTTTTTTTAATCCCTCCTCTGAAACAACAAATGTTCCGTTATTGAGACCAGCAAGTAATTTTCCGTTAAAGATATTACAGCTCCAGACCTGACCCTCTGATTGAGGTATTATCCTGAATTTCTGGTCAGACTCATCCAAAAACTTGTAATAAAGTCCCTGGTTTGTCCCCAGATATAATTTTTTGTTCAATATTGCAGCGGAATAAACAGCCCCAATATCTTTTACAGGGTGTAAAACAAAAGATCCTTCTTCATGGAAGGTTATAAAATCGATGCCTTTATCCAGTGCCTGCCAGACATTTTGGTTCTTATCAATTACAAGCCCCAGAACAGTATTGTTTTGTAACCCATTTTGAGTATTTAATTTGAAAATCATCTTCTCATTACTATCAAACGCGATAACTCCGTCGAGGTGGGTTCCTATAATAATACTCCCGTTTGAGTATCGTGCAGCCTGATTTACCTTATTTCTAATTAAATAATCTTTCCATTCCGGATACATAACCTTAAAATTAAGGCCATTATAACTGTAAATCCCATCGGAGAAAGTTCCAATAACCATTCTGTTATTTTCATCCTGAAAGAAGAATCTGACTTGTTTCTGTTTAAAGAATGACCCTGTCAGGTATGGCACCAGGTGATCATTTTCAACTGAATACAATCCGTCTGGCTGATCGATGATGATTTTCCCGTTTAGCTCATACATTGTGTTAGAGAACGGGTATCTGATTTGAATGGTTTGTTTGCCATCCCAGATTGTCATTTGTCCGAATGAATGGAAATAGACCTTATTGCCTAAAGGAATAATTTTCCAAAACTCTTCATTTGCCAGGAAATATTTTTCGGCATACGACTTAAGTGAAATGTATTTTAGAGTTCCTGAAGGATTGCGTTCCCAATATCCTAACTCCCTGTATCCACTCGTGAAAACTCTGTTATTCGGACCTATTGCAACGCAACGGATAGTATTCCCCTTTGGAGAAGGGTATAGTTTCCAGGATATTCCATTAAATTCCAGCAACCCCTTATTATTGGCAAAATAAACATTCCCCATTGAATCTTCGGCAACCGACCAGTTTTGGTTGTCGGCATTATAATCTGATTTTGAAAAATTCTTCACAACCGGATTTTCATAATTATGAGCCTGTAAGGGTAGCGTTGAAAATACTGTCAAAAAAGAGGCAATAAGAGCACAAAGTATCTTTCGTGAGGATTTTAAAAATAGGATTTTCATGGTACGATTCATAAACCGAAAAATTAACTTTTATTTAATGTTATGCCGATTTATTAATTTGGAAATTCAACATTTATTTCAACAAAAATAACCTAATATTCTATAAAATCATCCGATAATTTGATTTATTAACTCACTTTTTAGTCATAGGTCTACCTTTATCAAATTACATTAATTAAATATTGAAGAATTTAAAGCAATGAAATTTAAATAGATATGTAATAAAAAATTTTTATGATGTGGTAATTATGAGGTAATGTAAAAGATACAAATGATATGGAGTGACAGAAGTGTACCGATTTTCTAACTTTAGGCTTGCGTCAGTAGTATCTTCGTAACAAATATTTTAAAAATTTAACATATGAAAAAACTAATCTTTCTGTTGAATCTATTTTTATCAGTTACTTTTCTTTATGCTCAACCGGGTATAACAATTTCCGGAAAAGTAAAGAATGCCTTAAATGGTGATGCTGTAATTGGTGCAACTATTGTTGTAAAGGGTACTACTACCGGTGTAATTACTGATATTAACGGGAGTTATACAATTAAGGCTGCAGGTAACGGCGTGCTTGTCTTCAGCTTTGTTGGCATGACAACCCAGGAAGTTGGAATTAATAACCAGACGACGATCAACGTACAATTAAAGGAGCAGGCAGTTGATGTAAGCGAGGTTGTGGTTGTTGGTTATGGTACTCAGAAAGTGAAGGACCTTACTTCATCTATTACAACTGTAAAGTCTGAAGAACTTTTGAAATCACCTTCAGGACAGGCAATGCAGGCATTGCAGGGTAAGATAGCAGGTGTTCAGATTGTCAGCAGTGGAGCACCTGGTGATTCTCCAACTATCAGGGTTCGTGGTATTGGTTCATATCCGGGCGCCGATAATGAAGCTCCTTTATATGTTGTTGATGGAATGTTTTTTGACAATATCGATTTTTTGAATGTTAATGATATTGCATCAATTTCTGTTCTTAAGGATGCATCTGCAGCGGCAATTTATGGTGTCAGGGCTGCAAATGGTGTTGTACTTATCGAAACCAAATCAGGGGCTTTAAACAGAAAAACTGAGATTAGCTATAATGGCTACTATGGAACACAGGTAGGACAAAATGTTTTAAAGATGGCTAATGCCGCACAGTTTACCGACATGGCCAATGAGTCAGGCTCAGCCCCGGATGCAATGTTTGTTCTCAACGCTATGCAACGGTACGGCAGAAGCCGGGTAAACCCTAACGTTCCCGATGTAAATACTGACTGGTATAAACAGGTAATGCGTCCAGCTGCGATACAAAATCATAGCGTTGATTTCTCCGGCGGTTCTGAGAAGTCCTCCTATTATATTGGTACAAACTATTTTTCTCAGGACGGTATCCTGAACATGAAGAATGATTATACCCGCATGAACGTCAGCGCAAAACTTGACTTGAATGCAACTGACTGGCTGACGGTCGGCGGAAATATGAATTTTAGTAACGCTTTAAAAAATAATGCACAATCGGCTGCATGGGAGCAGGCATATTATGCCGTGCCAATCATGCCTGTGTACGATGAATCTCTTGTAAATGCAAAACCAATCAGATTTGCAAACGCTCAGGATATTGGCTACAGAAGCGGACAAAATCCTTTTATCCCGCTTACATTTAGCAACGGTCAACTGAAAATCAAGAAATTACTTGCAAATTTCTATGCAAAAGTAGATCTTATTCCGAAGAAACTGTCCTTTAAGTCTACTTATAACACAGCCTTCACCTCACTGGATGAACGTGATGTGAACCTGCCTTATTTCATTGGTAACAGTTTCCAGAATCCCGATGCCTCTATCAATAAAATTGCTACTACCTACTATAATCAAATCTGGGATAATGTTCTG
The DNA here is from genome assembly GCA_903850335.1 of uncultured Bacteroidia bacterium. Taxonomy (GTDB): domain Bacteria; phylum Bacteroidota; class Bacteroidia; order Bacteroidales; family Prolixibacteraceae; genus JAAFHB01. Next base: position 10,606 of record CAINLJ010000017.1, on the reverse strand, counting down.
ACCTACACCAATAGTTACGGTGATCATAATGTTTCTGTAATGGCTGGTACTTCCTATCGCGACGAAGCATATAATACACTTTTTGCCCAGGGACTCGATTTTCCTACAGAACATCAACAGTCGTGGTATATCAGTCAGGCTGGAAAAATTGTTTCAGCTGGCGTTGGCGATGGCGGTGTTCATCAGTACGGTCTATCCTATTTTGGTCGTCTTTCCTATAATTTTAAAGATAAATATCTACTCTACGGCACGATGAGAGCCGATGGAAGTTCAAAGTACCAGGAGAAATGGGGTTATTTCCCAACTGTTGGTGCAGGCTGGGTATTATCAGAAGAAAGTTTTTTGAAAGGCAATGGATCTATTAATTTTCTTAAACTCCGTGGCAGCTGGGGAAAATTAGGTAACGACAAGATTCAGGCCAGCGATGGTGCAACAACGACTGTACCTACTACAGTTGCTATCAACGGTGCTTTAGTTCCGGGGACAACAACTTCAAGTACTTTCTCCTCACTTAAATGGGAAGTCACAGAGGAGCAGAACGTCGGGATCACAGGTAAATTTTTCAAAAACAAATTAAGTGTTGATGCCGATTACTACATCCGTGACACAAAGAATGCTGCAATTAATGTGTCGATTCCGGCTGTTGGCGGAAGTGTACTTAAGAATGTGGGTGTTATCAGGAATTCAGGTTTCGAACTTGCTCTAAACTGGAGTAATAAGATTGGAGATAAACTGAGCTATAATGTAGGTGCCAATATTTCTACACTTAAGAATGAGGTTAGGAATCTTTATGGTCAGCCATATATTGATGGTGGTCAGGCAGAATTCCGTCAGCGTTCAATTGTGGGACAACCCTTACTGGCTTTCTATGGACAGACAGTTGCTGGTGTATATCAGAATGCTGCTGAAATAGCTGCTGATCCAATTGCGGTTGCTAACGGGCTCGTTCCTGGAGATTTCAAGTATAAGGATCAGAATAATGACGGGAAGATTGATGATAAGGACAGAGTCGTTCTTGGATCTTATTTCCCTACACTGATGTATGGTGCGAACATAGGAATTCAATATGACAACTTTGAGATTTCCGCAAACATCATGGGTCAGTCAGGAAATAAAATTCTTAACCGTAAACGTGGTAACGTAATCTGGACTGCTGATGGTAACATGGACGCAGATCTTGCAATTCATCGCTGGCATGGTGAGGGTACCTCGAATATTTATCCTTCCTCTTCAGGATTGCGCAGATCCTGGAATCAGAAGATGTCGACCTATTTTGTTGAAGATGGTTCTTTCTTCCGCGTTCAAAATGTGCAACTTGCATATAATATAAAAAGGAAAGAATTATTTGGTGCGAAGTTGCCAAACATGAAGGTTTCCTTAACTGCTGAACGTCCACTGACTGTTTTCAAATACCATGGATTTAATCCAGAGGTTGCAAACGGCGTCGATAGTCAAACCTATCCAATCCCGGCAGTATATACGATTGGTCTGAATATCAATTTTTAATCTGTTAAAAAAGTTATTATTATGAAACTGATACTCAAATATACAAAACTGGCTTTATTCGTAATTGCATTACTGGGAGCCACGTCGTGCCAAAAAAGATTAGATGATCTGGCAGAAAATAAGTCGTTTACCGCACAAACGGATTACACGATATCGAGCAACATGGACCTGCCACTGAAGGGTTTGTATTCAGTGATGTATGATCTTTACTGGGAAAATTACCCGCTGATTGCTGTCCGCGGTGATGATGTTAATCCTGGTGGTCTGGGAGATCAGCAACCCTACGCGGATACTGATGCCTATAAATATGACAATGGTTACTGGATGATCAATTCGGTATGGCAGAACTTCTATCACAATGTTTTTGTTGCCCATTCAGCAATGGAACAAACTGCTCTGTACCAGAAAAGTGCTCCAAATAAGGCTCTTGGTGACCAATATATTGCAGAAGCAAAAGTTTTCAGGGCATGGTCGCTTCTTATCCTGTCAAGAGTATGGGGCTCAATTTTCATCCCGACAAGTTCTGATCCATCCGGATTACTTGTAGCCAAACTGTCTACCAAAGATGAAGTAATGAAACATATTTCGGCTCAAATGGATGAAGCAATTCCATTACTTCCTGACATGAATCCTAATCAACGTGCAGATATCCGTGGTGGAGTTACTAAATATGCTGCTCTTGCATTGAAAGCAATAGCAAACCTTGAACTTAAAAATTATCAGGTTGTTGCTGATGCTTCCGGTCAGATCATCAGTTCAGGAAAATTCACTCTTGAAAGTGATTATTATAACCTGTTCAAGATCAAGGGTAAGTTAAACAGTGAAAACCTGTTAGAGTGGCAGTATTCCGATTTTGGATTGGGTTCGGGTGATGTAAAAGGATATCTCTGGGACTTTTTTGGTCCTGGCGACTGGACCCCGAAGGTTACCGGAGCATCCGGAGGCTGGGGTTTTTGGGAGCCGAGCATGAAATATATCAAATTTATGTTGGACAGGGGTGAAACCGTCCGTCTTGAAACCAGTGTTATTTTCACAAACCGTGGGATCGCTGAACTTAAAAAAGATTCAAAATACGCCAATTTACCAGCCTGGATAACAAATACGACAAGGTCCGGTGATAAGTTTAATGATTTTCCGCGTTATCTATTTATGAGCGGTAAACAATATCTGCCTTCCGATCAGCTTACTCCAGGCCGCACGGGCTATGGAACCAATAAAAACTTTACAATTATCAGGTATCCCGAAATTTTACTAATGTATGCTGAAGCACTTACACATGGAGCTTCAGGTTCTGCAGGAACTGCTGACCAAGCCGTTAATCTGGTGAGGAACAGGGCTGGTTTACCATCTGTTTCAGGTGTCAATACACAAGCTGTTATGGATGAGAAATACGCTGAGCTTGCCATGGAATGGGGAATCCGTTTCTGGGATATGGTCAGGCTTGGAAATACTGCTGAGTTGAGTTATGAGGGAAGAACTTTCACTATGGACAAGGCATTCCTTCCTTATCCACAGGCTCAGATTGACCAGTTACCTGCTCTAAAAGGTAAATAATCCTAAATACTGATCATTAAAAGAAAAGAAAATGAAAACGACAAAGTATATATTAGCTTTTTTAATAGGTATTGCAATGTTAATCTCCTGCAATAAAGGGATTGATCCAATTGCATATGTCGCACCGGGTGCAGATCAGGCGGCTCCTGTAGTAGTTGTCAGCTATCCGGCTGAAGGTCAAAAGATACAAGTACCTACACTACTTGCTTCTGTCAATATCCAGTTTGTGGTAACTGATGATATCGAACTAAAATCCGTTTCCGTTATCATGGATGGAACTGAACTGACAAGTTACAGTAGTTTTAAGGATTACAGACGAGCAGTAAAATCATATCTCTATGATAAAGTCTCAAACGGAGCTCATATCCTGACAATTAAGGCTACCGACCTTTCGGGTAAAGTGACTAATAAGGTGATCAACTTTGAGAAAAAACCACCTTATGTCCCTGTATTTTCGGGTGAAATTTTTTATATGCCTTTTGATGGCGATTATGGCGAAAAAGTAAGCTTCGTTGATGCGACCAAGGTTGGAGTTCCAGGTTTTGCAGGACAGGCTCTGAAAGGTTTAAACTCCTACGCCGGAGCTACTGATTCCTATATTACTTTTCCAGCGGCCAGTTTAAAGAATGCCGAGTTTAGTGCAGCATTCTGGTACAAATTAAATGCAACACCCGACAGGGCTGGTATTCTTGTAATGAGTCCTTCCGGAGCTGCCAATTTTGACGCGAGCAGGACAAAAGGATTCAGATTATTCCGTGAGGCATCAGCTAATGGTCAGACGATTAAACTTAATGCGGGTAGTGGTGGCTCCGAAAGCTGGTTTGACGGAGGAGCTGCAGCAAGTATTAAACAGACTGGCCAGTGGGTGCATGTCGCCTTTACTATTTCAGGATCAGAATGCGTAGTTTATTTAAACGGTGTAGCCGTGAGCCGTGGAGCATTTTCAGGAATCGACTGGACAGGAGTTGACGCGCTTTCTATTGGTTCAGGTGCTCCTAATTTTAAAGACTGGGGACATTTGTCAGACAACAGCTTCATTGATGAACTCCGGATATTTAACCGTGCTTTAAATCCATCAGACATTCAGGCAATTATTCAGTACGACTCCCCCTATACCCCAAAATATAGCGGAGAGGTATTTTATATGCCTTTTGAAGATAACTACAAGGAATTAAATTCAAATACTGCAGCGGCAAAGGTTGGATCACCTGATTTTGCAGCAGGCAAGAAGGGTCAGGCATATGCCGGTGCTACAGATTCTTACATCACTTTCCCAACAACCAACCTGGTTAAAACATCCCAGTTTAGTGCCGTATTCTGGACCAAAGTTAATGCAACCCCGGACAGAGCCGGAATAATTTGCATTAGCCCTTCAGGAGCAGCAAACTTTGATGCAAGCAGAACAAAGGGTATACGAATTTTCAGAGAAGCCTCCGGCACATCTCAGCGATATAAATCAAATGTTGGATTTGGAGCCAGTGAAAGCTGGAATGATGGTGGTCTTATCGATCCGGCCCTAGGCGAATGGACCCACGTTGCTATTACTGTATCGGATACTGAAAGCAGTATTTATATCAATGGCGAACTGACTCGTCCAGCTTCCACTTTTACAGGGGGAATAGACTGGACAGGCTGTACATCACTGACAATTGGTTCCGGTGCTCCTAACTTTATTGACTGGGGTCACCTTTCAGACCTGAGTCTGATTGATGAACTTCGTATTTTCAACAAAGCGCTTACCCAGGCTGAAGTTCAAACCATTTGGAACGATGAAAAATAATATCCTGATTATCAGGATGTGATTGAAGTGTTTTTGTTAGTTAAAAATTGCCTGAATTGCTCATTACAAGGTTGCCCGGATTTTCTTTCGGGCAACCTTTAAAAAGCTTGATAAAGGCTAACGAATTCAAAACCAAAGAATGTTAAAAATACTATTACCAGTTTTGTTGCTTTTTTTGGTTTGGAGTTGCAAAAAGGATAAATCAGGTGGGACAGTTCCGGTTAATCTTTCATTCAGCTATACATCGATCCTGGTTAATGATGGGTTTTCAGGCTTCGACTACAAAGGGATAAACGCCATTCCTGTGTTTAAAGTTCAGTTTTCGACCCCTGTTGACCAATTGTCTGCCCAGTCCGTAATAACATTAACAGATAAAAACGCTGCAAATATTCCGCTTAGCCTGGATTTTTCGAAAAAGGACAGTTTAATCTCCATAAAACCAGCGTCCTCACTTCGATTTTTATCAGATTACAGACTGAATGTTTCAAGCTCTTTAAAGTCCAAAGCGGGAGGGTATAATCAAACTCCATTCTCAATAAATTTTAAAACGGGAATTGATTCAACAGATAAATTCACGACAATTTCGAGTGATGCTTTATTAACCCTGGTTCAAAAACAAACATTCAAATACTTTTGGGACTTCGGGCATCCAATCTCAGGATTGGCACGTGAACGTAATTCTTCGGGTGATATTGTGACTGCCGGAGGGTCGGGTTTTGGTTTGATGAGTATTCCAGTGGCTATAAGCAGAAGCTTTATATCGAGAAGTGATGGATTAATCCGTGCCCAAAAGATTGTTGACTTTCTTAAAAACAAAGCGCAGCATTTTCATGGTGCATTCCCTCACTGGCTTAACGGCTCCACGGGTGTAGTTATCCCGTTCTCAGCCAATGACGATGGTGCAGACCTCGTTGAAACTTCCTATCTGATGATGGGGTTATTGACACTTAGACAGTACTTTGATGGGACAAGCACTGATGAAACGGCGTTAAGATCTGACATAAATGGACTATGGAATTCCGTTGAATGGGATTTCTTTAACAAGGATGGAAGCAACAAGCTTTACTGGCACTGGAGTCCAACAAAAAACTGGGTCATGAATATGCCAATACAGGGTTGGAACGAATGCCTGATCACCTATGTTCTGGCTGCCTCTTCAAATACTCATCCGATTGCAAAAGTCGTTTATGACAATGGTTTTGCAAGGAATGGAGCCATGAAAAATAATGGCACTTATTATAATTATCAACTTCCTTTGGGTGATGCCTATGGTGGTCCGCTGTTTTTTGAGGAATATTCATTTCTTGGAATTAATCCACATGGGTTGTCCGATGCTTATGCAAATTACTGGACTCAGGTCGTGAACCATACAAAAATAAATTTAGAATATTGCAAGGCAAATCCCCGAAAATTCTATGGATACAGCAATGTGTGCTGGGGACTTACCGCAAGTGATATCGAAAACGGATATACTGCCAGTTCCCCTACGAACGATGTTGGCGTTATTGCACCGACTGCAGCTATCTCGTCACTGCCGTTTTCACCTGCCGAATCGCTTCAGGCTTTATCCTTCTTCTACTATAAATTGGGGGATAAGATTTGGGGCCAGTACGGCTTTACGGATGCATTTAATTTAGATAGTTTTTGGGTTGCAGACTCTTTTCTGGCTATTGACCAGGGTCCCCAAATAGGGATGATTGAAAATTACCGCTCCGGCTTGTTGTGGAATTTATTCATGAGTTGCCCGGAAGTAAAAATTGGAATGAAAAATCTTGGTTTTCAGAGCCCTGATTTGTAAGTTTTAAGCTTTAATATTTTTAAATATTTAAACTATGAAAAATTATATTCCCTATTTCATTTGTGCAGGCTTATTGGTTTTTTGTAGTTGGTATCCTTTTGATGGAAATAATAGGATTAAGAGCACAAAAGTGACTGGTAAATCTGTTATATCTGACGATTCATTACTTACACTAGTTGAATATAACACCTTCCAGTATTTTTGGGATGGTGCTGAACCTGTTTCAGGACTTGCCTGTGAAAGGATACACCTTGATGGAATCTATCAGCTCAACGACAAATCAGTAATCACTACAGGAGGTTCAGGATTTGGAATTATGGCTATTCTGACAGGTATCGAGAGAAAGTTTATTACACGGGATCAGGGATTTGAGAGGCTTCGGCACATTGTAAATTACCTTTCGAAGGCTGATAGATTTCATGGAGCATGGCCTCACTGGATCTATGGAGAGACAGGGAAAGTAAAACCCTTTGGGAGAAAGGATAATGGAGGTGATATAGTAGAAACTGCCTATCTAATGCAGGGATTATTAACTGCCCGCCAGTATTTTATAAACGGAAATAATCAGGAGAAATTATTAAGCAAAGATATAGATACGCTTTGGCGAGGTGTTGAATGGAACTGGTTTACCCATGGGAAGGATGTCCTTTACTGGCATTGGTCTCCCGAATATTTATGGGAAATGAACTTTCCAATTACAGGGTACAACGAGTGCATAATTGCCTATATACTTGCTGTGTCGTCCCCTGCAAATGGTGCTGATCCATCTATATATCACAAGGGATGGGCACGAAATGGTGCTATAAAAGGGAAACATCAGAAATTTGGATTTCCCCTCACTTTAAATCATAATTATGCAGAGAAATCTGGCGGACCTCTTTTTTGGGCGCATTATTCTTACCTTGGCCTTGATCCACGTGGTTTGAAGGACTCGTATGCCAATTATTGGGAAGAAAACAAGAATCAAACCCTGATAAATCATGAGTGGTGTGTGCAAAATCCAAAAAAGTTTGCCGGATACAGCAGAAAATGCTGGGGATTAACGGCAAGCTATTCGATAAATGGATATGCGGCTCATTTGCCAGACTCTGCCAACGATCTGGGAGTTATCTCTCCTACAGCCGCGCTTGCATCTTTTCCATATACTCCTGAATATTCAATGGAAGCTTTGAAATACTTTTATAATGATTTAGGTGACAAAATCTGGGGAAAATACGGATTCTATGATGCATTCTCCATTGAGAAAAATTGGTTTCCAAGTCAATATCTCGCTATTGATCAAGGTCCTGCAATTGTGATGATCGAGAATTACAGATCCGGGTTATTATGGAAACTTTTTATGAGTTGCCCGGAAATTCAGAATGGATTAAAAAAGCTGGATTTTAAATCTCCGTTAATAAAAGAATAATATTAATCATAAGATTCAATACTGATGATTATTGTTAGAAACGCTTTGCTGGGTTGTTTTTTGTTGCTTTCGTATATGTCGGTCGCAAGAGAATACAATTATACCTACAGTTTTTTTGCAAACAGTACCATGACTGGAGACTATTTCTTCAGCAAAACAACTGCATCCGGAAGTTCGGGCATTCAAACCGTCAACGGGAAGTTGCCTGTAAGCGATACAATATTTCATTCTCCGGGAAACTCATTGGTATTAAACTATAAGAATTCCGCAAAGGGCACCTGGAAGGCTGTAATATACCGTCCGGAAAAACGGGGAATGGATCATTTCAGGAAGGGGGAATTTCTCTCCTTCTGGATTTTGAGTAATTCGGGTGCAATATCACGCGGTGAGTTGCCGTCCGTACAGCTAATGAGAAGAGACAGCAGCCTTTCCAGTCTGCTTCTTATTCCCAAAATAGAAACCACTGGATGGCATCATGTTATGCTGTCAATGGCCAAAGTTGCCAATTTTAATCCGGATAAGCCCGAAGATTTCATCGCCATTGTCTTTTCACAAGGGAAAAGTGAGGACAGCACCAGGCAGACAATTTTTTTGGATGATATCGAACTCCTCAGTCCTTCTGATTCCAATACAATCAGCACATTACCGGTAATAACCAAAGTAACAGGTTTTGCGATGCATGCTGACATTGTCTGGGAAAAAGTGACTGATAAAAACGTCCATCTTGTCGGGATTTATCGTTCTGCAGATGGGAAGGAATTCAAACAGATTGGGATTCAACAGCCTTATATTAACAGATACTCTGATTTTACGGGAGTAACGGGAAAGAAATACTATTATAAAATTTCCCTGTTGAATAGTAAATACAAATCAACCGCGCTGTCGTCTTGCGCCAGTGCTTCGACAAGGCCTATGTCAGACAATGAGTTACTTACGATGGTCCAGGAGGCTGCCTTCAGGTACTATTGGGAAGGGGCAGAACCTGGCAGTGGAATGGCCAGGGAAAATATTCCGGGCAGGCAGGATATGATTGCAACAGGTGCCTCCGGCTTTGGAATCATGGCACTCATCGTCGGTACTGAACGAGGATTTATCACAAGAGAAGAATCAGTTTTCAGGTTTCTTAAAATTACAAATTTCCTGAATAAGGCAGAAACCTTTCATGGGGTATACCCTCATTTTATGGATGGCACGACTGGTAAAGTGGTACCGTTTTTTGGTCATCGGGATAATGGTGCCGACCTGGTCGAGACCTCATTCCTTCTGCAGGGGTTGCTTGCAGCAAGGCAATATTTCTCACGTAATGACTCTGCAGAGCAAAAGATCAGAAGCAGGATAACTTCAATATGGGAAAAGGCAGAGTGGGACTGGTTCAGACACTATCCCGACAGCAAGTTCCTGTTTTGGCATTGGTCACCGGATCAGGGATGGGTGATCAATCATAATTTAATCGGTTGGAATGAAGTGATGGTCACATATCTTCTCGCAATTGCCTCACCTTCACATCCGGTTCCTGCATCAATGTATTACTCCGGCTGGGCAAATCAGGATAGTACCGGGCAAAAATACCGTTCGGCGTGGAGCAATACCGTTGAGGGGTCAATGTACACCAATGGAAATATCTATTTTGGAATTAAACTTGATGTTGGTGTCTCTAACGGCGGGCCTCTGTTTTTTACGCACTACTCCTATATGGGATATGACCCGCATGCCATAACCGATAAGTATACAAACTATTTCGCTAATAATCAGAATATTGCAAAAATAAACTATAGATACTGTTTGCAGAATCCGAAACATTACAAGGGATATGGAGAGAATGGCTGGGGACTTACCGCAAGTGACGGTCCATATCATTATTCTGCTGATGAACCGGTCCCCTCACAGGACCACGGTAAGTTAGCCCCTACAGGTGCTATCAGCTCCTTCCCATATTTACCTGAAGAGTCGATGATGGCGCTGAAAAATTACTATTTTAAGTATGGTAAATTCCTTTGGGGAGAATATGGGTTTAAAGATGCTTTTGACCTGACCAATAATTGGTGTTCAGAGATCTACATGGGACTCAATCAGGCTCCTATGGCAGTAATGATTGAAAACTACCGGACAGGTTTGATATGGAAGTTATTTATGCAGGCACCGGAAATACAAAATGGATTAAAAAAACTTGAAATAAAAACTCAGGAACTTACATTAAAACGATGAATAAGTCCATTATAAGATCTTGAGGATTAATATGACAATAAAAGATGAAAAGTAAAGTTTTAGTTGTTAAAGGGATGCTGTTTGCAATTTTTGGACTACTAATGTTTGTAACACCTGTTAATGCCCAAAAAACAACATTTTGTAATCCGATGAACATCGATTACGGATATTGTCCAATTCCAAATTTTACGGAGGTTGGTAAACACAGGGCTACAGCTGATCCGGTAATTGTCACTTATAAAGGGGATTACTATCTTTTTTCGACAAACCAATGGGGCTATTGGTGGAGCCCGGACTTGAGTCAGTGGAATTTTGTTTCGAGATCCTTTCTAAAACCATGGCATAAAGTTTACGA
>CAINLJ010000016.1 GCA_903850335.1 uncultured Bacteroidia bacterium | reverse complement strand
CCCAACGGTTTGTGTATCGACAAAAAATATGGGAAAACATATCGAAATATCGGTTCGTGACAACGGCAGCGGAATCCCTTCCCATATCCTGGATAAAATCTTTCAACCCTTTTTCACCACCAAACCCACTGGTCAGGGAACCGGCCTGGGACTGAGTATGAGCTACGATATTGTTAAAGCGCATGGTGGAGAACTGAAAGTAGAAACAAAAGAAGGGCAGGGTTCAGAATTTATAATTAACCTGCCGGGAAATGCATAAGCAAATGAAAAAAATTAACTGCATACTTATTCTTGCTTTACTCTGGAGCATATCCTATGGTCAAAATTCTGACATTGGCTTACTTACCCGTAAGGATCGCGATATTTTCAAACAGATTGAAAATGAATCCAATCCAACGATCATGCATGAATTGGTCACCGAGTTAGTACTGCTATCTGATGACAAGGCTCCCATTTCCCAATTGGAAGAAGCAAAATACTTATTTGATCTTTCGCTAAAAAAGAAAGATGCTTACACTGAATGTGTTTCTCTAAGTATGTATGGTCAGGGATACAGGATAACAGGAAATTTTACAAAGGCATTACAATATCACCAGCAAGCAATTGAACTAAGTAAACAACTGAACGACAAATCACTGATGGGCTTTGTCCTGAACCAGTCAGCCCATATATATAAAGATCGTGAAGAAAATGAAAAGGCAATTGCTATCTATAAACAGGCAAGCTATTATGCCAATATGGGTAATAACCAATATTTTAAATTTTATCCGTTGATGAATCTTGGCTTTGTTTATCTCAATGCCAATAAACCTGACTCTGCTTTATACTTCGCGTCCATTAGTGTAAAAATGTTGGAAGACATTCTGATCAACACAGTTCCTGAGAATCGAATGATTATGGAAAGAAGTTTGGGGGTTTATAATTTTTCTAACCTGGCTAGCTCTTATAGCAAATTGAATGACAAACCCAATGCAGATAAATACTACGCAAGTGCTGCTTCGATAACGGCCCGATACAAGGGAGTAAAGACGCGGTATTTTCAATTCTACTATTTTAGTCTTGCACAACATTATATGCGGTTTAACCTGATCGATTCATCTCTTTACGCTGCTAAAAAGGCCATTGAATCCGTGATCAATACTCCGGTCGAATATCTTTCGTCCCGGCCAGCGAAAATGCTAAGCGACTATTATGAAGGAAAGAATGCAGATAGTACTGTAAAGTATTTGAAGATCTATTTGAAGGGAAATGAAGTAATGAATAGCACACGGGTTACTCAACAACTACAAATGATGACTGTTGAGGAAACTCAACGAAAAGAGGAAATAAAACGTGCGGAAAAAGCCTATAAGGACAAAATCTTTTTTTATTTGTTAGCAGGGGTTTTGATGTTGGTGCTTCTGATTGCCATGTATATGTATCGGTCTTCAAGGCAGCGTATCAAAATCAATCAGGAATTGCAAAGACAAAAAAATGAAGTTGAAAAGACTCTGGCTGAACTAAAATCCACTCAATCGCAGCTCATTCAATCCGAAAAAATGGCTTCGCTTGGTGAACTTACTGCCGGGATTGCCCACGAAATACAGAATCCGTTAAACTTCGTCAACAACTTTTCGGAAGTGAGCAATGAGTTGATTGATGAGATGAAAGATGAACTTGCAGCTGGCAATCTGCAGCTGGCAACAGAAATTGCTGAAGATGTAAAACAAAATCTCGAAAAAATCAATCATCACGGTAAACGTGCCGACGCTATAGTGAAAGGAATGCTCCAGCATAGTCGCACAAGCAGCGGTGTTAAGGAACCAACCGATATCAACGCTTTGGCAGATGAATATTTGCGTTTGGCATATCATGGATTGCGGGCAAAGGACAAATCTTTTAATGTAACATTGAAAACCGATTTTGATCCGACAATTGGCAGCCTAAATGTTATTCCTCAGGATATTGGACGGGTGATTCTAAATTTAATTACCAATGCGTTTTATGCGGTAGGGACAGGTCGCGATGCAGGGACAGGTCGCGACCTGTCCCTACCGGATTACGAACCAACTGTTTGGGTTAGAACCAAAAGAACAAATAACAAGGTTGAGGTGTTTATAAGAGATAATGGGAATGGTATTCCTAAAAATGTGCTGGATAAAATCTTCCAGCCCTTCTTTACAACAAAACCTACTGGCCAGGGTACAGGATTGGGCCTGAGTATGAGTTATGACATCATTAAAGCACATGGAGGCGAAATCATTGTGGATACAAAAGAGGGGGAGTATGCTGAATTCATTATCCAATTAATAGATGCCTGATTTAATTACATTGAAAATACAGAACTCGAAACACTCATTAACTTTTGAATAAAATGGAAAAGAAAATACAACAATTTGTCTGGAATGGAATCGATCTTGAATCACTCCGCCAATTGATGGATAAGCCTGCAGATGACGCTATTGAGGCAATATTTGCATCTAAATCCATGGAACATCTTCGTACTCTTCTGGTTGATATGGCACAAAATGACAGCGTTGTTTCTATCGAACTACCCAAACCAATGCACGACTTTGTGCAAGCAGAACTTAACATGAGGTTTTCTGATGAGGATATCGCAATATTTAAAGAAACTCACGAAATATGGAAGGAGAAGGGGACTAAATTCATTCTTGTCCTTTTGTTCAGGGCTTTGCCTTATACTTATATGGCCGAAAAGCCTGCGAATGTGCTCAGGATGACTAAACTCCTTATTACACAACCTGAACGCAGAGTCTTTGAAACTGCACAGTTTGTATTTGATGTGATGGACGAAAATTGGTGGGAACCTGACAAAAGAGGCGTTCTTACTGCTTTGAAAGTCAGGATTATGCATGCGGCAATGCGTCAGGTTATTCTGGATAACACATATGGTGAGAAATGGAACGAAGCCTGGGGTAAACCAATCAGTCAGGAAGATCTGGTTGCTACAAACCAGGTATTTTCATTGGAATTCTTTAAAGGGATGGAACTGCTGGGTGACCCACTGAGCGAGAAGGAACAGGAAGCATGGTTTCATACCTGGAAAACTATCGGGAAGATAATGGGAGTCCAGGATAATTTACTCAGCAAAGATGTAAAGGAAGCATGGTCGTTGCAACATACTGTTTATGATCATCTTTTCAAGGAAGAAACGATTTCCGGTATCCCCCTGACAAAGGCATTGGTTGAAACACTCAACAATTTTCATTTGCCTGTAAAGCTTATCCTTCTGGTGATGAAAAGGATGCTTGCCGACGATCAGTTCCCCGATTGTTTTGAGCGCATGCTTGGCCCTACCTATGAAAAGACCTATCCTGAACTTTTTTATAAACCTCAGACAGATGAGGAGAAAGTTTCAAATGACGAATTGCTTAATAAAAATTTACTCACAAACCTGAAAGAATACCATCAGATCATTAAAGATAAGAAACGTGATTTTGTGGTAAAAAAGCCGGTGCAAAGTACAACGGAGAAGTTGCTGGAACTAGGATTGAGGATCCTGGCGCTCTTTTTCAATCGTAAAAGTCTTATCGAAGTGCATCATGATAAACTAACAGTTGCTCTTACAGATTTAGATCTTGATAAACCTATTGAAGAAGTAGGAGAAGAGCTGATCATGGATTCAATGTCGGCATTAAGTGGAATTATTATCGGCATTCTGTCCGTTCATTTCAGAGAGGGCAAACAATCGGGGTTTAGAATTCCCAAGACACTAAGAGCAAATTGGTCACGTACCGGAAAAAGAAAGAAACGATGGATCTGGAATATAAAAAATCTATAATCAGTTATTACGATAATACGCGTATAGACTACCGTGTGCTTTGGTATGGAAATAAGAACAAGGCTGTTCATTTTGGTTATTACGACCAACATGTAAGGTCTCATAACCAGGCTCTTGTAAATCTTAATAAGGTTATGGCCCTAAAGGCTGATGTTAAAGATGGGGATATCATACTTGATGCGGGGTGTGGTAGAGGTGGAAGTTCATTGTGGCTTGCACAAAATTATAACGTCCATGTTTCCGGAATTACCCTGGTACCCCACCAGGTTGAAAAGGCACAAAAGGCTGCAAAGAAAGAATTACCCGATCGTAGAGTAACTTTCTCTGAGCAGGACTATTCGAATACAAATTTCGAGGACGAGTCTTTTACCTTAATATGGGCATGTGAGAGCGTTTGTCATGCCAATGAAAAATTTGATTTTTATAAGGAAGCCTTCAGATTGCTTAAACCCGGAGGCAGGCTTATCTGTGCAGATTATTTCAGAACCAAAAGACCTCTGCCGAAAGAGGGTGAAAAACTCCTCCACGAATGGCTGGATGGCTGGTCAATAAATGATATCGACACTTTTCATGAGCATAGAAAACATGCGGAATCCAGTGGATTTGTAGATTTTGAATTTGTGAACATAACCCAAAATACTAAGCCATCACTTAAGCATCTTCATTCGATGGCGTCTAAATTGTGGAGGTTTGGTATATTTCTAAAAGGATTAGGACTCAGGAACAATATAAATCATGGGAATCATTTGAGTTCAATCAGACAATATGAGGCTCTCGAAAAAGAATTATGGATCTATGGCTTACTTTCATTAAAAAAAATTGACAAATGAACGAGTCTGAAGAAACTGTAAACTTTGATGGTTATTCAATTATCAAATCATTAAGCAAGAATGATTTTAATGAGATTCTTCTTGCTACCCGACTGTCTGACGGGCAAAAGGTTGTCATTAAACAATCTTTGTTGCCTATTGAAAATCTATTAAATAGCTCAAATTTAGGTCATGAATATGAGATGCTCAAAGATCTTGATCATCCCGGAATACCCAGGGTTTACGGAATTCTCTTTGATGGTAAAACCGTAGCTATGGTTCAGGAATTTATTGAAGGGACAGATCTTAGAAAGCAAATTTTCAAAAAGAAAATCAATCTGTCCGAAGTCCTTGATCTTGCCATTCAACTTGCTGATGTTCTTTATTATATACATCAAAGGGGAATCATTCATAAGGACATTAATTCGAGCAATATAATGGTTACGAAGGATGGAAGCCTGAAATTACTGGATTTCGGCATCTCATCCAATCTGTATCTTGAGACAACCGAGACCCTGAATGTTGATCAGATTGAGGGAACTCTTACATACATATCTCCGGAGCAGACAGGCCGGACTGCCTATTCAGTTACTCATAGCTCAGATTTTTATTCGAGTGGCGTATTATTATATGAATTGCTGGCAGGTAAACTTCCTTTTGATTCCATTGATCCTCTGGAGATTATCCATTTCCATCTGTCACGTAATCCGATGCATCTCTCATCTATTTTACCTGAATTGCCCAGGAGTCTCGAACAGGTGATTGCAAAACTAATGGAGAAAAATCCCGAAGACAGGTATCAAAGTGCCTCGGGATTGAAGGCAGATTTAAGATCAATAAAAGATCACCTTATTTCGGGGAATAAATTAGTTAACTTCAAAGCTGGTCAGAATGATAGCACCGAACAATACAAGCAAAGTCAGAAGCTTTATGGCCGCGAGGAGGAAATAGTTGAATTATTAGGCTTTTACGAAAATCTGAATGAGTTAAAATCGGTGCTTGTACTTGTCGCAGGTTATTCCGGAGTTGGAAAGTCTGCACTCATCAGGCATATCAAATTCCCGATTATTCAAAGCAAGGGGACCTTTATAAGTGGCAAATTTGATCAGTTTAAGAAAGACATCCCTTACTATGCATTCATAGAGGCTATTCAGGAATTTATTAGAAACATTCTTGCTGAATCGGAAGACAAAATAAATGTTTGGAAGGAAAGAATCACATCTGTTTTAGGAAATAATGCAGGACTTATCACGGAAGTTATTCCACAACTGTCAAAGATTATTGATAAACAATTAGCAGTTCCCAAACTACAGCCCGCCGAGCAGGAGACTAGGTTTCATATGGTGTTACTCGATTTTATGTATGTTTTCAGTACACCGGGCAGTCCTCTTGTGATTTTCCTGGACGATCTTCAATGGGCAGATTTGCCTTCCTTAAATCTTGTCAAAAGGATAGTAGAAAATCCCAGGCAGGAGAGCATCCTCATTCTTGGAGCATACAGGGATAATGAAGTAGAAAAAGGGCATCCGTTATCAATTACACTTAAGCAGATCAACGAATCTGCAAACCAGGTCAAAATAGTTCATATTAAACCGCTAAATCAGGAAACTACGCAAAGGATAACCGCTGACTCATTTGGCATGAACGAAGCACAGTCCAACGAACTGGGTAGTCACGTTTATACAAAGACAAAGGGTAATCCATTTTTTATTCACAGCTTTCTGAAATCATTGTATGATAATAAATTAGTAAGGAAAGATAAAGTACATAACTGGATATGGGATCAGAAAGAGATTGATGAATTAGGATATACCGATAATGTTATTGACCTGATGACAGAAGGGTTAATTAATCTGCCTGTATCAACACAGGCGGTACTTAAATTCGCAGCCGTGCTTGGAAATACATTTAACCTTGCCGACCTTTCCAATATTACTGAACTGACGCAATCCAGGGTCTATTCCGACTTGAAACCTGCTATAAATGGGGGGTATATAAATTCAATAGACAAAATATACAGGGCTTTAGCATTAAGCTCTGTGAGTCCGGAGTATGATATTGACGAACAAATGTTAGGGAAGACGGCTCAATTTATTTTTACGCACGATAAGGTGCAGCAAGCCGCATATAATTTAATTTCCCCGGATAAGCTACCATCCGTTCACCTGCGGATAGGAAGATTATTACTTCAGAGCAGGAGTGAGTCGCAGTTGCAGGAAGACCTCTTCGAATTATTAAATCATTTCGCAATTAGCAATTTGCTTATAGAGGATAGTCTGGAGAAGATAAGAATTGCTGAACTCTGTTTAATCGCAGGAAAGAAGGCGAAAGACTCTACCTCATATAACCTGGGGGTCCACTTCCTTGAATTGGCAAAGACCCTTTTGGGACCGGATTCATGGAATACAAATTACGAATTAACTTACGATGTACTGTTTGAATTGGGTGAATGTGAATATCTGAATGATAATCCGGCAAATGCAGAACGATATTTCATGGAAATATTAGGGTGGTCGAAAACCAATTTTGAGAAATTAAAGGTGTACTATGTTCATTCTTCCCTTTACCTGAAAATTGGAAATACACACGAATCACTCCGGCTAGGCCTGGAAGCTGTAAAATTGTATGATATTCACTTTCCAAGGACAAGAAGAGGGGTTAAGGTGGCGACGTTATTTACAATGGCTAAATACCTTCTGCTGTTCTCTGTGAAATACCGAAAACCTGATACTTTGTTTAAATTGAGGGATTGTAATGATGAAGAGACCATTGCTCTCAATAAATTTCTCATCGATCTTGCAACAAGTGCCTATCAGCAAGATCAGAATCTGATGATGCTTGTTATTTTCAAGATTATTAAATCATACCTCAAAGAAGGTTTTACTGATGCCAGTGGATGGGGATTCTCAGGTTTCTCTGTTGTGGTCCTCTCGGCGCTTAAGATGCAAAACAGGGGCTTTAATCTTTGGGATGTCACGATGAAACTTCACCAAAAGACGCACTCGCCCCTTATCAAATGGAGGTTAAGCTATACTGTACTGGCCTTTCATAATCACTGGAGAATTCCAGTTCGCGAAGGATATGACAAAATTCTTGAGACAATTAAAGCCTGTGTACTTAATGGAGACCAGATATTTACCGGTTATACGGTTGCATTATACCTAAGGGCAGGATTCTTTGCCGGCGTAAATCTCAATGATATACTGAGTACCTCCGAAGAACACTTACCCTTGATTAAGAACGGGAAGGGAGGTCTGGACTTTTTTCAATGCTTCTACCAGGTTGCAAAAGCTTTAAACGGTAAAACCTCTGGTTTCGATTGGGATGATGATTCATTTACAGGGATCGAAACATTGTCGCGACTTAACCATGAGGGTAATATGACAAAGCTGGCTTTTTTCCATTCGGCTGAATGTTCACTCCTGTACTTTTCAGGCAGATACCGGGAGGCTCTCATTAAAAGTGGGGTAGTGCTTAATTATGCTGCTAATTTTTTAGGTGATGTGGTAGAGGTATTCCATGTTTTTTTTACCTGTCTTTCTATTTCAGCCTGTTACGAGGAGATGAATGCAGGCGAGAGAATGAAATACAGGAAGATATTTAAGAAGTATCTTCGTTCTATGAAGATGTGGGCAAAGTGGTGTCCCGAAAATTACAATCAGCATTTCTACTTACTCAAGGCCGAATACAGTACTTTAACAGGCAAAATTGATAGGGCACTGAAGCTTTATGAACTAACTATTCAAATTGCCAATCAGAATCAAAACAATTATGTGGTAGCTATCGCAAATGAGAGAGCCGGAATACTTTGTTTTAAAAATCAATTATTAAAGCAAAGTGAAATCTATCTGAATGATGCCCGGCTGACTTATAAACTCTGGGGGGCAAATGCAAAATGTAAGCAACTCGAAAATTCTTATCCGTCTTTAGTAAGAATGAAGTCAGCCCAGGAGAGTGAATCAATCGAGATGGATCTGACAATTACATCAAAGTCAAGCAATAAGGCTCTGGATCTGGCTACTGTTTTAAAGGCATCACAGAGTATTGCAAGTCAGGTCAGGTATGATGATTTACTGAAGCGGCTAATGCATATTACAATTGAAAATGCAGGAGCTGAGCGAGGATGTTTATTGCTTTCTAAGGGTGGTCAGCTTTGTATCGAAGCAATAGGAATTTCAGGGATCCAGGGAATAGAGATTCTTCCTTCGTTGCCTTTAAGTGAAATGGAGGCAGTCCCTAACTCCATTGTAAATTATTCATTACGATCCGAAGAGAGCATTGTTGTAAATGATGCACTTAGTGAGGAACGATTTAACTCTGACCCTTATATTTTGAAACATAGGGTACTCTCTGTCATGTGCCTTCCAATTACGTCGAAAGGAAAGCTTAATGGATTATTATATCTTGAAAACCGCCTCTTAAAAGGTGTCTTTAACAAGAACCGGATCGATTTACTGGAAATGTTGTCCGGTCAGATAGGTATTTCCATTGAAAATGCATTACTCTACGAAAATCTTGAGGATAAGGTAACTGAGAGAACAAAGGAAATAGAAAAGGCGTATTCTGAGCTTAAATCTGCACAGGCTCAACTCATACAGTCTGAGAAAATGGCTTCGCTTGGAGAACTGACTGCCGGCATTGCACATGAAATTCAGAATCCATTAAATTTTGTTTATAATTTCTCACTCGTCAATTCTGAACTAATTGAAGAGTTGCATGAAGAAATTGAAAAGGGGAATTTTGATGAAGTAAAGTTGATAGCAAAAGACATTGCAGTGAATGAACAACGAATCATGGAACATGGCAAGCGGGCTGATGCAATTGTTAAGGGGATGTTACAGCATAGCCGGAACACTGCCGGACAAATGGAACCAACAAACATAAATAATCTGGCTGATGAATATTTACGTCTCGCCTACCACGGGCAGTGTGCAAAAGACAAGTCGTTTAATGCAACAATGAAAACAGATTTTGACCAAAACATTGGAAACATTAATGTAATCCCTCAGGAAATTGGCCGGGTACTGTTAAATTTGATTACCAATGCCTTTTATGCTGTATCGCAGAAAAGGAAATCGATTAACCTAGAAGGTCCTTCGCCATACGAACCAACTGTTTCCGTTATAACCAGAAAATCAAGCGATAAAGCCGTGATTATTGTTATTGATAACGGCGACGGTATTCCACAAAAAAATCTTGATAAAATATTCCAGCCATTCTTTACTACAAAACCTACAGGTGAAGGAACAGGTCTGGGGCTGTCATTAAGTTACGATATAATTAAGGCCCACGGCGGAGAATTTAGTGTTAACTCAGTACCTGGCCAGGGTGCAGAGTTTATAATTAAATTACCTGTTTAATACCTTTCGGCTAAAACCTATTCTATGAACAACAAAATTTTCAAATTTTTGGTTATAGTTCTTCTGATCTCCGGAATCAGGAGTTTCGCACGTGATCAACCCATAATATTCAATTCTATATTAGGAAACGATGGGATTTTCCTGGGGAAGGTTAATAGTATCGCACAGGATCCTCAGGGATATATTTGGTTTTCGGATCAGGATAACGGAACCATAATCCGCTATGATGGTTCCAGAATGACAAGTTTTAAGTTTGATCAGAAAAATCCAAATTCTTTGGGGGGAAACTATCCGGAATATCTTTTTGCTGATTCCACTGGTATTATCTGGATTGGTTATTATGGATCAGGACTAGACCGGTTCGATCCTGAATCGGGTAAATTTACTCATTATCGTCATAACCAAAATGATCCAACGAGTCTTGCAAACGATACTGTGGCATCCGTTTTGATGGATCGCGCGGGAAAGCTCTGGATTGGCACCTATGGGGGGCTCGATTATTTGGATCAGGAAACAGGCAAGTTTACCCACTATGCTCACTCCGCTAATGATCCTTCGAGCCTGAGCTGTGATAAAATCAGGGTTATTTACGAAGATCACAAGGGTACACTCTGGGTAGGAACCGGTAACCCGTTTGTGGGCAATAATGATGGTGGATTAAATCTTTTTGACAAAAATACCGGCAAATTTACCCGCTATATGCATGACCCCTCTAATTCGCAGTCATTAACAGATAATAAGGTCCGTGCTATTTTTGAGGATAGCAGGGGAGTGTTCTGGATTGGAGCCGCCGGCAATGACGGATTACTTACAATGGATCGTTCGAAGGGAGTGTTTGAAAGGCATCCCTATAATCCCCAAAAGCCGGGTCAGCTAAGCAGGCCTCCAATCAAAAAAGACGATAAGTTCGATCATATCACTTTTATTACGGAAGATGGTTCCGGAGAAATTTGGATTGGAACTTTTTCTCAAGGCATCCTGCACTATGAACCAAGGAATGAGTTACTGACACATTATAGCAATATTGACAATAAAGATTCCGGTTTTAAAGACGACAGCGGCTGGTGCGCGCTTGTATCGCGCGATGGAGTTTTATGGTTAAGTACTCAGGAAAAAAATCTTTATAAGGTTGACCCATTCAAAAATTTAATCCCCCATTTTAAAGCTCCGTCTACCACCTCGTTTTATGTGGATCAGGAATCAACACTTTGGTATGGAACCGCAACTGATGGGTTGATTCGAAAAAAGCCCGGAGCAGTTTCGGAACACTTGTTTAAAAATGAAGCCGGCAATATGAATAGTCTGAGTTTTAACAGTGTGAATTCGATTGTAAAAGATCCTGATGGTGACCTTTGGCTGGGATCATGGGGTGGAGGAATTAACCGGATGAATCCCGTTACAGGGAAATTTAAACGATTCAGACACGACCCGAAAAATAATAACAGCCTGGTTTCGGATAATATCATTCGGGTTTATATGGACAGGAAAGCAAATCTCTGGATTGGAACTACCAACGGATGTGATTTTTTGGAACGTAATACAGATATTTTTAAGCATTATCTGAATAATCCTAAAGATACAAGCACAATCAGCAGGAATACGACAGTATGTTTCTTTGAAGATAGCCATGATGATTTTTGGGTTGGAACCTGGAATGGAGGGGGAGTAAACAAACTGAACCGTAATACCGGCAAGTTTAAACATTACCTCTTTGATGAATTTATTAACTCAGTATATGAGGATTCCAAGGGTGTTATCTGGGTTGGTACTACCTCAGGATTCTTTCGTTACGACAGAAAATCTGATAATTTTTCGGTTGTTGATGATAAAAGTATTGGATTTAGTATTCCAAATGCGTGGGGCTTTGTTGCTGATAAACAGGATAATTTGTGGTTTAGTTCATCCCTTGGAATCTGCCGGCTAAACTCAAACCGTGACAAAATAAGTTTATATGGGAAAAACAGTGGTGTCAACGGCGGCTCGTTATGGTATCAGGAAGGTTACATGAGTCCTGACGGATATCTTTATTTTGCAAATATTGACGGATATTATTCCTTCCAACCTGAAAAATTAGGCTTTAATCCAGCTCCCCCAACTGTAATTATAAATTCATTCTGGATCGGGGGAAAGAAAATAAGTCTCTCAACAGGAGGCCCACTTAAACAATCCCTGGATAAAATAAAGGAAGTTCCTCTTAAGTATAATCAGAATGTATTTTCCTTTGGATTAACCGCTATAGACTATAGTAGTCCTGAGGATTCTAAAATAATTTACAGGCTTAAAAATTTTGACCGCGATTGGATGACAGTCGGACAGGAAGGCAAAGCGTCATATTATGATGTTCCGCCCGGAAAGTACACCCTTGAATTAAAAGCATATAATAGTAATAACGGCATCAAAACAGAAAAGACTATTGATTTAATTATTGCTCCTCCTTTCTGGAAAACCTGGTATGCCTATGTTATTTATGCACTCATATTTTTTGCCGGGGTGTTTGGAATTGACCGATTCCAGCGGAGACGACTAATTCTTGCCGAACGGGAGCGAACGCGTGACAGGGAATTAGAGCAGGCTAAAGAAATAGAAAAGGCATACACAGAATTAAAGGCAACTCAGGCGCAACTCATCCAATCAGAGAAAATGGCATCGTTAGGAGAACTTACCGCTGGTATTGCACATGAGATTCAGAATCCTTTAAATTTCGTGAATAATTTCTCCGAGGTAAATAAGGAATTGATCAGCGAAATGCAGGAGGAAATTGATAAGGGGAATCTGGAAGAAATTAGGGCGATTGCAAAGGATATAGCAGAAAATGAAGATAAAATCATGCAGCACGGGAAACGGGCAGATGCAATAGTTAAAGGTATGTTGCAACATAGCCGCTCCGGATCAGGAATTAAGGAGCCAGTCAACATCAATGCACTGGCCGATGAATATCTACGTTTGGCATACCATGGGTTACGTGCAAAGGACAAGTCTTTTAATGCAACGATGAAGACTGATTTTGATCAAAGCATTGGTTATATAAACATAGTCCAACAGGATATCGGCCGGGTAATTCTAAATCTGATTACCAATGCTTTCTATGCCGTAACTGAAAAAAAGAAATATCTCGACCTTCAGGATTCAGGTCTCTCTAAATACGAACCTACTGTTTCAGTCTCAACTAAGATAATTGCCGACAAAACTGAGATTAAAGTAAGTGATAACGGCAATGGGATTTCTCAAAAAAATCTGGATAAGATTTTTCAGCCATTCTTTACCACTAAACCTACGGGCGTAGGTACCGGTCTGGGTTTATCAATGAGCTATGAAATTATCACAAAAGGTCATGGTGGGGAGTTAAAAGTTAATACAAAAGAGGGTGAGTTTACGGATTTTATTATAATCTTGTAGTGTCAAAAAATTAATCCCGATTTTATGTCAGTTTCTGTAGTACCTCTCGTAGTAAGTCTGGCCCTTACCACCAGAATCCGAAAATATGTCAAAGTTAACGGACCTGCAAATTGGGAGAAGCCGTTTTACTATGCCATATTTTTTTCTGTATTTCTTTTTTTGTCAGAAGCGATATTACAGAATTCAGACATTGTAAAATGGATCTGGCACATTTACCTCATTGCATTACTCACCTTTTCATGGAAACAAAAGGAGCTGCAAGCACTAAAAGGTCTGATGCTCGCTTTCCTTCCATTTGTAATCATCTCTTTTCTAAATGATTTAACAGAGGGGATTGCTCCCGGATTTTTTAAAAGCTATGAGGAGTATTTCAAGAGCGCAACCTTACTCTCCTTTATCTGGATGGTCGCTATATTGTATAGCCAGAACAGGCAATTAAAGGCCGCTGAAAAAGAGAAGATCATCAGGCAGCAGGAAGATGAGCTCAACAGGGCAATTGCGATCCGTAAAGTTGAACTTGAGGCATTAGTTACTGAACGTACCGCGGAACTTACTAAACAGAAAGAAGAACTGGAGAATGCACTCCAGGAGCTGCAATCTACACAATCACAACTTATCCAGTCGGAAAAAATGGCCTCCCTTGGCGAACTTACCGCAGGTATTGCCCATGAAATACAAAACCCATTGAATTTTGTCAATAATTTTTCGGAAGTAAGTAGTGAGTTGATCGATGAAATGAAGGATGAACTGGCCGCCGGCAACTGGCAACTTGCTGCCGAAATTGCTAACGATGTGAAACAAAACCTTGAAAAAATAAGTCATCATGGGAAACGTGCCGATGCAATTGTAAAAGGAATGTTGCAACATTCACGCAAGAATAATGGAATTAAGGAACCAACCAATATAAATGCCCTGGCAGACGAATTTTTCCGGCTTGCATACCATGGGTTGAGAGCCAAGGATAAATCCTTCAATGCTACAATGAAAACAGACTTTGATGAAGGGATAGGGAACGTGGATGTTATTGCGCAGGATATTGGCAGAGTGATACTTAATTTAATAACCAATGCCTTTTATGCCGTAACGGAAAAAAAGAATTCGATTTCAAAAGATTATACCGGACCGTCCTACGAGCCTACTGTAACGGTCATCACCTCCAAAACGCTTACACCCGCAGGTAAAATTAGTCAGGTTATGATATCTGTAAAGGACAATGGGAACGGTATTCCACAAGCCGCATTGGATAAGATATTTCAACCTTTTTTTACTACTAAACCCAGCGGTCGTGGTACGGGCCTGGGCCTTAGTCTGAGTTATGAGATAGTAACAAAGGCTCATGGGGGAGAATTGAGAGTTGATAATAAAGAAGGCGAAGGTGCAGAGTTTACAATTATTTTACCAGTAAAAAATTAAAAATTAAAGATATGAATATATTAGTAGTAGATGATGAAAGAGATATTCAGGCTCTTTTTGAGCAACGCTTCAGAAAAGAAATCAGGGAAAAAAATCATGAATTTGCGTTCGCGTTTTCCGGTGAGGATGCCCTTGCATACCTAAGCCAAAATCATAATAAGACCGAACTAATCTTATCGGATATCAATATGCCGGGCATGACAGGACTTGAATTACTGAAACAGATTAAGCAAAAATATATTAACCCACCTCCTGTTGTCATGATGATTACGGCTTACGGTGATGCTGAGAATTTTAATACGGCAAAACAACTTGGGGCAGATGATTTCATTACCAAACCAGTTGATTTTACCTATTTAAAGGAGAAACTTAAGATTTAACGGGATTATATCAGGTCATTAACCTGATAGACTGGACCGGGAATAGTCTTTAGTCAGCTTTTCTTCAAATGGGTTTCAAAGGTTTTCTTCACCTTTCCCCACATTGCAGGACTAAGGACATGTTCTGTATCCGGCTCAATAAACGAGGTAAAATTTCCAGGTACTCCTGCATCTTCATAGGCCTGTGTAATCCTTTGTATTCCGCGACGGGCTGAAGCAATTGGAGTTCCTGAATCTTTCTCACCAAGATTCAGGTGAAGGGCTCTTGGTGCAATCAATGCTGCTATGTCGGGAGTATCACCAAAATTTTTCCATCCGGGAACAAAATTGGGGAAACAATGGAGGAGATGATCCTCTTCAATGCCTTCATAGGTAGGCAGACAACAGTTTCCTATTACGCATTTTAATCGTGGTTCAAGTGGGCCCACAAGCCATGAATGTGTCGAACCCATTGAATGACCGTAACATCCGAGTCGACCGGAAATGACTTCGTTTCGTGAGCAAAGGACGTCGATCGTACGTTTCATTTCCAATATATTACGCCATGCGAGGCTTCGTCCTCGGACAACCTCCCGGAGGAACTCGAAGCGTTCATATGCTCCGTCCTTTAATTTCCCGGAAGGATCCTGACGCTCACCGAAACAGAGCGCATCCGGACAGATTACAACATATCCCTCTCGAACAAGTGCTACTCCGGTATGGTGCATGGGATTGCCAGCTAATCCTGCCGGTTCAGATTTCCCCAGATAATATTGTCCGTTATGCTGGTGCCATACTGCTATACCTGGTGCAGGGTTTTTGGCATTTACATGATCCGGTATAAGTAGCAACGCAGGAATCAGTTGACCAGGCTGTGTCTCGTATGTTAACGATTCGATCCGGTAACCATCTTTCTGAATTATTTCGCGTGTTTTTGTCTGAACGGGTGGAAGGTCCGGGAATGGTCCGCCAAGGCACCTCTGATAATGGTTACGTTTAGCTTCTGCTGAATCAGGCTCAGGTGCCAGATTATTCTCATTGACTGGCGAAGAATGTGCCTCAGAAACAGATAATCCTGTAGCGCATGCTCCAACAGCCAATATTACTTGTGATTTTAAGAAACCACGACGGTTTTGATTATATTTAACAGAAAAGGATTTCATAGTTCTTTCGTTTGAAGGGTTTATTTGGATGACATGAAAAAGTTGTGGGGAAAGGTATAAAATTGAATTTT
>CAINLJ010000015.1 GCA_903850335.1 uncultured Bacteroidia bacterium | reverse complement strand
GTTTATTACGTCCAAAGGGTGTGATTCATTGATTACAACAATTTTGACAGTGAATCCAACACCGGGGGCTAATTTTGAAGTTAGTCCTGAGGAGGTTTCGATAGTTAAACCGGACGTCATCTTTACAGATAAGTCAGTAAGTGCCATCCCGGTAAGCTGGCTTTGGCGGCTTGGAAATGGAGAAACCTCCACAAAACAGAGCTTTAATTATTCCTATTCCGATACCGGGAAATATGTTGTAAGTCTGGTTGTTAAAAATCAGTACGGATGTGCAGATTCAATATCGAAGAGAGTTACTGTCCAGCCTGGGTACTCTATTTCCATTCCAAATGCTTTTACACCTAACGGAGATGGTTATAACGATACGTTTGGACCAGTAACCTTAGGAATACGTTCAATTGAAATGAATATTAGTGATCGTAATGGCCGTATAATCCATAAAATTGATCGGATAGATGGAAAATGGGATGGCATGATGCCTTCCGGCCAATCAGCACCTCAAGGCGTCTATTATTACCTCTTGCGAGCAATGGGCTATGAAAATATTGAATATGTAAGGCAAGGGAATGTGAATCTATACCGGGATTACATTAAGCTTGTGCCAAACCCGGTTAATTTTTCAGCAGTATTGAATTTTACAGGCACCCTTTCGGGAGAAAAGATAATTTCCGTTTATAAACCGACCGGAGTTCTGATCAAGATGTTTAATACAAGTGATGATATTGTATATCTTGATCTTTCCTCACTGAGTAAGGGACTTTACTTTATACGTGCCACTGATTCTTTGCAAACGACTGAAGTTAAATTCATTAAAGAATAATTTCAATGTATAAACATACTATCCAGGCTTTACTTTTATTCGCCATATTAAGTCTGAACCTGAATGCCATCGGTCAGCACAAAAACTTAATTATGGGTGATCAGGCATTCGAAAGCAAGCAGTTCACATCTGCAATACGGCTCTATACCAAAGTGCTGAATAATTTTGAAGGAGAGATAATTGAACGTAATAATATCGTATTTCATCTGGCAGAGAGCTATAGGCTCATTAACAATCCCCATAAGGCAGAATATTATTATCAGATTTTGATCAGAAACAAATTTGCAGAGAAGAAACCGATAATCATTTTCAACTATGCAACTGTTTTAATCATTCAGGGAAGATATTCCGACGCCTTGCCGATGTTTAATCTTTACCTGAAAAAGGTTCCAGGTGATCCACTTACTTTAAACGGTATAGCCTCCTGTGAGCTTGGCTTACAGGATGTTCCTGACTTTTCAGGATGGGTTGTTAAAAATGTTCAGGAGATAAATTCGCCCTATGATGATTTTGCTGCTGTTTATGGTGACAAGAAGTACGAAACTATAATCTTTTCTTCCAACAGGAAGGGTGCTACAGGCAAAGATTTGGATAACTGGACAAATGGGTACTACTCTGACTTATTTGTTACATCAAAAGTAAAAGGAAACAGCTTTAAGACGCCCGTTCTGGCTGATTTCTCCGGACTAGTCAACACGGAAGCAAACGAAGGTGTTGCAATACTGGATGATGAATATAAAAAAATATATTTTACACGTTGTGGAAAGAGGACTAAGGGTGCTGAATATTGCCAGATCCTTCAATCCGAAAAACTTGGAAATAATTGGACTCCGCCAATAGTTATTTTTAAAGACACCCTTGGTAACGTGGGTCACCCGGCGATTACGGCAAATGGACTTACAATGATCTTTGCTTCAAACCGACCCGGAGGGTTAGGGGGCGAAGATCTCTGGAAGACTACCCGTACCTCAATGCAAAAACCCTTCGGACCCGCCCAAAATCTGGGTAGTAGAATCAATACTGCAGGAAATGAGATGTTCCCCTCATTCCTGGCCGATTCCGTTTTGTATTTTTCCTCGGGTGGCAGGATTGGCTTTGGAGGACTTGACATTTTTAAGGTTACTCTGGGTAAAAATGGGATGTCCGAAATTGAAAGATTGCCCCAGCCCCTAAATTCCGCTGCTGATGATTTTGCTGTATGCTTTGAGGGTAATAGTAATCGGGGATTATTTACATCGCGAAGACAAGGTGGTGCAGGTGGCGATGATATTTATTATTTTGAAAAAATTGAACACCAGGTATCGATTATTGGATCAGTAAAAGATGAAATAACACAAAAAATGATCCGCAAACTACCTGTCTGTGTTAGCGGAAGCAAGGGCGATACAATTCAGGTGATTACTGACAATTCAGGATCATTTAAAATTGGTAATGATCAGATCAAAAGAGAGTCTAAATATTCCTTTTCCTTCTCGAAGGAAAATTACTTTACAAAAAAGAAGGAATTGTGGGTTGGTAAAATCAGAAAGGACACGGTTTGTTATGTTAATGTGACGCTCCTGCCCATTCCTGATAAGCCTGTTGTGCTGCCAGATATCTATTACGAGCTAAATAAATGGGAATTGCAACCGCAATATAAGGACTCACTAATGGTTCTTGTTAATTTACTTAATGATAACCCAACAGTAGTTATTGAGTTGGCGTCGCACACCGATTCGAGAGCCTCTGAAGCATACAATGACACACTTTCTTTAAAACGTGCAGAATCAGTTGTTGCATTTTTGACTGAGAAAGGAGTTAACAGGACAAGACTTATTGCGAAAGGTTA
Organism: uncultured Bacteroidia bacterium; assembly: GCA_903850335.1. Taxonomy (GTDB): domain Bacteria; phylum Bacteroidota; class Bacteroidia; order Bacteroidales; family Prolixibacteraceae; genus JAAFHB01. The sequence continues at coordinate 1,920 of CAINLJ010000015.1, read as the reverse complement.
CGGTGAGCGGGTACCACGTGTTTTATCAACAGTCTTGTTCCGGGATGGATACAGGTTTGAAAATGGAACCAAACTGACCGAAGAATATATCCTTTCAATCCTGGATTTGAAAAAAAGAGAGGCTGCCTATCAGCTGAATCGCAGGACAGAGTTTTCAGTAATCCGCAAAACCCCTAAATGATGAAAAAAGTAGTAGTGCTCAGCATAGTAATAATGCTATTCGGTTCCCGGGGTTTTACCCAGATTCAGTTAACTCAGTATTTTCTGGATGAGACACTTTATAATCCGGCATTTGCAGGCGCAAATGATGCCATATGTGCAAACAGCTACATCCGGGATCAGTGGATTGGACTTACTGATGTCAATGGGAACAAGGTTTCACCCGTATCAGGGACATTTAACTTGCATGCTCCTTTATATAACCTAAATAGCGGAATTGGGATGAATGTAATTTATGATAAGGCAGGTTTTGAACAGGATCTTGGAATCAAAATGAACTATTCCTATTTTATGCCTTTGAATAATGATAATAGCAAATTTGGATTAGGTTTAGGGGTGTCTTTATTAAATAAATCCATTGATTTTAGCCAGTTTATCCTTCAACAACCCAATGATCCTGTTTTCCAAACAACGCAAAAAGAAAGTGGAATAATACCTGATATTGATTTTGGCATACAATATCAGGATTACAAAAAAATGTCATTCGGAATTTCTGTAAACCATGCTCTGGAATCTTCAGCGAATATAGGCTCGATCCGATATGCACAAAAACGTAGTTTTTACCTGACAGGGTCCTATTTCGTAAAACTTTTGGATGAACGATATAACATATTATACCTTGTTCCCTCTTTTTTGATTAAATCGAATGTCAAAAACTTTCAGGCTGATATAAATGCCAGGGTCGAATATAAAAACATGTATTGGGTTGGTGTTTCATGGCGTTATCAGGATGCTGCGGCAGTTTTAGCAGGATTTTCAGTGAAGGGGTTTAGGATAGGTGCATCCTATGATTTGACAACGAGTTACTTGTCGCGTGCAACAAGAGGTAGTGTTGAGTTTTTTGTTGGTTATTGTCATACAATCGGACCTAAATTTAAAAAGAACTGTAATTACAACACAAGATATTTATAGAGAGAAAGATCAATACCTTTTAAAATTTACGCGTAGTTATTCGGTGAGAGGGGAATTGCGGAAATTCCACCCTTCGAAATTTCTGCAACGGGAATTTTCAGGAGTATTAAATTCAAATGATTATGGATGATGGATAATAAAGAATTACAATTGAAGATTCTAAAAAAAATAATCGGAGAGGCATCGTATGCTCCCATCTTTAAGCCAAACCCCAAATACTGTGTCAACAAATTTGCCGGTCTTACACCGTATATTTCGTGTAAAGATCTAAAAAATAATCGTATAGCTATTCGAGGATGTCCTATAGGCCATAATAAGACATACGATTCAGGTTATAGGGAAATAATAATTGAATATCCGGATATTGAGAATCTTATTAGCGATAACTGGATTCTTGATAACTACTGATTTCTTATTTATTGCGATCTCCGAAATAGGGGTATTATTAAGTTCCCCTTCATAATTCTGATTCGTGTTTACTTTTTCTGTAAACTTATTTCAGGATCAGACATCCCATCGCCTTCGTCCCGTCATCCCGTCGCCCTGTCTTCCTGTCTCCTCATCGCCCCATCGCCACGTCGCCCCATCGCCCCGTCGCCCCATCGTCCCGTCGTAAATTTGTTGCCTGACTTCGTCCCATCGCCCCTTCTTTCAGTGGTCCGGCAATGGGTTTTGTGCTTTTGCGTGTATTAGCTCGCGGACTATTTGCGGGCTTATCCGTCTTTCCCCCGGTTCCGTTTCACTACACTGGGGGTCACAATCATTTCACCCATTCTGGGTTTTTAATTG
>CAINLJ010000014.1 GCA_903850335.1 uncultured Bacteroidia bacterium | reverse complement strand
TTCTGAAGCTTCTGAGGCATTGGAACATTGCCTTTACCGGTAATATCCTCAACTGTCTCTGTAAATTTTGCAGGATGAGCAGTTTCAAGGAAAATTCCTGTCTCTCCATCTGTTAGTAATTCTTCAAGCGCCCGGTATCCCACTGCACCATGGGGATCAAGAAGGTAACCGGTATTTTTGAAAACCGATAATAAAGTCTCTCTGATCTGATTATCCGTGTAAGTGGCGCCAATCATAATATCAGTAATGGACTTATAATCATTATTATATAAATCCAATATCCTGGCAAAATTACTTGGATCACCAACATCCATGGCATTAGCAATGGTTGAAACGGAAGGACGTGGTTCGTAAACTCCTGTCTTAAGATATTTGAAAACTATATCATTCAGATTATTCGCCGCAATAAACCTGTGAACAGGCAGTCCCATCTTTTTGGCAAAAAGTCCTGCTGTAAGGTTTCCAAAGTTCCCGCTGGGGACAGAAAACACAACATTCCGGGATTTATCCTCAAGTTTTGACCACGCATTAAAATAATAAAATGCCTGTGGTAAAAACCGTGCTACATTTATTGAGTTAGCAGACGTGATGGTTATCTTCTTTTTAAGCTCCTCATCCATAAAAGCAGATTTCACAAGAGCCTGACAATCATCGAATGTGCCATCAATCTCCAATGCTGTTATATTCTGCCCTAAAGTTGTAAATTGTTTTTCCTGAATTTCGCTCACTTTTCCTTTCGGATAAAGCACATGAACTTTTATCCCCGGAACACCAAGAAACCCATTTGCCACAGCACTTCCAGTATCGCCTGAAGTTGCAACCAGAACATGAACCATATTCTTCTCTTTGCCCAGGAAATGTGATAATAAGCGAGCCATAAACCGGGCGCCAACATCTTTGAATGCTAGCGTTGGGCCATGAAAAAGCTCAAGTGAATAAATGGAATCAATGACCTTAACAAGCGGAGTATCAAAAGTAAGGGTGTTATAGACAATCTTTTGGAGTGTATATTCCGGAATGTCATCACCAAAGAATTTCTTAGCTACCTCGAAGGATAATTCCTGAAAACTCAATGAACCAATTTCCTGAAAAAAAGATTCTGGCATAGGGTTAATCCGTTCAGGCATAAACAGACCACGGTCTGAAGCCAGACCCTGAGTTACAGCAAGCTCAAGACTTACATCAGGTGTTTTATGATTTGTACTGTAATACTGCATTTTGTTTAATCCTCTTAGAGGTGAGATTTTAATAATTCAACCATAAACTGTTGACTTTCAAGAGTTCCATAGTCACCTTTACGGGCAGACAATTCATCATACCTGTCAACTTTATCTGCTACGATCCCGGGATACCAAATCAAAAAAGGCACTGCATCACGGGTGTGTGTTTTAAGTTTCCATGGCGTTGGATGATCTGGAAGAATAGCAATTGCAACCGGCTCCGGCAGTGTTGGAATCTCGTCAACAAGGTATTTAACGACTCGATGATCCAGGTATTCGATAGTCTTTAATTTCAGTTCATAATTTCCTTCATGACCGGCTTCATCACTTGCCTCGATATGCAGATAGACAAAGTCCCTGGTTTTAAGTGCCTCGAGAGCTGCCTCTGCTTTGCCTTCATAATTTGTATCGTACAAACCTGTAGCACCTTCGACTTTAATAACATCCAAACCTGCATAAACACCAATCCCCTGAACAAGGTCCACAGCCGAAATTACAGCTCCACTTGTAATTCCAAACATCTCCTTTAGCGTTTTCATAGAAGGTTTATAACCCGGAGACCAGGGCCAAATTGAGTTGGCTGGATCTTTACCGGCAGCTTTGCGCTTTAGATTTACCGGATGATCTTCGAGTAACTTTTTTGAATTATGGATGAGATGTAGCAGAAGTTCAGCCGTTTCTGCTCCTTCTGAAGTAGCAGCCGAAGGAAGCACATCTACAACAGGAGTTCCGGTAACATCATGAGGTGGAACGCATTTGAGTGATTTATTCCCACCTTTGATCACAAGCAAATGTCTGTAGGATACCCCGGGATAAAATCTGATTCTTTCGTTTCCAAGATTTTCATTCAGGGCATCAATTAATTCAACTGCTTCGGCAGTTGAGATATGTCCGGCCGAATGGTTTTTGATCTTTTCGTCTTCAATGCAAAGAATGTTGCATCTTAGTGCCAGATCACCTTCCTGAAGGGCAACACCAATGCTTGCAGCCTCTATGACTCCCCGACCTTCGAAAACGGCTTCAACATCATAACCAAGAACGGCAAGGTTTGCAACTTCACTTCCAGGGTGAAGTTTATCTGGGATAGTTTTTAACAGACCTGATCTCCCTAACCGCGCCAGATTGTCAATACTAGGCTTATTGGCAGCCATCAAAGGAGTCAGCCCACCATGTTCAATTTCGGGCTGATCAGACATCCCGTCACCAAGAATAATTATATATTTCATTATCTATTAATTACAAATAAATTAAATATTCGACACTTTGATCAGATCGGCAAAAACTCCTGCAGCTGTAACCGCTGCACCTGCGCCATAACCTTTTATCAACATCGGATATTCATTGTATCTTTCACTTGTCAGGAGTAAAATATTATTGCTGCCTTCGAGGTCATAGAAAGGATGGCCAGGGTCAACAATGACAAGTGAGACAGAGGCTCTTCCTTCGTTCATTACACCAACGAAACGCCATTTCTGTTGTTTCGATTCCAGAACCAGACGTTTCTGTTCAAAGGGTTCATCCATCTCACCGATTGTATTCCAGAATTCATCCATTGTTGAGTTGAAATACTTTGCAGGAATGAAGGAATTGTTTTCAACCTCTTCCTTTTCCAATCTGTATCCCGACTCTCTTGCAAGAATGACAAGTTTACGGATAACATCAATTCCGCTAAGATCAATTCGCGGGTCCGGCTCGGCATAGCCCATCTCCTTTGCCATTCGAATTGCCTTACTAAATGGAACTTCCTTGCTCAATGTATTGAAAATATAATTAAGTGTTCCTGAAAGGACCGCCTCAATACGAACAATTCTGTCCCCGGAATGCATCAAATCATTTATTGTTGAGATCAGTGGCAATCCTGCTCCAACGTTGGTTTCAAACAAAAATTTGACACCATGATTGGCAGCCATTTCCTTCAATTCCCTGTACCGGCTGTATTCAGATGAGGCTGCCACCTTATTTGCTGCAACAACAGAAATATAATTCTCCAAGGCAAATAAATAAAAGTTGGCCACCTTATCATCGGCTGTACAGTCAACAAAAACCGAGTTAAACATGTTCATCCCAACCATGGTATTGCAAAAGTCTGTCAGGTCAGATTTGGTTTCCGACTGACTTAATGCATGCTTCACAGTGGATATATCGATGCCCTCCCGGTCAAAAATCATTTTTCTTGAATTTGCAACACCCGCGAGTTTTAGCTTAAGACGATTTTGCTTTTTTAATTTCTCCTGTTGTCTTCCAATCTGATCCAGAAGATCGCGCCCGACAGTACCTGTGCCGACAAGAAAAATATTCAGCTCGACATAGGGAGAGAGGAAAAATGCTTCATGAACAACATTCAATGTCTTCCTAAGGTCCGCATGTTTTACGACCCATGAAATATTCTGTTCAGATGCACCCTGAGCAATGGCAACCACATTAATGCCATTCTTTCCAATTGTATGAAATAATTTTCCAGCTATACCAGCCGAATGTTTCATGTTTTCTCCTACGATCGCTACAATAGAGAGATCATTTTCGCAGGTTAGTTTACTGATTCTGCCTGAGGCTATTTCCCTCTCAAACTCAAAGGATATTGACTCCCTTGCAATCTCTGAAAATTGTGAGTCGATAGCAAAACTGATTGAGTTTTCGGACGACGCCTGTGAAATGAGTATTACATTAATTTCATTACGGGCAAGAGCACCAAACAGTCTCATCGAAATACCTGTTACGCCTACCATGCCCAGACCCTGAATTGTGAAAAGTGAAATTCCGGAAATGGAAGAAATTCCTTTTATTGGATGATCCTTACCCGCAGCCTCAGACTGGGTGATTAAAGTTCCCTCGGCCTCAGGATTGAGAGTATTTTTGATATGAATAGGGATATTTTTCTGATAAACAGGCAATATTGTTGGAGGATAAATCACCTTTGCCCCAAAATGTGACAACTCCATTGCCTCGGAATAGGTAAGGACAGGAATTGTATAGGCCTTACTTATCACCCTTGGATCTGCCGTCATGAACCCATCCACATCGGTCCAAATCTCGAGTTGACGAACATTTACTGCAGCGGCAAACAATGCAGCAGTGTAATCAGAGCCTCCGCGGCCCAGAGTAGTCACCGAACCATCGGGAGCAGATGAGATAAATCCGGGAGCGACGGCAAATAAGTCAATCTTTGCGCAGGCTTCAGAGATCAGATTATATGTAAGGTCAAAATCTACATTTGCCTTTCCGAAATTACGGTCGGTTTTTATTAATGCCATGCTATCCAGCAGAGGAACATGTAAATATCTACTGATTAACAAGGAAGAGAGCCGCTCACCAAAACCTAAAATCTTATCCAATGTCTTGGGTGTCAGTTCTCCGATCAGCGTCACTCCCTGAACGATTTTCTCAAGTTCATCGAACAATGGCCTAAGCACTTCCAATGTCTTTAAGCTCTCGTCTGAGTTGAATAATGATAAGACGATCTCTTCGTGACGTTTGTGAATTGCAATTAATTCTGTAGTAACATCAATGCCGGAAGCTGCTTTTTTGGCTGCACCCAGTAATAAATCAGTGACACCCCCCAATGCTGAGACTACAACAATTATCTTCTCGCTCTGATTCAGGACGATCTCACCAATCCTCCTGATATTTTCAGAAGAACCAACAGAAGTTCCTCCAAATTTTAAAATTTTCATTCGTTAACTTTTAAATCAGGAAATCCCTGAATGGCAATATCAAATACCCGAAAATTAGTGTTCTGCAAACTGATTGATGCGTAATATTCCCACTAAAGTTTCGCGTACAAAAGTCCAAAAAAAATCTGAACCTTAAAATTCCGGTTCAGATTTCTTTAACAGGTTATAACTAATTATTTATCAAGAGCCGGAACATAACTGGCAAGTATCTTTGATTCAAGCTCATCCATGAGTTCAGGATTGTCACGAAGCAATGATTTGACACCCTCGCGACCTTGCCCAAGTTTTGTTTCACCATAGCTAAACCACGATCCTGCCTTTTTGATGAGTTCAATTTCAACTCCAAGGTCGATAATTTCGCCAAGTTTGGAAATTCCTTCACCGTAAAGGATATCGAATTCAGCCTTACGGAAAGGAGGTGCCACCTTATTTTTGACAACCTTAACTCTTGTATGGCTACCTTGTACATCATCGCCATCTTTTAATTGTCCGATTCTGCGTATATCAAGACGAACTGAGGCATAGAATTTCAATGCATTTCCACCTGTCGTTGTTTCAGGATTTCCGAACATAACCCCTATTTTATCACGTAACTGGTTGATAAAAATAACACAGGTCTTTGTTTTGCTAATGCTTCCTGTGAGTTTACGCAAGGCCTGTGACATCAGACGAGCCTGCAGTCCCATTTTCGATTCACCCATTTCGCCCTCTATTTCTGCTTTGGGAGTTAAAGCAGCTACGGAGTCGATTACTATGATATCAATAGCCCCCGAACGAATAAGGCTATCGGCTATTTCGAGAGCCTGCTCTCCATTATCCGGCTGAGAAATAAGCAGCTCGTTTATATTAACACCAAGTTTTTGAGCGTAAGTAGGATCAAAGGCATGCTCTGCGTCGATGAATGCTGCGATACCTCCTACTTTTTGTGCCTCGGCAATGGCATGAATGGCGAGGGTTGTTTTTCCTGAAGACTCAGGGCCAAAAATCTCAATTACCCGGCCTTTGGGATATCCTCCGATACCTATTGCCATATCCAGCGCAATAGAGCCGGAATGGATAGCCTGCACATCGTCAACAGGTTTATCGCCCATCCGCATGATTGAGCCTTTTCCGTAACTTTTCTCAATCTTGTCCATTGTAAGCTGCAGAGCCTTCAACTTTTCGAGGTTGACCTTCTGTGTATCTTCCTTTGCCATAACTAAATTTATATATTACTTGATTTGTAACTCTTTAACAATTTGACTTGTATGCTCTTTTGTATCCACTTTCCTGAAAATTTTCTCAATCACTCCGGCTTCATTGATCACAAAAGTTGTACGAATAACACCCATATAGGTCTTTCCATAGTTCATTTTTTCGCCCCACACCCCATAAGCCTGAAGTATTTCCTTCTCTGTGTCGGCTATAAGGTTAAATTTAAATCCAAATTTTTGAGCAAATTTCTCATGGGAAGTTGTACTGTCAGGGCTTATTCCAATTATTTCATACCCTTTTGAAATCCAGTAATCATAATTATCGTTCAAATTACATGATTCTGCGGTGCATCCCGGGGTGTTGTCTGAACCATGATTCACCTGAATTGCATGATTTACTTGATGCTCGTGTTTTTTTTGTATA
>CAINLJ010000013.1 GCA_903850335.1 uncultured Bacteroidia bacterium | reverse complement strand
GCCAACTAAAATCCTGCAAATCGCTGCATTTTAGATCAAAATTCAATTTTACACCATTCCCCACAACTTTTTCATCTGATCCATTATTTCATACTTATTATTCGTTTATTTTATTGATATATAATTATTTATATTAAAATTTACCGAACTATTGTAATGATAATCATGAAAAAATTATTGTTTCACTTGATGTCTTTAAATTTCAGATTATAAAGGAGTTAAGCATTTAAGGCCTTGGGAGTTGGTTTAGAGTTAACTTTAAGCTTTACGAAAGACAAGAATTCCTATCAAAATAATCCAACTAATTACGTCTTTTTGGTCATCAATTTCGTCTTGATGATAAATGCTTTAAAACGCAGCAATGGGGAAAGCTAATGGCCATAGCAAATTGAAAGAGCTCGGGAATGTTATAACCGAATTTCAGGATCAACTATTCAGGTTCGCATTTTTTCGGACGGGGAGTTTTGCTGATTCACAGGATATTGTTCAGGAGGTATTTATCAAATTTTATCAGGAGAATAGTTATTTGAGCTCCGTTAAAAACATTAAGTTCTATCTTTTCAAAAGTATTTCGAATGCTTGCGTCGATTATCACCGGAAAACCAAAAAATTAAAGTTTGAGGTTCTGGAGACGATAACTTCAACTTCGGTTTTGCATGAAAAAGATGCCCTGCAAAAGATGATCCAGATCGAGGAATATGATCGGATTGAAGAACTTTTAAGTGAATTACCCAACGAACAGTCAGAAGCAATCAGTTTAAGAGTCCTGGACAATCTCAGTTTTGCTGAAATTGCCTTAATCCTGGATGTTCCTGTTACAACAGTTAAATCGCGGTTTAAGTATGGCATTGACAAGTTGAAAACAAAAATCGTAAATTCAAAGGAGGTAAGTTATGGACTGTAATGAATGTAAATTGGAAATGGTGAATCTGTTCGATACAGAAATCGACCGAAAATCCCTTTCCGGCATACTTGAACATATCGAAAAATGTCCCGATTGTGCCAATGAATACCGTGAAATGGATAAGATCTTGTCAGTACTCAAACCAAAAACTCAGCTCAACGCTCCACTTTTGCTTAAGCAGAACATTATTAATCAATTAAGTAAAAAAGAATCAATGAAAAATAGAGCATTTAGAACTATCGGAATAAGTTCAAGGGTCAGGAAGATCTTGAGTATAGCAGCATTATTGGCTGTTGTGCTGATCGTTACACCGTTTGTGGTTAAAAACGATGCTTTTATGAATAGTACTGTTAAGGCGGCGGACCTGTTCATAACGAGTTCAATTGAAGCGACGCACATGATAAAAACCATTATCATCAGATTAAAAGTGAGAACGGTAGCTCACGACAGTTTTGCACTCGTGGGCACCGGAAACGAACTGGTGGATCACACGATCTTTAAATCTTTTGAAAATCCTGTAAAATGGCGCGTAGATAAGGGTGAGCGGATTGTCGTATTTGATGGCAATTACCAATATCTCTGGTTGCCTAAAACAGACGAAGGAATTAAAGCGGGAGCGGACGTCAACTTTACCGAGTGGCTTCAAATTTTACTCGATCCGGCAAGTATCCTCTCCAAAGAACAAAAATCAACAAAAGAGAGGGGAGCAAAACTGACCATGAACGAAAATAATGGTCTTCTGCAGCTGACCATTACTTCAAAAGCAAGGGGTAATTTCATAAACGATTATTGTAAAAACAGGTCAATAAAAGAATCGGATAACCGCCGGGAGTATACCTTTGATAATGCGACCAAACTGTTGAAGGGTTTAAAAATCTATATTCTTGATGGGAAAAAGGAGACCTTAATTGTCGAAACAACATCGATAGATTATGATCTCAAATTAGATCCATCACTTTTTGTTATCAATTTGCCTGCTGGAGTGCAATGGAGAGAATTCACCCAAAACTATCCGGGTGAAACATTCAGGAATGTTAGCAGCCGGCATGTTGCAGAGTTATTTTTAGGGGGGATGGCCAAAGATGATTGGAAACTGGTTGAGCAGGCCTGTGATTTTTTCAGGAATCCTTCCGGGAAAGTCAAAAGGATAAAAGATCAGTTTAGCGGGTTGCAAGTGATTAAAATAGGTCAGGCATTTAAATCAGGGATATATCCCGGTGAATTTGTACCTTATGAAATCAAACTAAGAACAGGGGAGATTAAGAAGCATAACCTGGCTGTGCGCAACGATAATCAAAGTAAAACCTGGACTGTGGATGGCGGGTTTTAACTGACCTGAAATACCACACATCCAAATAATATGCTATTCCCCTCGTTTGCCACGAGGGGTTAGCTTTTTGTCATCTACAACGACATTAATTCTTTATGAACCTGAATACCTTGACCGAATGTGGCGGAATCTTAATAAACAAGGGATTTTTATCGGGCTTCAGGTCAGTGTGTTCCCATAAATCGCGCACCTTATAATCCTGCAGTTTGTAAGGCTCTATCGACCAGTAATCATCGTTCGATTTAAGAAGTACGTTAAAATCAACCTGAACGGTCTTCTCTTCATCACTACGGTTGAGCAGACAGGCTGCCTTCCCGTTTTTTACGAGCTTTTTAATCCAGATTTCATAGTCGCCATTGTCACGAAAACAAAAGGCCTGCTTGCCCAGTGTATCCTGATCAAGGGCGATAATCTCTTTGTTTCCAAGTATTTCTTTCGTTTCTGAGGTCATATTTCCCAGATCATTTCCGGCGATTAAAGGAGCTGCGAGCATACACCACAAAGAAAAATGGGTTTTATACTCCTCGGTCGTCATTCCGCCGTTACCCACTTCAAGCATATCAGGATCGTTCCAGGAACCAGGACCCGCATATTTTGCAAGGTCACGTTCCTTATCGAGAATATTAATCATTGATTCCCAGCGATCGACGATATCCTCCGTGGTACGCCATAGATGGCCAACCTTACCGGCCCACTCCCAGGGTTTTGCTGTACCCCATTCACAAAGACTGAAAACAATCGGACGACCTGCAGTATGAAGAGCGTCGCGCATATTGGCATATGAAGATCGTGCATCCTGTGTTGTTGTGTTGCACCAGTCGTATTTGAGGTAGTCGACTCCCCATCTGGCGTAGGTTCTCGCATCCTGATACTCATGTCCGAATCCGCCGGGACGTTCCTGGCACGTTTTTGTTCCTGCGCATGAATAGATCCCGAATTTTAAACCTTTGGCGTGGATATAATCTGCCAGACTCTTTATTCCATTTGGAAACCGGTCTTTATCCACAACGATTTCGCCGTTTTCATCACGGGCCACCTGCCAGCAGTCGTCGATAACAATATATTCATATCCTGCTTTTTGCAATCCACTGGCAACCATTTCGTCAGCCATCTGTTTAATAAGTTTTTCGCTCACATTGCAGGCAAACTTGTTCCAGCTGTTCCAGCCCATAGGAGGCGTTTTAGCCAGTTGTTCAAATTTTTGAGCTGAACTACCTAACGTAAGTAACACAAATAGAATTAATAAGATTTGCTTTCCCATATATAAAAGTTTAAGGATTCTCTGAGGTCTTTATACCATATTTTGGAATGGAATATTTTCCCGGCTAAGGTAGTCATTCCGATTTGGAAATCCAGTGAAAAACAAAGCGCTCCTCCATTTAAATATGGAGGAGCGCAATGCAAGTTTAATTATTCGTCAAATATTATTTACCTCCGGCATAGCCAGGATTTTGTTTAATTGATCCACCACTATTATCGATTTCAGTCTGGAGGATTGGCATTAAGCGATGCGTTGAAGGGATAAAGGTGCGTTTTGGTTTGTAACCACCTTCAGCGGGTAAGGAATTGTAAACCTGTTCAGCTAAACCCCAACGAATAAGGTCAGTATGACGGTCGCCACCTTCAAATGCAAGTTCCATGCGGCGTTCATACATCAAATCATTAAATGTTGGTGCGCTGATTGAAGGAAGTCCTGCACGATTGCGAACCAGATTTAAACTTTGAGCAGCTGCAGCGACACCGACGTTGCGGTTTGTTGGTCCTCCGCCATTCAACATCATAACAGCTTCAGCATGAATCAGTAATACATCAGCATATCTGAGCGCCGGGACATTTAATCCTGCTGCCCAACCGGTATAACCGTCCTTATACGGTGCATTGTACTTTACACATACAACTGGTGACTGGTTGTTTGGTGCCTGAAGAACGTCAGTAGCTCCATTATAAGTGATTACATCTACATACCGCTGAGCAACTGTCGCAGCTTTTCTAAGGTCCCCTGGCTGGTAGGCATTGTAGAAGGCAAGGGTCGCGCTCACTAATCTCCATCCTTCACCAATTGGTTCAGGGTGAAGTCCGTTCCATACATTATTTGGTAACATCAATACTGGAGTGATAGGATATTCACCAAGACGTGCTCCCAATCCCCAAAGGATTTCGCTGTCGTTTTCGTGAGGGATTGTGAATACATCTGCATAATTAGGAGTTAAAGATGCACCGGTAACCTTTTCAGCAGCATCCTTTGCCTCAGTCCATTTAGCCTCATGCGCATAAACTTTTGCAAGCATACCCCATGCCGCTCCCAGGCCAGGACGACCTTCTTCATGTGACTGAGGGAGTTGTGTTGTTGCTTCTTTTAAGCTATTTTCAATGACTGCCCATGTTTCTGCCTCAGTTTTTCTTGTAAGTGCAGCTGTTGGGTCGGTGGAACTATAAATTGGAAGTCCACCATAGCGGATTGTCAGCTGATAGTAAGCATAGGCAAGCAGGAAATTAGCTTCACCAAGAATTCTTTTCTGTTGAGCAGCATCCATACTGATATTTGGCACATTTGTAAGAACGTCGGTTGCTCTCTTAATCGTCTGATAATATTCGCCGTAAGAAAGACCACAAAGGTCACCGGTCATATTATTTTGCGAAGCTCTGAATTCGGTCATTGCAATGTAATCACCATATCCGTTATCGTTCATGTATGCATTGTCACTGAAACATTCAAATCCGCACCAATCCTCTCCTCCGAGAGCTTCTTCTCCCTGTAGCGGAGTATAGACTCCGGCCAGTGCTGCCTCAGCCTGAGCTGCTGTTTTCCAGAAGGCAGCATCTGTAAATACGTGAGGTTCTTTTTTTAGGAAATCCTTCCCACACGATACCAGGAGCAGAACCCCCAGTAATATTGGAATGTATTTTTTCATTGTATTCATGATGTAAAAGAATTAAAAGTTAAAGTTAACACCGAGTAAGAAGGATTTTGTTTGTGGATAATTACCCGCATCAACGCCATAGATGTTACGGCTGAAATCACCGTAGGCACCAACTTCAGGATCAAAACCGGTATATTTGGTGATTGTGATTAAATTCTGAACAGTCAGATAAAGACGAAGTTTATGAATTTTATCACCAATAAGGGTCTTGTTAAAAGTATATCCAATAGTGAGGTTTTTCAAACGGGCATAACCGCCGTCTTCAAGATATAAAGTGCTATATGCCTTATTATTGTTTGGATCAACAACTGTAGCCCTCGGGACAGAAGCATTAACGTTTTGAGGAGTCCAGCGATCAAGAATAGTAGGAGAGTTGTTATATCCTGTTCCCTGCATAAACTCACCTCCGAGTTTAAGGCCGTTGAAAATCTTATTGCCAGAGCTTCCAATCCATAGCATGCTGATATCAAAACCTTTGTATTCAGCATTGAAATTTATTGAATAAGTAAACGAAGGGAAACTGCTTCCAGCGTTGAAACGGTCGTCTGAACTGATCTGACCATCATGATTCCTGTCTTCAAATTTAACATCACCTGCTACTGCACTCGGTTGAATCCTGTTTCCGTTTGCATCCTTGTAATTTTGTGCTTCCTGATCAGACTTAAAGATTCCAAGAGCATTTAATACATAAAAGTGACCGATTGGCTGACCCTGTGCAATACGTCCAACGTTAAAATTCTTATAGTTTGCAGCAAAGATTTCTTTTGATCCGGCAATACCAAAAGATACAAGTTTATTGTCAACGTGAGCTACGTTTGCAGTAATTGCGTATTTAAACTCATGATCTCTGTTGCGGTAGGTAACTCCAAGGTCAAAACCTTTGTTGGATACCTGACCGGCATTACGGAAAGGAGCACTGCTTACTCCAAGTGAAGAAACCAGAGGAACCTGTACAAGAATTTTATCTGTTTCTTTGTCGAAATAGTCTGCAGTGAAAGTCAGACGGTCATTAAGGAAATTTGCATCAATACCAAAGTCTGTCTGAGTGGTAACCTCCCATTGGATGCTTGGATTGGAATAGCTATTTTGAGCCACAGCAGTGAAGGCCTGTCCGCCGAGAGTCGGTGAACCAGTGCTGCCAATTGTGCTATAATATTGATATCCGGGAATTTTATCATTACCCAGCTGACCCCAGCTTGCGCGGAGTTTCAAATCGGAAATAGTATTTGTTAATCCACTGAAGAAATTTTCTTTAGAAATTCTCCAACCTCCTGAAACTGAAGGGAATGTTCCCCAGCGCTTGCTTTGGGCGAATTTCGCGGAACCATCAGCACGCATATTCGCAGCTAATAAATACTTATCAGAAAATTCATAGCTTACGCGTCCAAAATAAGACATCAATGCATTGTCCCCTGCGCTGCCACTTGCGTGATTTGGGAAGCTTGTTGCATTATCGAGATAGCGCAATGATGGGCTTTCGTCTGTGAAATCCTGAGCCCCTGCACCTATCCAGTCCGAATGGTCAGCCTCCATCGACATACCGGCTAATGCGGCGACATGGTGTTTATTAAATTTCTTATCAAATGATACTGTGTTATTCCACTCATATTGATAGTAGTTACTGTAACTTTCGTTGATGTAGTTGTGATTCATTAATCCACGGCCACCACCTTTGGCAATCGACTGAAAACTCTTTCCATGTGAATAACCCGAAGTATATCCAATATCAGATTTTAGAGTAAGAAAGTCAAAAACCTTATATTCAAGGTACATATCACCGCCCACAGAAGTCCCGTAATTCCTGTTATCCTTTACATTTAATGAAGCCACCGGGTTCGGGAAGTCACCTGTTGGAGTACCATAAAGTAAGTTGGCTTTATCAGCCCATACCGGTGTGTTACGCATGCTGAACATTGCAGAACTAAGAACACCATCATATCCTCCACGTGTATCAGCACCCTTTTGTTCAGAAGCTACAAGTGAGAAGTTTTCTCCAAAGGTCAGGTTCTTTGCTATTTCATGCTGACTGTTAAAACGTAAATTATATCTTTTGTAGTAGGTTGATAAAACAATTCCCTCATCATTCATGTAGCCCAGACTAAACAGGTAATTTGATTTTTCACCACCACCCTGAATGCTAAAATCAGTATTAGAGACAGTCGCAGGTTTTAATACTTCCTTAAACCAGTCTGTACGTGTAATTGCATTCTGAGGATCGTTATAATAATTCCAGATTGATTCACTGGCAGGTGTGCCATCATTGGTTAATGCTTCTTTATGAATCATATTTCGCTGTGCTGCATCCAGTGAAGTTGGCATTCTCCATACTGACTGGGTACCCTGTGTCGTATTGAATGAGACAGTTGCTTTTTGATTTCTTTTTCCTTTTTTAGTGGTCACAATAATAACCCCATTTGCACCTCGTGATCCGTAAATTGCTGCAGACGCTGCATCTTTTAATACAGACATACTCTCAATATCTGAAGGATTTAATCCTCCTATACCACCAACAATTCCGTCAACTACATACAAAGGACTGTTGTCGTTAATTGATCCTGCACCCCTGATCCTGATTTCTACACTTCCACCCGGTTCACCCGAATTCTGAATTACTGTAACACCCGCTGCCTGTCCCTGTAAAGCATGAGCGACAGATTGTGTTACTCCCTGATTCAGTTTCTCAGGAGAAACAGTTGCAACAGAACCTGTCAGGTCCGCCTTCTTTTGGGTACCATAACCGATTACTACAACATCATCAAGTTTTTTAATGTCTTCACTCATTGCCACGTTAATGACTTTTAGACCTGCTGGTTTCTCAATCGTCGAATAACCTACAAATGAGAATGAAAGTACCGACTTGGTGTCAGGAGCATCTACAGCAAATTTACCATCAGCATCAGTTACGGTGCCGGTAGTGGTTCCTTTGACCATTACAGTTACTCCAGGCATGGTATTGCCACTGGCATCGGTTACTTTTCCGGTAACCTTAACAGGTGCTGCAATACTTGGATTTCCGGAGCCATTTTGCCCTGAACGTGCACTGGCCGATGCTCCGGGTGAGAATACGACAGCCCCTACGATCAGTAGAAGAACTGCCTGCTTTTTAAAAATTGATTTCCATTTCATGTTAATTAAATCTAGTGATTAATAAATAGTAAGTGTGAACGCATATATGATTATAAGCCTAAACGTTAATTTTTGTAAATATACCCTAATTAACATTTAAAACCTCGGATAGTTTAACCGGACGATGCTCTAAGAAAGATTTTTTTGCTGCCATAGCAATTGCAACAGATTTCAGGCCATCATCCCCCGAAACCGGAAGCGGTAAGTCATTTACTACCGCGTTGCAGAAAATCTTCATTTCATTGGCATAAGCTTCAAGATACCTTTCCATGAAGAAATTAAGTGGTAATGAGCCATGAACACCATCGGCTGCAAAGTACCTGTGATTCTCGGGGTAATTATTATCGGCACAGGCCATCCCCTTAGAACCAAAGATTTCGACCCGCTGGTCGTAGCCATAGACTGCCTTCCGGCTATTATCGATCACTCCAATGGCCCCGTTTGCGAAGGTGAGTGTAATGATTGCTGTATCCACATCCCCTGCCTTACCAATTTCCGGGTCGACAAGAACTGCTGCATTCGTATAGACCTCAGTAACTTCGCTGCCGGCAATATACCTTGCCATATCGAAATCATGTATAGTCATATCCATGAACATACCGCCCGAAACTGCACTGTATTCAGCCGGTGGAGGTGCCGGATCGCGTGATGTGATTTTAAGAATATGAGGATCACCTATCTTTCCTTCTTCAACAAGTTGTTTTATTTTTAAAAAGTTAGGATCGAAACGACGGTTAAAACCAACCATTAATTTCACTCCTGCCTTTTCAACTTCTGTCAGAGCAGCCTGAATTACACCAAGAGTCAAATCAACCGGCTTTTCGCAAAAGATATGTTTTCCTGCCTGTGCCGCCTCTGTAATGTACCGGGCATGTGTATCAGTAGGCGAGCAAATTACTACTGCTTCAACGTCGGGATGGTTGATTATATCCTCATAATTTGTGAAAACAGTACTTATGCCAAAGGCACCGGCTACTTCACTGGCACTAGTGCTGTTTACATCAGCAATGGCTATTACATCAGCCTGTGGCACACTTTGAACCAATGTTGCAATATGAACCTTGCCAATCCTTCCGGTACCGATAACTCCAAGTCTTAATTTTTTCATTTTTTATGGTTAATTTTATTATGATATCTGTTTATAATCCAAGCGATTGTATGTAGTCTCTGTTTCGTTGGGCACATACTTTGGGATTACCCATTCCTGGAAGGACATCCTGTTCAACAACAATCCACCCCGAATAATCCTGTTTTTTTAATTCCGCAACGATATCCGGAAAGTTAACTCCTCCCTTTCCGAGTTCACAGAACACACCATGACCGACAGATTCAAAATAATCCCAACCCTCGGTTCGTGATTTTGAGGCAATTCCCGGATGACAATCTTTAAAGTGAATGTGCCAGATCCTGTTTTTATGTTTTTTAAGAGCGTTGAGGGGATCGCCGCCGCCAAACTGATAATGCCCCATGTCTAAAACCAGTCCTACCAAAGACGGATCTGTTAACCTTAGTAATTCATCAATCTCCTCAGGTGTTTCAACATAACCAGCGCAGTGGTGATGAAAGACTGTGCGAAGACCTGTTTTCTCCTTTACTTCGGCTGCAACCAGATTAGCCCCGGCAGCAAAGATTTCCCATTCAGAGGCTGAAAGTCCCATCTCCGGAGTCACTCTACCTGCGTTTAATGTGCGTTCTTTTATACTTCCGTTATCATCTGCAAGAACGATAAATGCATTTGTGAAGCCGGCATCCGCCATTAACCTGGCTGTTTTGACTGCTAACTCTGCACCTTGTGAATGTTTTGCCGGATCTTTGAGGAATACAGGAACAAAGGCGCCAACCATAGTGAGCTGACGCTGATCAAGTTCTGCTTTTAATTCAGATGGAACTGAAGGCATAAAGCCCCAGTCACCGAGCTCGCTCCCTTCATATCCCGTTTCCCGGATCTCATTAAGAACCTGTTCAAATCCGGCAGCCTTGCCATCCAGATCAAACTCCAGAACTCCCCAGGAGCATGGAGCATTTGCAATTTTTATCATTTTTCTATCTGCTGTAAAAATGTTTATAATCTTTCTGAATCAGAATTTTCGTGACCATTCTTCATTCCATCTCTCTACAACTACCTTGGTCTGGGTATAAAATTCGACAGCATGTGAAGATTGTCCGTGTAAATCCCCGAAGAAGCTTTCCTTCCACCCGCTAAAAGGGAAGAAAGCCATCGGAGCGGCAACTCCAATATTTACACCAATATTACCCGCCATCGTATTATGACGGAACTTGCGGGCGGCTGAACCACTTCGTGTAAAAATGCATGCCGAGTTCCCGTATCGGTTGTTATTAATCAAATCGATGGCTTCCTCCAGCGACTGAACATTAACTATGCTCAGTACCGGACCAAAGATTTCTGTCTTATACACCTCGCTTTCAGGACTTACTTTTCCAAGTATCGTTGGACCAATGAAGTTCCCGTCTTCAAAACCGGTAACCTTGACGTCACGGCCGTCGAGCAGAAGTTCTGCTCCCTCATCAATGCCTGTCTGTATCAGTTTAATAATACGGTCCTTACTTTCCATGGAGATCACAGGACCCATATCGATATCATGGACCATCCCATTACCTGTCTTTTTTGAGTGGGCAAGAGCAACAATATCCGAAGTGATTTTTTCTGATGCTTCGCCTACTGTGATTACTACCGAGGCTGCGAGACATCTTTGTCCGGCACATCCAAAAGCGCTGTCTGCTATTATTTTGACTGTAGTTTCCGCATCAGCATCCGGCATCACCACGACCGCATTCTTTGCACCTCCCTGAGCCTGTACTCTTTTCCCGTGGAGGGTACCGGTTTGATACACGTGTTTTGCGACTGCGGTAGATCCAACGAAACTTATAGCAGGTATAAAGGGATTTTCAAGAATTGCATCCACAGTTTCCCTTCCGCCATGCACCATATTCAGAACACCCTTGGGCAGATTTAACTCTTCGAATAACTCAAATATCCTTGTCATTGTCATGGGAACCTTTTCCGAAGGCTTGACAATGTATGTATTTCCACAGGCAATAGCGTAAGGCATAAACCAGAACGGTATCATTATCGGGAAGTTAAAGGGTGAGATACATGCTCCCACTCCCAATGGCTGACGGATCACAAACTCATCAACACCAGTCGCAATATCTTCAGAGAATACACTCTGCATCAGGGTGGGAATCCCGCAAGCTACCTCAATATTCTCGATTGCCCTTGTCATTTCAGCCCTTGACTCTGCAAATGTTTTACCGCACTCCTTTGTACAAATCTCAGCAATCTCGTCTGTATGAGCTTCAAGGATTTGTTTCATTTTGAACAGATATTGCACGCGTTGCGTAGCAGGAGTATTTCTCCAGCCAATCCAGGCCTCATTAGCTAAGCCGGCAGCATTCTGAATGTCCTCACTGCATCCGGCTGGCACTCTGCATAGCCTTAACCCGGTAGCCGGATTGATCACGTTAAGCCTTATATCGCTCTTGCTTTCAACCCATTGACCATTAATGTAATTTTTTAAAATTGTTGACATTTACTTTTTTTTGAGAGATTGAGTGTTTTTGCTATTTATTGTTATTTTTCGTTCATTCTCTTGCGGCTGACGACTCGCTATTTGCTACTTGCCACTGGCAGGTTGCTCCTGTCTGACGACCGATTTACTTAAGTCCTGATTTACACTGCCATTCCCCGGTTCCCATTCCCCAGTGCCCAGTGCCCAGTGCCCAGTTCCCAGTGCCCAGTTCCCAGTGCTCAGTTCCCAGTTCCCACTTCCCAGTTCCCACTTCCCAGTTCCCACTTCCCAGTTCCCACTTCCCAGTTCCCAGCTGCCATTGCCACATATTCTCATCCTAAATAATATCTCTGTTTCTTCTTGTGCTCCAAATATTCGGAACGAGCCTGTTGAACACTCGCGATCTCCGAAACTTCGGCTATTGCAACTTCCCACCAGGCATAACCGGGAACGCCTTTTGTCAGGCTTGTCTCAATTGTAATTACTGTGGTCTGCGTTTGAGATTTTGCCTCAGCAAGGGCCAGTTTCAGTGAGTTAATATCATGAGCCTCGATCACATGTGCCCCGAGACTACGTGCGTTTTGGGCAAAGTCGACAGGGAGGATGTCGCCGGTGAGAAGACCGGTCTCCTCATCACGGTATCTGTATTTGGTTCCGAATCTCTCTGAACCAACCACTTGCGATAATCCGCCTATGCTTGCAAAACCATTATTGTTTAATAAGATTATGTTGAATTTGATCCCTTCCTGTATCGCGGTGACAATTTCGTTGTTCATCATCAGGTAGTTACCATCTCCGACCATTACAAAGATCTCACGGTCGGGGCAGGCCATTCTTGCACCGATGCCTGCAGCTATTTCATAACCCATTGTTGAATAACCATATTCGAGGTGAAATCCTTTCGGATCGCGAGTTCTCCAGAGTTTATGCAGATCGCCCGGAAGACTGCCTGCAGCACATAATACCACGTCACGAGGTCCGGCAAATTCATTTACTGCACCAACTACTTCTGGCTGACTTACAGGAAGATCACCCTTAACCGTATAGAATTCAGCTACCTGAGTGTCCCATGAAGCACTAAGTGCAGCAACATGATTTCTATATTCTTCATCAACTTTGTAGTCGCATAATAGTCCGGAGAGCTCTTCGAGGCAAACCCTGGCGTCACCCGTAAGTGGCAGCGCACTGTGTTTTCCTGAATCGAAGTCTGCAATATTGATATTGATGAATTTTACTTCCGGATTTTGAAAAGCTGTTTTTGATGCCGTTGTAAAGTCACTGTAACGAGTCCCAATTCCAATTACAAGATCGGTTTCTCCTGTGATTTCATTTGCTCCGGGTGTTCCGGTTGCACCAACGGCACCTAGGTTTGAAGGATGGTTAAAAGGAAGGGCTCCCTTCCCGGCAAAAGTCTCTGTGACAGGGATGCCGGTAGTTTCTGCGAGATTCTGCAGAATTTCGGTGGCCTCGCTGTAAATTGTTCCACCGCCTGTTATAATCACGGGTCTCCTTGAGGCCCTGATAAGCCGGGCTGCTTCTTTGATCAGGTTGCTGTCCGGGCGGGGTCTTGCAATCCTCCAAACACGTTTTCGGAACAGCTCTTCTGGAAAGTCAAATGCTTCAGCCTGAACATCCTGTGGTAAGCAAAGTGTTACGGCACCGGTGTCGGCCGGAGAGGTGAGCACGCGCATTACCTCAGGCAGTGAGGTAATGAGTTGTTCGGCTCTGTTTATCCTGTCCCAGTATTTGGATACCGGTTTAAAACAGTCATTAACTGAAATATCCTGTGTTGTTTGAGACTCAAGTTGTTGTAATACAGGCGCTACATCACGTCTTGCAAAAATATCGCCCGGTATGATCAGCACAGGAATGCGGTTTATCGTTGCACAGGCTGCTCCGGTGATCATGTTTGTTGCACCGGGTCCAATAGACGAGATACAAGCGAAGGTGCCTAAGCGGTTTTTCATCTTCGCATACGCCATGGCAATATGAACCGAAGACTGTTCATTGCGGGTCATGATATACCGGAAGTCGGTGTTTTGGGTCAGGCCCTGACCTACGCCGGCTATTATACCATGACCAAAGATTCCAAGACATCCGGCAAAAAACGGGCTCTCAATGCCATCACGCTCAATATACTGGTTTTTCAGGAACCTCACTACAGCTTGTCCAACGGTCAATCGATTTGTTTTCATAGTGGTAAAATTTTTCAATCCAGGTTTGTATTATTTAAGAAAAGCTTCTGGCGGCTTGCGGCCTATTTTGTACTCTTTCTGTTTTTTTCTATCCCGCCAGGGATTAGATATGGGTAGAAAAGCAGATAAAATATAACAAGGTTTCGTCCCGTACGGGACGAGATTTCAATAGAGAATTTTCTTTCTACCCATATTTTATGCCTGCAGCATATTTTTTTCAGAATTCATATCTAATAAATTGATGATTAAAATTTAAGCAGTTTTTAGAATCCACCCTTCTCTTCAATGAATTTCATCACTTCATCCAGTGTAGGGTTGAAATTGGAGCAACCGGGTTTTGTAACCAGAATTGCACCACACGCATTCCCCATCCGGCAAGATTTATACCAGTCCCAGCCGTTGAGGTAACCATAAATGAATCCGCTTGCAAAGGCATCTCCGGCTCCGAGAACATTCATCACATCAACCTTAAAGCCGGGAACATCGATCACATCTCCATTCTTCAGGAATACTGAAGATCCCTTTGCTCCGCGTTTAACAATCAGGGCTTCGATGCCAAGAGCCATAATTTTCCGGATCGCAGCATCTACATTTCCGCGAATTTCGGGAGCAGAAATTTGCTGGTTGGTTATCTTTATCTGGTTAGGATCACTTAGCATTGTAGCAAGAATTTCCTCCTCCGTTCCAAGTGCAATTGTACAATTTTGAAGGTAAGCACGCGTGGTTACTCCGAAGGAACGAGGGTCATGCCATTGGTCTGCGCGAAAGTCAAGATCGATTAAAATGGGTACTTCATGCTTAACTGCCTCCTCTGCGGCAAAAAATCCGGCCGACCGTGAGGGTTCAACATTAAGTGCTGTAGCCGATATTTCAAATAATCTGCAATCGCTGACATTCGCGTAGATTACATCATCAATTGTAACCTTAGAATCTGCGCAATTCTCACGGTAGTAAACCAGGGGAAAATTGTCAGGTGGCTGAATTCCAAGAACAACAGCACTTGTGCGGAATCCGGGTTTGCGTGGAATGAATTTCGTTTCCACCCCTTCCTTATTCAGAAAGTTGAGAAGAAAATCGCCTACCTGATCCTGACCAATAGCCGTTATCAGGGCGGACCGAAGGCCAAGACGCTTTGTCCCAACTGCCATATTCAGCGGAGATCCCCCTACGTATGCATTGAAGGACTGGATATCCACGAAATCGGCTCCTATATTTGCAGAATAAAGATCAATAGATGACCGGCCGTAGGTGATCACATCGTACGTTTTTTCTATCATATTTCAATTTCTTAATTCATTCATTATTATTCATTCGCTTTGTCACCATTGGAATCCTTGGATCCATACCTTTCCAGGTTCCGTAAATCCATTTGTGATCAGGATCGTCGCTACTGGCAAGGCTTTGATCACTTCCCGCCAGAAAATTCAGATAATAAACGTTGTACCCATGACCAGCAATTACAGGATGGTATCCTTTTGGGATCAACACAACATCGTTGTTATGGGCTTCGGCAATCTCGTCAAGACTGCGGTCGCAGGTATAAACTTTTTGCAAAGCGAACCCCTGAGGTTTATCAATCTTATAAAAATAAATCTCTTCGAGACTGGCCTCAAGGATTTTCCCGGTAACCGGATCGGTCTTTCGCTCATCGTGTTTGTGGGCAGGGAAGGAGCTCCAGTTTCCTGATGGTGTATAGACCTCCACACAAACAAGTTTATGACATTCAGATCCTGGAGGGAGGAGCCTGTTGATCTGGCGGCTTGCATTATCACCACCACGGTGTTCGATTCCCATTTTCTCAACATCGTCGGGAGTTATGAAGGAGGCCGGATATCTCTTGTCGGATTTTACCCGACAGGAAGCTATATCGAGGATTTCACTATCTGCAGTCAAGGTGAACGTAGTTTGCGGAGGAAGGTACAATCCGTGTGGAAATCCACTGAATACATCTTTACGACCGTTCCCAGTTGCCCAATCGCCTAATTCAGAATGGACAGAAAAATTGCCTCCCATTAATACGATGAGCAATTCATGATTCCCGGTGTTGTCTTCCCATTGTTCACCCTTATTCAGAATCCGTGCCTCAAAATTCAGATATTCCCATCCGGCATCTTGACTTGTAAAGCTCTGATAAACAGGATTATTGTACGGTTTAATCAGTAATGGGCATTTTTTGTCTTTTTTCATTATTAATTTCTGTTACCGGATTTTAAAAAGTTGCATTTTTTAGCTACAAAAGTCTCAAGCTCATTCATATAAACCCTGCCCGGCACTACCATATCAAAGAGTTCAGGGGAGTTTAAGAAGAATTCCCGGTGAACGCGGGTCCAGATCAGCCGCATATCTGTTGCAATATTGACCTTACAAACGCCGTAATCTATTGCCTGGAGTAATTCATTGTCGTCGGCTCCTTTAGCTCCTTCGCTAATCTTCCCTCCTGCCTTATTTATGCGTGTCACTTCCTCCATCGGAACCGCAGAAGCACCATGCAAAACAAATGGGAACCGGGGCATCCGTTGTTGTAATTCTCTCAGAATATTTAGCTGCAAACCTTCGCCTCCTGAAAATTTGTATGCGCCATGACTGGTTCCAACGGCGACTGCGAGACTGTCGCAATTTGTTCGCTGAACAAACTCTTCAGCCTGTCGCGGATCGGTGTAGCGGGCATGTTTTTCATCTATTGAAAGATCGTCTTCGACACCACTTAAAATACCAAGTTCCGCTTCAACTGCAATCCCTTTGTCATGAGCAAGATCGACGATTTCGGAGGTAATCCGGATATTTTCATCATACGATTCATGCGAGGCATCAATCATAATTGAATTATAATTTCCGGAATTAATAGCATCCAGACAATGGTTGAAATTCCCATGATCGAGATGCATAGTAAATGTGACGTCAGGATAAATCTTCTCTGCGGCTGAAATTATTCCTTCAAGCATTTCAGGATTCATGTAATCACGGGCAACCGGGGTAAGCTGAATGATTACAGGTGCCGAAGATCTTGAGGCTCCCCGGAATACACCATGCACCTGCCCGGCATCGAAAACATTAAATGCCCCGATGCCATACTTCCCATATGCCTGCTGATACAGAATCTTAATAGGGACTCTCATATTCTGATTTATATCAATTTAATTAATACCTGGCAGTTAGCTCATGGAACCAGCAGCCAGTTGACTACTACCGGTTGCCAGTAACCGAATGTTACCAGAAAAATCCATATATAACAGCGAGTATTCCGCAAATACCTATCGCCGCAATGTTAAACGTATCCGTGGTTTTAAATAGTGAACGTTCGATAATTAAACCCTTTTCGTTCATTGTCCGGGCAGAAGAATTTAATACGAGAATGGTTCCTATAAGAAGAAATCCGGCTACCAGTACATAAATTGCTTCAATAGCCAGGTTTCTCATGGGAACTACAAAGAATGCTGCAACAATACCGACAAGTGCTGATGTGTAAATGATTCTCCATCCAAGTTTGATCGACTTATTTCTTGAAGCATCACTTGTTAGTTGGTTTTCAATATTGTGTGATTTATCCAGGAGGCTGAGCCCTATCATTACTACAGTCAGTATTATGAAAACATAACCAATTCTCAGAATGAACGGTAGATCCGGATTGATTACTTTAAGAAGGATTCCAAGCGGGATTGTGAGCAATGCAATCCATACGGCTGCTGTTGCTGTGGCTTTTCGCCAAAACAGACCACAAAAGAAAATCAAAAACTCTCCAGGGTAAATATAGCCGGTATATTCCTGTATATATTGATATGCCTGGTCGAGAGTTCGTAGTTGGGGCGCAACGCATGTAGCTATAATTAAAGCAATTAGAGCAACAATCCGTCCCACAATTACAAGTTTCCTGTCGCCTGTCGCTTTACTGAGGTGAGCCTTGAAAATATCCATTGTAAAAACAGTTGAAACGCTGTTAACAATCGAACTGAGTGCCGAAACTGCAGCTGCGGCTATTGCGGAAAAGGCTAGCCCTTTGATCCCAACCGGCACAATATTACTTAGTAACCAGGGGTAAGCTTCGTCTGATTTTGCCAGGTCGGCTCCCAGGGCGAAGGCTGCAATTCCTGGAACCACGACGAGCAACGGAATCAATAGTTTAAGATAGCCGGCAAAGACTACTCCATATTGTGCTTCTTTAAGGCTCTTTCCCGCCAGACCGCGTTGAATGATAAACTGGTTAAAACCCCAGAATCCAAAATTTGTGAGCCACATGGAACCAATGATTACGCCTAATCCGGGTAAATCAAGGAATGCATCCTTTTTCCCGCCTGAGCCATCCGGAACGAAAACAGTCCCTTTAGAGATGATCATGTGAAACTTCTGGGGAGCCTTATGAATCAATTCTGCAAAGCCTGAAAGGAACCCATGGTCAACCCCTAAAGCGCTAACTGCCAGAAACGTAGTTACCAATCCTCCGAATATAAGCACTCCAACATTAATTACATCTGTCCATGCGATTGCTTTCATCCCTCCCCATAAGGAATATATTGCTGAAAAGAATGAAAATCCGATGATTCCGTAAATCATTGGAACTCCAATAATGCGCTCCATAGCCAATGCTCCCAGATACAGCACTGCGGTCATATTAACGAAAATATATACCAACACCCAAAAAACGGCCATTATCGTGCTCACCCTTTTATCATATCGTTGCGAGAGAAACTGGGGCATAGTATATATTCCTTTCTGGATAAATACGGGAAGGAAATATTTGGCAACAAAGATCAGTACGATCGCGGCAATCCATTCATAGGCTGCGATGGCCAGACCGACTGCATAGCCTGACCCGGACATAGCGATAAAATGTTCGGCAGAAATATTGGCAGCCAGCAATGCAGAACCTATGGCCCACCAGGGTAATGAACGGCCGGCAAGAAAATAGTCTGAAGTAGTTTTTTGTACTCCTTTTTTAGAGCGGGAGACCCATAAGCCGGTAAACACTATGATTGAGGCATATCCCAAAAATACAATCCAGTCAATAGTCGCGAATTGTTTCATTTAGTCAGTTTTATCCTTGTTTAGTCTAAACAAACATACTTTGTATTTTTCCTGTCCCCTTTTACTTTTTTACCTTTATGTAATGCTATTTTAGCATATTTTACGACTATCAACTATTTAATGCTAATTGTTGAATATTATGAAATATTTTTTCTCACCCGATTTCAATATTTGACTCCTTTCTCTAATAACACCCGCGAAATCTGTTTATCAATAATAAAAATAAGTATTGTATGTGAATTTTCAGGAAACTGGCAAATAAGGGAAAGAAGGAATTAATTGATCCTATTGATAGTGAGTTATATCCTAATATGTCTGGTTTTGGATGAAATAGCCAACTGGAAAGATACTGTTAAAGAAATACCAAACGAAAATATCGGTTGCCTGACTTGTTGTAATTGTATTTTACCTATTTTTATCCTAATAATTATATATACGCTAATTTTCCATAAATCATGAAGCCATTTTACCAAAAACTTGCCGCACTTACTACTGAGTCTGTGATCTTTTTCGATGAGGAGAGACCTCATTTTGCCGTACCGTGGCATTTCCATCCGGAAATTGAAATTTTGTATGTGGTGAAGAGTTCAGGAACAAGTTATGTCGGTGATGGTTTTCATCGATTTGCAGATGGAGAGATTAGCATAATAGGCGAAAATGTGCCACACTGGTGGAAGAGTGACCGTAAATACACGGATGGTATAGATAAATCTGGTGTTAAGGCACTGATTATTCAGTTCAGGAAAGAGATTTTTGATACTAACTTTATTAAACTACCTGAGATGAATTCGATCAGTGATTTTCTTAGAAAATCGCAAAGAGGGATTCAATTTCAGGGTAAAAGCCGGAAAGCACTTGGCGAACAGATTGGCAGAATCTTTCAGCTCTCGGGCATCCAAAGAATTACCGAATTAATTTTATTGCTCGATATGATGGCAAATACGAAGGAATATAAATATCATACAAGCGTAGGTTATTCTAAGACAGTAAATACATATGATTTCTATCGGTTTAACAAAATTCATGAGCATATCATCCTGAACTTCAATAAGCCGATCAAACTGGAGGATGTTGCTGAAACTGTAAATATTTCACCTACTGCTTTTTGCAGGTATTTTAAGAAACACACGGGAAAGACGTTCCTTTCCTTTCTGAATGAGATGAGGATTGGACACGCCTGCAAACTAATGGTAGACGGCAAAATGCCAGTTTCAATGGCAAGCCTCGAGAGCGGTTTTAATAACCTCTCACATTTTAATGATCAGTTTAAACGGATCATGAAATTAACACCAACAGAATATATCTCCGCTTTTAAGAAAGAGGAGACACTTTAAGTATATGGGTTTATTTTTTGGGTGTTGCCGGAACTAGTTTTACAGTTTTAACATCAACAGTAATCTCACCCAATCTCTTTGCTTCATCAGGTTTCATACTTTCCTGAAATCTGCCTCCGAGATGTTTTGCAAGGAACTTTTCGGCAGCTGCAAACATGGCCATATTATTGACAGGTCTTGCAAATCCATGACCTTCGTCGGGAGCTACAATATATTCAACCGGGAAACCCCTGTCTCTTAGTGCTATAACAATCTGATCGGATTCAGCCTTATTCACACGTGGATCATTAGCTCCCTGAACGACCATTAATGCGGCCTTTATCTTACCTGCTGAATTAAGTGGTGACTGTCTTTCAAGTTGCGCTTTACCCTCCGCATTTGTAGGGTCACCCATACGTACATGGAAAATTTTCCGACCTGCTTCCCAGTACGGTGGTATAGAATTTAGTAGCGTAAGAAGATTTGACGGTCCTACGATTGAAACTCCGCATGCATACACATCGGGTGTAAAAGCCACTCCTGCCAAGGTCGCATAACCTCCATAAGAGCCTCCCATAATGCCAATTTTTTTAGGATCTGCAATTCCCTCTCCAATCAAATATTTAACGCCCCATGTTAGGTCGTCCTGCATTTTGTCTCCCCACTGATTGTTTCCTGCATTAAGAAATTTTTTGCCATAACCTGTTGATGATCTGAAATTTGGAGAAAGAACAGCGTACCCGCGGTTTGCCAGAAACTGAGCCATTGCATTATAACCCCAACCATCACGTGCCCATGGACCTCCATGTGGAAAAACGATCAAGGGCAAATTTTTGGGTTCAACTCCTTTGGGAAGAGTTAAAAAAGCGGGAATCTTAAGTCCGTCAGATGATTTGTACTGGATTGGTTTCATCTGAGCGAGATCATTAAGAGGAATATTTGGCCGCGGACGATATTGGAAAGTAAGTTTCTTTTTATTCCGGTCCCATAAATAAGTTGACCCAGGATCAACATCGGCCGAAGCACTTAGCAGCCAAAATTTCTCATCGGTCGTTGATGATGAGAAGTGAATATCGGAGTTAGGTAACTCCTTTTTGATTAGTTTATAATCATCTTCGAAGGCTTTATCCTTCCAGTATATCCGGCTATATTCATCTTCATAGGATGTATAGATGATTTCTTTACTAATTTCTGAGATGAAAACATTTCCAATATCCACTCTTTTTAAAGGATCGCTTTCTACGATCTCTTCATTAAGTGTTTGTGGATCAAATAGTATCAGCCTCGAAAGATCGATGCTGTCACCTTTATTGGTTGTCATATATACTTTCTTGTTATCCTTGCTGAAGGCTATCGGACCAGCTTCTTCGAATACTGATGTGGTGTAGATTTTAACCAGTTCCTTTGGATCCACACGTAAAATATCGTTACTGCCGTCGGCATTTGAACGATTTGCAAGTCTTAACTGATCATTCCAGTCAAAAATCCATCCGGTGATCCTGTCTTTATCAGAGTTTTGTCTGATAAGTGATCTTTCACCAGTCGAAATCTTCAGCTTATATAAATCATGCCATGATTTATCACGGTCATTGAGTCCGATATATATCGCATCAGGGTCACCAAACGGGATTGAATAAATATACACCCGTACTCCTTTAAGATTTGTGAGGTCGCGGTTAAGGGGAATATCTTTTCCTGGAACGGGCGGTTCCTGTGGATTAACAGCATAAATATTGAAATTCTCGTCGCCCCCTTTGTCCTGTGAATAGAGAATATATTTCCCATCACGCGACCAGAAATATACTCTTATCGGGCGTAATGTATCCGATGTGACCGGTTTTGCGGCTGAAAAGTCCTCTTCAAGCTTCTTTACCCATATATTCAGAGTCCCTTTGTAGGGTTTGATAAATGATATAAATTGCCCGTTTGGAGAAAGCTGACCTCCTGCAATCTCAGGATTATCAAAAAGCAGGGCCCGGTCAATAACCTGTGGTTGTTCAAGCCTGGGTTTCTGAGTTTGACAAGCCACAACAGCAACGAGTAATAAAAGGCAGATCAGGAGATTTGTTTTCATTGTTATATCAAATAAATTTTGGTTTTACTTATTCTATTCAGTAATATTTTTCTATTAATAGCTATTGATACAAAATTGCGACTATTTTTATTCAAAAATGTTATTTTCTGCCTTAAAGGATATACCAACCGGTCTGTTATTTTATCGCCTCCGCAAACATTTCAGCCATGCGTTTCTGCTGTTTATCACCATTTTGTGCATAATTTTTCATGCGTCTGGCGAATCCGTTATACATCGAAAGGGCAGTCCGGCTATAAAACTGATTAATCCCTTCTCTGCGTTCCGCAGTAATGGGACGGTAATATCCAGGACCGGCATCCATTCCGGAACGTGTTTTAAAATCTTCAAATGCCTTTATTGCTGTTGCTAAAAAGGCACGGTCATCATCAGCACCTGTAATATTGACAAGCAATTTACTCATCTTTGTGAGAACAGCAAGTGGTTTCTTCAACGAATCCGGAATTTCAACAGGTGTAATATCCAAGGCTTTCTTTGAAACAAGGGAAGGTTTTACAGGATAAATAGTTACTGACGCCTCTTCCTGCCAACCACCTTCCGTTGTAATTTCTATCCTGGCAGATTCCGGAAGGCTGTCATATAATAAGGCAACTTCATCGGTCGATTCAACGACAATTTCCTTGTCATTGATCTTTACGCTCTTAACTTTAGGTCCTTCGTTTATGCATGTAACATAGAGTGATTTATTTCCGAACCTGATTGGCTCTTTCTGTGTATACCGGTTTATTGAACCTGGTATACGCGGCCTCAGGATAAGCCGGTCAGACCGGTAGTCACAGTCAAGAAGACCACGTATTGTTGCGGCAGGAATAGCAAAGTTATCTACCATTACTGCCACTCCGCCAACCTTGAATTTCCCGGAATCAGACCAGGGATTATGCTTGTTTTCACCACGTTGTGCCCATGGTGCATCCATTCTAAAGTCTTTTGCCCACCTCATGGCTCTTGTTGCTGACCGGCGGATATCTTCAAATTTACCAAGTCTGTAATACATGAGAATTGCGCGACCTTCGACAGTGCCCCAGATTCCTCCATTCACCCAGTCGCCAAATGTCCAAAACCCCTCTAGCCCTTTTCCTGAAGTACGTCCCCATCCGCCATACGTATCATCGAGTCCCGGTGCATTGGTCATAAGGAAATCAAAAGGCCGTATTGCCGGATATGCTTTAATCTGATTATAAATGGATTCTGATGTTTTGGCATCAGTAACGCGAAGTGCTACCGCATCCGCATTGGCAACACCTTCGAGATATCCATATTTTGCCTGACCAAGGACGCCATGTTTTATTCCTCCGGGTTCGATGGATTTGACAAAATAGCCACCCGGGGTCAAAAGCAGTGGCAGCGATGCCCGTGTAATCTTTTGACGATGTTCATATTCCCCAAGTTTAATTTTGTCCCCGGTAAACCTGTATAATTCAACCATACGATCCAATGCAGCCAGATATGTAATTGAAAGTCCGGCAAGATAACCTTTCCCAAAGGAGCCATCCGGCTGACGTACACCACCATAGCTAGGTGCCAGCAGATTACACGCCGGACCGACGAGAAACAGGTTATTCTTTGGATCGCGGGTTTTTTCAATAAAATCGCAGGCTCTCTCCATCTTTGGGAGATAATGCTCACATGCTTTTAGGTCATGATTCACAAGAAGGATTTCGGATTGCATCACAACACCGGCAGCGGTGGCTTCATAAAACCATTCATGCTGATTAACATCACCATCTCCCTGTTTATATATGATCTGTTTTGGGGCCGCTGCATCACCCAGACTGCCGTCAGGAGCGACCAAATCCGATAGCTGATTGGGACTTCCGTCTCCCCAGCCACCTTTACGCTTTCCATCACCCTGATTGTCCCAAAAGAGATCCCACGAACGTTGCAAGATCTGTGCCCATGGCTCCTGAAGGAAGGGCGTTGCTGCGTAAGAAAACCCGTAACTGTTTTGTATCCACCAGGCACCCCAGCCTGCACCTTCAGTAAATGTGTCCCAGTCTGCATTATAAATCATAGTTAGATTAGGAACAACCGGGTTTGGATGAAAGAAGGCGAACGATTCGTCGATAAGTCGCAGGAAATTAAGGTCACCTGTGCCAGAGCAGTATTTACCATCATAGGAAATTGTCTTAAGAGTGACTTTAAGAGGAGTTTTTTTCCCTCCTTTCTTAGTGACCTTTCGTTTGGATTTCGGCTGAATCTTATGAGTTTTGTTTGTCTGAAGATCCTGTGCTACTATTTGCTGAACTGAAATGCTCAGAAGGATTAGCACAAGTAGTGATATTTTTTTCATGTTTGTAAAGCTTTGAATCCGGTAATAAATTTTATTGAATCTGTCAAAACAGATTGTTTTTATTTTGTAAAAAGAAATGCATCAGGAATTTTGCCTTCGCGGATAGAACTGCCTGAAAATCCCACCTCCAGCTCATTATCAGAGTCTCCTTCAAAATAAAGTACACGAAACTCGTGAAACCCTTCGTCAAGAGCGACTTTACCTGAAGCACGTTTAGTGTCGTGTGGACCATCATTGTTAACTACTTCTTTTCCATCAATAAAGACTTTTGATCCGTCATCTGAATAAGTATAAAAACCATAAACTCCCTTATGAGGGACCTTCAGCCATCCCCTGAATTCAAATCCAAAAGAATCGCGAACGGCTGCCGGTTCAAGCGAGATATTTTTAAGTACACCACTTTTTTTAATCGTTGCACTTTCAAGCTCAGCCGTTGATTTAAAACTCCCTTCAAAATAATTGAAATGTACACCCGGTTTTAGTCCGTGTACCTGAACTGCCGGTAAGTAGACCGGACTTTTCTCTTCGCTTAATGATATAGACGGATAGCTGAATTTATTCCCGATGCCGGATTTAGTCCGTATCCATGAGTCAAAGGCAAATTCACCCTCGTGAAGCTCAATAATCCGGGAACCACGCTCAAATTTGCCGTAAGCATCGTAACCCGTGGCCTGACCATAAGCCAGACAAATATCATGCTCCTCTCCGATATAATTATTGTCATGATCGTGGCCGACAAAAACACCCATGATATCCCTCTTCTCAACGAGTGAGGCAAAGAGTCCGGAGTTGATATCTGAACAGGCAACAGCTTCATTCTTAGCTCCTACAGTTGTCTGTTTCCCAATGACTTTGTTAAATTCTATCAATGGAATGTGAAAGAACATGAGCGAAGGAAGAGGTAAATTATTGTTCAATAATGTAAACTTATCGCTTGTTTTCCGGTACCAGTCTATCTGGCTGAACTTAATCCAGTCATAACCGCCAATTCTTTTATCATGAGGATAGTCATTTGAATCAAGACAATAAAGAACTGCCGCAACGGCTTTTTTATCGGATCCCTCTATTGAAAGTGTATAATTACCGCATCCAAACAATTGAGGACCTTTTTTACCGACAAACCAGGGCATTGGTTTGAGAAGTTCAAAAATAGCTTCTCGTGCGATTTCCCGCTCACTGTCATGGTTGCCAAGAGTTACTGCGAATGGAACTTTGGCATCTATGAATATTTTTGCAACCGAGATCCAACCCTCTTTTTCAGGAATATCCGTTACGATATCACCTGTAAGAATCGCCAGATCAGGCTTTTCGACATCCAATACATGCCTTATAACCTCTGCTGTGGCAGCACATTTTGATGAATTATTATTCCAATGGATATCGGTGAATTGTGCAATTTTAAAAGTGTTGTCTTTCCTGAATTTAAACTTTATACCTGTTTGAGCTTCAAGCGGTTGAGATGCATTTAAGCCTGTTGCCATGATGATTATGATTAGAATCCTGTACCTTATATTGATTTTCAAATTTTCTGTTTTAATTACTTTATTCCTGCATATTAACGTGATTTTCCAATCAGAAGATCTGATTCAGAATATGTTTTCGTTCCTCATGTAGCTTTGAGATTAGCTCTCCAAACAAGGTGTTGGCCCAGGCAAACCACTTACGTGTGAAATTCGAAGCATCGTCACGATGAAATGTCTCATGCATAAATCCTGTTCCTGCATGCGAATTCTTTAACCATTTCAGACACTGAACGATTTCCTGGTCATTTGTCGAGGTCATCGCTCTCATAATGATGCTCATAGGCCAGATCATATCTGCTCCTACATGCGGACCACCAATACCTGCTGCAACCTTACCCTCAAAAAACCAGGGATTGTCTTTACTTAAAACAAATTTTCGGGTATTCACATATAATTCATCATCAGCCTTTATACCACCAAGATATGGCATTCCCAGCAGACTGGGAATATTGGCATCGTCTATAAACAACCGGTTACCATAACCATCGATCTCGAAAGCCAGGACTTTACCATAATTCAGGTGACTGGAAACAGCATATTGTTTCAGCCCCTTCTCAACTGTATCAGCGAGAACTTGACACTGCGCGGCAAAGTTGCCATCCTTGTATACCGAAGTTACAAGTTCTGCCATTTGTCTTAAAGAGACAAGGGCAAAATAAT
This sequence comes from uncultured Bacteroidia bacterium, assembly GCA_903850335.1. Lineage (GTDB taxonomy): Bacteria > Bacteroidota > Bacteroidia > Bacteroidales > Prolixibacteraceae > JAAFHB01. The sequence continues at coordinate 80,238 of CAINLJ010000013.1, read as the reverse complement.
TTGAAGGGATCAGGTATAAATAAGTTGTTGCATCATCTGACGGACGGAAAGTAGAGCAGATCAGACCGTTGGGTTTTACAGGATTTCCATAGCCTGCACCACAAACTGTATCTGTCTGTTTTTCTGTCAATCGCATAAAATGATACGGGCCCTTTCCTGTCTTCCTTTGCTGCTCCTCAAAAGTCTTTACAATTGTCTTTGCAGCCTTCAGCCAGTTTGGATTAAATGGGCTGTTATCTCCAGTTTTTTTCCAGTAATGATAGCTTAAGCGTACAGGGTAGCAAAGTGAATCAATTTCCCATTTTCTCTCATGCAACTCAGGTTTCATCTCTGTCAGGTCACTTTTCCACTCACTTCCTGTGGGACCGAAATTGAAGGCGTTGGCATAAGGATCAATAAGGATACAATTTGCCTGTCGGTTAATTACCCCCCTGAATAGTTTTTTGAGTTGAGGATCCTCGTTTACAAGGTGAAGATAAGGCCATACCTGTGCCGTCGAATCTCGTAACCACATGGCGTTAATATCTCCGGTGATGATAAAAGAATCCGGTTCTCCTTGATTTTCTGAGAAATGAACAGTTGTGTCAAGCGTATTGGGATAGCAATTCTCGAATAACCAGGCAATCTCCGGGTCAGCAATATCTTTTTTTATCTTGGATATTTCCGCTTCAACGGCTTCACTCCTGAATAAACGCCTTGAAATCTCAGGGCGCATCGTCGCTTTTTGCGTTGGTGAAGCAGCGAGGAGGTGAGGAGCCGTGGTTAAGGCACTGGCTGTAAGGATTGAATTATTAATAAATGTTCTCCGTTTCATAATCTGTAATGTATCAATATATTACTAGTAAATCTTATTAATCCCTTGTTTCAACTGAACTGTCTCTGATCCGCCCTCCCAGCTAAGCAGAAGTTTTAATTCAAGACTGGACGTAATCTCCAGAGAAGGTCTTTGTTTTGCAGAGCTTCGTGCAGCGCATTTGAAAGACAACATCCCGTCAGGACCAATTGGGTAACGGTCGATGCCATGTTCATCCGTGAGGCTTACATGCCATTCGATAGTTTTTTTCAAAATGTTGGGTGTAATACCAAAGATCGATTCAAACAGTACGGCCACAGGTACCAGTCCTGTCCAACCTACAAATTCCGGACGGGCCAGCAAGCCGGGTTCAGTCATTTCGGGCGCATAGTATTCGAAGAAAGTATTTGTTTTTTTAAATACTTCTGCAACCTGCTCATGATGTCGCATAGCAATATCAAAGGCTTGTTTATGAAGTCCATTTCTTTGAAGTCCTTTGATAATCATATAGTTTGTGGGTGCCCAGACACCACCTTCCCAGTATCTGCCATCTGCCTGATATTTCTCGTGATTAGCCGGAATTGACGGAACAGGATGTTTACGATAAAAAGTTGCCGGGTCGAAAAGATGCGCTACAAAGGCTTTTAATTCGTCCTTGTTCAGAATATCACACCACAATGCCCAATACGCACCTATGCTCATTAAGGTTCCCTGACTGCCATCTGCATATTTATCGTAGAAGAAAGAGGTTTTAGGATTCCAGAGTTTTTCGCGAATTAGCTTCTTTAGCGATTTCGTCTCATCTTCGATCTCTTCAATTTCCTGCCACCTTTCGACGTAAAATCCGAATTCAACGAGTATCTTAGCGACAAAGAGCTGCTGTAAACAGGTGTCAAGCCAGGTCATATGACCATGAGAAAAAATTGGATTATAATTTTTCGGAACCCTCGGCTGATTATCCATTCCCGTTCCCCATCCGCTCGACCAGTACGAACCATCCTGCCAGGTTCGGTTTAGTTTAAGCCACTGGTAATAAGCAACTAATACAGGAAAAATCTTATTCATCCTGTCCCATTCACCAAAGTGCTCAAAATATACCATTTCACTCCACGGGATCACATTTGGCCCTGTGCTTGTCGGATCGTAACGGTTGAAGCAGTCTTCGCCGGTATTGCCCCAGATCTCGCGGCATATAAATCCGTCAGGATGCTGCTTGGCATAGAAATTATCAAGTGTTTTCTGGAATGGCCAGACTCTGGAACCGTATCTTGTGAAAAGCGTTATAAAATTCGAGTCCCACATAAAAATGTTACCATTGTAGGCAGTATCGATGTAAGAGGTAATAAATCCGGAAGCAGGTGCCGGATCTTTTATATTTTTGAAAGCAATTTCCCACGTCTTCCAATACATATCGATAGCCGTCTCATTACCGTTCCAGTAGGGTACAGGTAAGATTTCCTTTGCCTTCTGGAAACCGGGAGAGGGAATTATATTTGGTCTAGCATTCCGAAAATCATTTTCTGTAACAAAAACATTTTTGATATAAGTGTTTTTATAAGGTAATTTTCCGGTAGTGGTAGCGATAGTCTGCACAGGATCGTCGGCAAGCACTTTTACTCCGGGAAAGGCTGAAGCTCCTGCTATTAAGGCACTTTTAAGGAAAAAATCGCGTCTTGACGTCATCAGTGATTATTTTTTATAATTTTTCAAATATAATTCAAGATCTTCAATATGATCGGTATTCAGATAATCTACCTTTAGGCTCATGAGGGTTCTCCAGGCATAGGCCGAATCAGGAGCATCCCAGAATCTTATTTTTTTATTCAGGCTATGGACAGAATCGATGATCTGTTTCAATTTTTTTTCCTCTTTTTCTGGAATTGCAGCTTTCCCATTCCACCTTGTAAAAGCCTTAAGGTCTTCACTATATAGCCCTATTCGCTTTAATTGCTGAGCATCATATTTAAGAGTTACATTTCCATCGAATGCAATGTTCAAGGGATATTTACTGAAATCAGCCGGTGCTGGCCTGTTACCTGTAATTACAACTGGGATTGCATTTTTATTGATGTTAGAATCGAAAACATCGGGATATTTTTTTAAAAGCTCTACAAGTAACGATAAAGTAGGTTCAGTCCTGGTCTTTAAATCGATCAGTAATTGGAAGGACGAGGGGTTGTCATTCCAGGCTTTTCCCCCGTTTTGCTTAAAGATACTGGCGATGGGTTGAAGATAAAGAGATTCAAGGGTTCTCGATGAAGTGATGTCAGCGCTGTCATGAGCCACATAGAGTTTGCCGTTTACTGCCCATATATCTGCTTCGATTGATCCGAAGTGAGCATTATAGGCGAGATAAAAAGGTGTTTTTTGTGCATAGTCATTATGAGAATGGACGTTCAGGGTTGTGTATTGAGCCTTAGCCGATAACATCAGGCCAAAGGTAAACAGGATAATAGAGAGTATTTTTCGCATTATATAAACTTTTGAATTTCTATTCTTTTATTTTCATTTCTCCTTTTTTCATCTCCTCTTTTATTTCAGCTTCGGTTAATGGCTCGGCAAAGATCATAAAATGATCGATAAAACCATTAAAAAACCGCTGATCCGGGAATTCCTCATTGCGTCCTGTCATCCATCTTGAATGTGAGGAGAGATTTACCGGTTTATCCAAAGTAACACTTCCCGATAAATCACCATCGATGTACAATCTCAGATTCTTACCCTCGGCAACGCCAGCAATATGATGCCAGGTGTTGACCCAGTTTTCCGGCAGAGAACTGCTGCAGCTTCCTCTTCCCCAGCCTCCCGCAAACCACGATAATGAATTTTTACCGGAAGTTTGCAGGGCAATAAAATCTCCCTTTGTGATCAGATCTGATAATCCATCATTACCGGGCAATGGCTTAACCCAGGCCATCACTGTTATCTTGTCTTCCAGGTTGTTCAGAATTTCGCCATCATTGAATTCAGCGTAGTGGAGAGAATCTGTCTGAATACCAGACAACGAAGTGATATGATCAAAAGATTTGTTGCGGATAACCCCATCATTCTTAAAACCCGAGCGATCAGGTATTGTATCTCCATGGTTTTGTCCTGTTTTACAATTAATTTCGATTATTTTCGAATCGGTGTTTTCACTGAAAATTTTAATTTGGGTTGTCTTTGACCCGATTTGTAAATCATGAATTCCCTCAGTTAATTTATCCAGGCTGCTCTCTATTTTGTATATCTCTCCCGGATCCAATGTGACCACATGCTCCTGATAAACTGAATCATCCACAGAAACCGGCAGGGTTGTTTTCTTTCTTGTCCCACTTATGTTCCGCACAACGCATTGATACTTTACAGGAGTATTTTTCCTGAAAATTCTTTTAGAATTCAGCTCAAGAACCTGAATAGGATGGTTCTCCTTACCTTTTGATTGAATGACCTCTATCTGGTACTCGGGGAGGTTTTCAATATGGATCATCTTAATCCCGGGTGAATACAAACGGCATCCAATAGAATCAACAACTGCTGAATTTTCACAGATAAGCAGGTTCTTTCTGCTATACTCTTTACCATCAACATAAAGTCTGAGTACCCTTGTCCCCTTACTTCCTCTGTTTTGCAACATAAACGGAACGTAGAACAACTGATCCGTATTCACCTTTTTTTGAGATTGATTTAACATACCAAGTTTAAAATCTGCCAGATTTGTAGTTTCTGAAAATTTTTCTGCTCCTGTATCCATAAAGGGATCCAAAGCGGGTGTGTTGTCCATCACAAAAGTCATCTCTCCGCCTTTTAGGAGGGTTGAATGTTCTACCCATGTTTTCCGATATGACTCGTTATTAAGCATTTTACTCCTCACATAAAAATGATCCGGACTGTTATTCACTGAATTAATGATCCATTTTTTGCCATTCTGAAGGTTTATTACTGCTCTTTTAAATATAGGAGAACCGAAATCGTAAAATGGCCTTCCGGGACAAATGGGATAAATACCTAATGCGCTGAGTACATACCAGCTCGACATGGCTCCATGATCGTCATTTCCCGGAAGTCCGGATGGAGAATTTGTATAATGTGACTTCATAATTATTCGGGCCCATTTTTGTGTTAAATCCGACCTCGATGCGTAATTAAACAGATATGGAACGTGCAATACGGGTTCGTTATCAAAGAGGATTAACTGTTTGTTCAGCGCACTATCCAAATGAAATGCGAAATCTTTGTCTCCTCCAAAAAAGTTTATCAGATCGCGGGGATTATGAGGGACAAACATTGAATAACTCCACTGATCGCCCTCTTTATACCCGGCATTTCCAGGTTTAAATTCAAGGTTATTACCCAGACGTGGCAATAATGCCAGGACCCCGGGACTGAAAAGATTCCTGTAATTAAAACTCCTGTTCAAATATAACGGATAGGCGATCTTGTCGTTCATGACCTTTCCTGCAAACTGAGCCAATGCCCAGTCGTCGTAAGCAAATTCAACGGTTTTTGTTACGGATTCTGAACATGAGGCCGGTACATAGCCCAACTGCCTGTAAGCCGAAAAATCCACAGATTTTGATGCTGCCGAGATACAGCTTTTCATTGCATTATATGCCAGAGACTTATCGAATTTTGTAATCCCTTTTAGATAGGTATCGACAATTATCGGGATTACATGATTTCCAGTCATAGGTCCGGCTGGAAGGGTCCCGGATTGTTCAAAATTATCTAGCATGGACAGGACCATATCTTGCTGACGATCCGGAGCAATCAGACACAAGAGCGGATGAAGGGAACGAAAAGTATCCCAAGCCGAAAACCCACTGTACTGATTGGTCCCTTTTGCCTTATGAACAACCCCATCGGCTCCCAAATACCTACCCATAACATCAGAAATGACCCATGGCATAAGCATCGAATGGTAAAGTGCAGTATAAAATATTGTTTTGTTTACAGCTGATGTATCTTCAATACTTATTACAGATAAGGCATTATTCCATTTTTGCTGATTTATACTCCTGTATTGATCAAAATCCAGCATTTCAGTTTCAAAGCGAAGGTTATTGAGGGTACTTTCAAAATCGACTGTAGACACGCCGATCCTAAGGATCAATGTGTTTGTTCCCTCTTCATTTGGTGCAAAAGTTAAAACGCAACCTTCCTTAACGTCCTGCTTTTCGAGATAATCTTTATTGAATGAGATAATTACGTGGTATTTCGATCCGCTTAAAACATTTTTTGAGATATTAATAATATTCCCCAGATCACTTAAGAAAATCCTGGGAATTGTTTTCGGTGGAAAGGTAAATCGAAACATTCCGGAATGAGGTGCTGCAGTAACTTCAACTTTTGTCCCGTCGTCGCGGAATAATACCTTATAATATCCTGGCACTGCCTGTTCGTCAGCGTGAGAAAAGGTTCTGGAATATTTCCCTTGCTGAATATCCTTACCCTCTTCGACCGGCATGATATGAATCTCTCCGGAAGAGCCATCCGGATAACCTGTTGGATGGTTGATACAGCTGAAATAAAGGATTGAACTGTCGCTGTAATTATATCCTTTCGAATCACCATTTCTGGTTTCGGGTGTGAGTTGAACGAATCCAAATGGTGCTGCTGCACCTGGATATGTTCCTCCTTCGCTTCCCCATAAACTTGTAGTTTGGGTGTTTGCAGTTCCAATTAATGGATTTACCCATTCGGGAATCTGTTTATTCTGGCCAAAAACCCGAACACATGATGAGATAAGACATAGAAATAGAATAAATAAGTTTCCTGAAAGTTTGATAGATGTACGTGTTTTCAAGATTTTAAAGCCATTTAGGTTAGAATAATTCAGGATAGTATCTGGAAATAAGGTCTTTATCTTCTTTCTTCAGATCTTTTAATAAGATTGGCTGGTCCTGAGGACGTAATCCCTTTTGATTGATACGATTCATAAGGCTCCAGTCCTTATTGGGCTTTTCAGGACTGGGGTCAGCTGGTTCTTTGGAGGGAATGTCGTAACGGGTGAAATCGTAAACCCTGGGTTGGGTATTTTGCTGCCAGTTACGAACCGTTGCCAACCTGAAGCTTTTATTCATGTACCAGATTATATCTTCATTACCCCACGAATTTCCAATACCCAGCCCACGTTCCTCAAAACGATAGTTCCATTTTTCGTTGTCCCGGTAATGCTGTCTCCAGATTTCGCCATATTCACCAAAAGATATAAATTTAACATCCGGCCACCGTTTTTTTGTATCTCCAACCCATTTCCCCATTGCTTCAAGAATGAACGTTTCTCCCCAGTCTCTTCTTTCAGGACGTTTGACGAGTGCTGCTTCCCAAATATTAGGGATCCATCCAAATCCATTCAGGGCAAATCCCCTGTCAAAATGAATTGACTGCGTATGCATCACAGATAAATGGCCAATATCAATTCCCCAGTCACAATAAGTTTCAATAGGTCCAACTCCGCGACGACTAGATGCACTGTTAAATACTGAAGTCCCCTGAATGCCTCCGCTAATCCTTGCGCATTGGAAATCAACACTCCACCCATCCAGATTCACACAATCAATAAAGTCTGTTTTACCTTGAGCAGGTTTACATAAATGCTCTTTTGAAGGGTAATAAGGGTACGAAGGAGATCCGTCTGCGCCACCGCCATCAACAGCATGCTGGCTCCAGATTACTCCATGGGCAACATGGATGTTTTCTTTTTCAGAAAGATAACGCATATTTTCGGCAGAAAGGAATCCTCCAATGATGGATCGTGGCCTGTAACCGCCACCAACAAGATTAGAAATGATCTGTATTGCCTCACTCATCTCGCGGTTAACCCTTTCGCGTGGCAGGTAAAGCGCCGGGAAATAACCGGGGAAATACGAAACCTCATCACCATAAGTCTGTTGACATTCGACAACATAGTTTCTTATATCCCGGTAATTTGGACGCTTATCCTCCAGGGCATTCAATGTAAATCCCCAGGTCAGTCTCCCGTCAGGATTATTTTTCGCAAAAGCTTCCCTTAGATCACGCACAACTTTCAGGGTGTGATAAGGTGATTCATCTTCATCAATCAGTTTAACATCACGTGAGACTTCCCATGGTGTCGTACGGATCATAATGCATAGAGTGACAAACCGGCTTCCTAAAAGGGGAGATAACTTCTTTGGCTCATTGACTGTGAGGGCATTAAGAGGCGATAACCGGGAAGCCCCAATGAGACCTGTCCCGGTGATTGCTGCTTTCTGAATAAAATCGCGGCGTTCCATTTTGATTAGTATTTACCTAATAAATTTTATTACTTGTTTTTCAATTGACGACATACAGATCTGGGAGGATAAATCCCATGCATAACGGCCCCTGCTTCCTTCATAAAGGATTACATAGTGGCTGCCAATATCAATAATGGCCGGAAACCAAATTGCTCCGCCATCTTCTTCTCCCTTGGCACTAAGACCAAAAATTGGATTTCCAGGATGCTTTTCCCACGTTATCAAATCTTTGGATCTTGCCAGACCGAAATAGTCCGGTTGATCGTTCAAATCAGGACTGCCACCATAAACAAGTAAAAAAGTATCCTCTTCTTTATAGATTCTTGCAGTTGTTACATACCGGTCCCAACCGTCTTGCTGTCCGGTCATCACAGGCTGATCTGACAACCTCTTAAAATTAATGCCATCCTCAGATTCAGCGAGGTAAAATCCAAGGAATCCTTTGCCATCGTCATTCTGATAGATCATAAAGACTTTAGAATCTGAAGCCACCACACTTGGTGATCGACCAACAATCACACTCCCGTGCTTTTCAAAATAGACACCATCATCACTTATTGCCAACCCTACCGAGTTAGGTCCGGTTCCAACACCAGAATAGTAGAGAAAGACCTTATTCTTAAAAAAAACTGCTCCCGGATCAAGAACATCGTGGTCGTCAAAGCACCCCTTTACACCAACATCTACAATAAAATTTCCATCATTAAGATCGTCAAAAACAAAATCCATTGGCGTGATATTCTTTATTTCACCTACGGCGATCCGGTCGTGCCTTGTTGAGTTGGCAGATGTAATCCCATTTCCACGGTAATAAACCAATAATTTACCCCTTAAATTTAAAATTGTTGGGTTTGCGGTCCAGTATTTCTTCCAAGGCTCAGTGCCTGCGGGGACAACAGGATTTTTTAAGGTATTATGCTTCCAGAGTTTGCAATTTTTCCGGTAATCGTCAGAAAAGATATTCCAAAATGAAGATTCCCCTTTCCGGTTAGAATCAGAGAACGACAAGTTACCAGCCTTGAGAACACCAGAACTCACAAGCACAGATGATGTCGTAAGTAGTGATGTAGCCTTAATAAAATGACTTCTCTTCATCTTATATTGATTTGAATCTATCGTTTATTGGAATTTGGTGACTTGGTGCTTTGGTGGCATTTTTATTTAATCCCTTTTTAATTGCAGTTTAAATGTCTCAATCGCGTGATGCCCCATTTTAACTGTAAATGAATGATCAGCGGAAGGAACCTCCTTTGCATTCTCTTCAATCATATCTGTCTTCCAGAGTTTTTCGATTGTGAAGGGAAGTGTTATTGTCACCTCTGTGTTATTTCCTGTAACCTCATATAAACGAAGTGTATAGTTATTTTCATCATCGGTCTTTTTCAATGTGCTGGCAATAACATTTGCTTTATCAACCTGCAGAAAACTTTGGGTTTCCGGGAGGCCTTCCTTTTTTGTTTGGGTGCTTACAACCAGAGGTTGCAAGGGCATATTAGGCTGCTTCCCCGCTTGAATGCCATTTGTCCAGTTGCCTTCGCCCGAAGTAAATGTAAACGAGTATGAGTGATCACCCGGCTGAAGATAAAAATTCCCTTCACCATGGCAGCTCCTGCGACTGGCAAGTAAAACAGGTTGCAGAATAGTCTGATTGTTTGTTTTATCAGTAGGATCAATCCAGTCAAAGACAGCCACAGAACTGCTTATATTTACAAAAACATTGTCACTACCGGAGCTAAACCAGTCTTGTACCTCACGCGGATGAATCTTCACATCGGGTGTATTAAAGATCTGACTGGGTTTAGAGTAGCCTGCTGCTCCCTTTAGTTCATCTTTCCCAACCTGGACGACACCCATGGGTACCTCATAAGCTATTTGAGAATTTGTCTGGCTCAGTGGGAAGGCCAGGCGATATTCGCGGTAATGTTCGCCCGAGAAACCAAGAATATCAACCTTAAATTCAATTTGTTTAAGATCCTCAAAAAGCGTAACTTTTTGGTGGATCGACGCAAATCTTGTTTGTTGTGTAAATTCCCATGACTTCCTAACCGGCCCGAATTCGCTGCAATTCCAGCTGGGACTATACTCACTTACCTTTTCAAAACCATTCAATGAGGTTGGCTGAACGTCCGTAAATTCACCGGCGCCATTGCCAATTGATTCAAGCTGAAAAACTTCACCTCCTAAAAATTTTCCGGTCTGCAGCAGTTCTTTCTTAAGCTGCTTATCGTAAATACTCTTTAGCCCACCCTTACCGAAAACTATTTTGTAAAACTGATTTTCAAAAGTTCCTGAGTTGGCTACTGGCCCAACAACAGATGGATTAGTAGCTTTTTTAGGAATCAGATTAGTGAAGCCTCCTGGTGCCCCAGGGTCATCAATCGCTGTCGATTCTTCGGAATAGGGTTCAACATAATAAGATTTATAACCCATAGACGGTACTTTTTCCGCTACAAAGGTCAATGTCACCACCTCATCCGATTCTTTTGAAGGTACCGACTTGATCTGCTGACTGGGAACGACCTCTCCCGTAACTGCATCAATGATCCTGTATGCAGTTTTATTTTGTCCGTATCCATTGATACTCAGCTCAACCTTATCGTTTCTTTCCCATGAAAGCGGATTAAATACGACTATTGCCTGACCAGCCTTCTTAAAAGATATCGCTTTTGCCAGCCCATTCAAACTGCCGTCCAGGATTGCATTCGAGTTTTTAAGAGCCAGTTCAAAACCTTTTCTAAAGGTTAAATCTGTCAGATCACCATGTTTCCCACCCCAGCCATGATCAGGATAAATAGCATGTTCCCAGGACTTTGTAAATTCCTCCTGCGGATATCCGGAAAGATTATCTTTTACGATTGCATTTATAGCCGAAAACTTCTCAGCAGATATGAGCATTCGGTTTGCTTTTCGTGAAGCCGATAACGCTTTTTCATGTGTGGGGCCGTGAATATAGAGCCAAACGTTTGGTCGTTCTCCGTTAAGAGTTTCAAATTTTGCATCATTATCCAATGATTTGAGTGCCTGAGTCCCTGTAGAAAAATTTAGTGATGGAAGTCCTTCTTCCCCGGAAGTTTTTTCCCATAAATTAAACAGTGTCCTGAATTCATTTGGCTTCGACCAGTCGAGCGAGAAGTAAAATGGCAAATAGGGTTTTATTCGATTGGTCTTAAAGTAGTTATTGTAAATATTAAGGTCATTTATAAATGCCGTTTTTGCCTGAGCGTCAGTTTTTGCATCGGCTACAGGTAGGCTGGCTTCATAATATTGTCCGGGAGTATACGCAAGAACATTGCTTCCATCAGGGCTGTACCACCTGTATAATCCGGGTTCCAGTCTTGAAAAGTGCAAATATTTGATTCCTGATTTCACGAGGATCTGGGACATTTGCAGGGCCCTACCCGGCACATCAGGCGAGTAGGCACAAATAAAATCACATCCGGGGAGTATTTTTTTTAGCCATTTTCTGCCCAGATAAGTTTGACGTATCAAAGCTTCACCGTCGTACATCGATTCATAAGGCTGAACGTATGTTGCTCCCCATTCAAGCCGGCCTTCCTTTGAATATTTTAAAATATCGGTGTAACTGTCAGGATGTCTTTTTAGATATTCTTTCAGACAAAGTGCATCTTCAGCTGTGAAACAAAAGTTTTTGTTGGAGGCCAGAATTTTCAATGCAGGGGTAATCATATTTTCATCGCGCCATTTTTCGCATGCTCCAATGGAATCCATCCAGGCGATATCCTGATGGCTTGAATTAATAATATTTATCTTCCCTCCTTTAAAATAGGAGTGATCATGCCCCTTTGCTGTTGAGGGACGATAATCGGTTTGGGCCGGCAGGCTGGTGTTCATAAACAACAGAAAGGTAAATACGAGGAACTTCAGAATTTTCAACCGTTTCATAATCACAATAGTTCGGTAAATTTTAATATAAATAATAGAATATCAATAAAATTAACGAAAAATAAGCTTTAAATAATTTTAGATAAGACATTGTAAATCAGTAATATAAAAGATTATTCCGGAATTTCTTAATTATGATTCCTAAGGTAAACAATTCGGTTAAAATAACGATTATCAGCATATTAGAAAATAAGGTCTTCGAAAAGCTAAATAAATCCCAACAGGATTTTATCGTTCTTTGGCATATTTTGAGCATCAAAGGTAGGATTAATTTCTTGCAACTTGAACGTTTCAGTACTGTTTGTGAACAAACCTACAGGAATCAGTTTGAGAAGCCATTTGATCCTGGTTACATACCCAAAACCTGGCAAACACCTTCGGAGGATCAATTGGCAAAAAAAGGGTTGAACCTTTTGTCACACTAGGCAAGTCTTGCCAATGCAACAATTACTGCAGTAAATCTGGCCAAACAAGACTGGCTTTCCAATGAAGGGGAGTCAGATAAACCATTCTCAATGTTCGATTATAAAATAATGTATAACAACACGTTGATGCTCGAACGATTTATATGCATCTTTGCTATATAAACACAAACACACCAAAAAATCAAAAAATCGTCAAAGGAATATTTAATTATGGCAAAATTGCCGCTTAAAATTTACCGAGGTATTGTTAAAAGTGATCTATTTTCAAAAATATCGGTAAGATTGGGAAAGCCCATATAAGCTCATTTTGTGTAAATATATCTACATATTGTATATTGAAAATTGTTGGAAAAACGGCTACTTTTGGCGCTTAAATACTGAACCACAAAATAACTGAACCAATTTCTTCTTTTTTTATTCAAAGGTACATTTAATTAATTCTTGTTGAATTTTCATCTTCTGACTTAGGTGTAAATACAAAATAAGATAATTTATTTATTGTCAATAATCATAATGCTTTTAAATCATATGGTTAGAATAAATATTTTTTTATCAGCCCTTCTACTATTATTGAATAATTCATATGCGGCTGACATACTCCAATTTAGAAATATAGGTTTTAAAGAAGGGCTTAACAATATGAATATATCCGCCATCGCTCAGGATAAGGCGGGTTATATATGGGTGGCCACAATGGGCGGATTAAGTCGTTATAATGGATACGAGTTTAAGCACTATTATTTTGATTCGAATAATCCAGCTTCTCTGTGTTCTAATCATGTTTCATCACTGTTTTGTTCCAATGATGGGCTTATGTTTATCGGAACAGAAACCGGAGTTAACTGCTACGACAGCAGGGCAGACAAGCTGATCTCCTTTTTCCCCAATTTTAAAAATGTGGTTACTTCTTTTGCTGAGTACGACGGTTTTATTTATATGGGGACTAGCCTTGGTCTTTATCGGTTCAGGCCTGGAAAAGGAGAATTGGAAGAGTTAGGTAGTAATCTGACTGAAAAACCGAATTTTAGTAGTTTATTATTTGACAAAAGTGGAAATCTATGGTGTGGGATGTTAAATGGCAAGGGATTGGCACTTTATGATTTAAAAACTGACAGGTTTGACTTTTACCGTAACCATTCAGGAGCAGCGTTAATGAATGATATGAATACTGTAAGAACATTATTTCAGGCAACAGAAAATTTATTCTTACTTGGTACCAAAGGGGGTTTAAGCTGCTTTGATATTAAAGGCAGACAATATGTCGGCTCCAGCAATAATAGCCAATTACCATCAGGATTATCCGGTTATGATATCCGGTTTTTGATGAGGAAAGAGCCTGCCATCTATTGGATAGGAACCTTGCAGTCAGGACTGTTTATTTATGATACGTCAAAGAATTCAATTTTTCATCATTTCCAGGGTGATGGAACCGATGAAGTACATTCAAACAACTATATGTCGTGTTTAACTGACAAGTCTGGGAATGTCTGGTTAGGCACATTCGATGCAGGATTGGATGTGAGCTATAAACAGGCGAAAAATTTCAATTCGGATGTTTCTCTGAATAAATTAACCAAAGGCAAATTTATTACTTCAATTTCGAAAGACCGTAGAAAGAACTTCCTAATTGCAACGCGTGAGAATGGTTTTTTTGTTTACAATACTGAGAATAAGAAATCTATGGTTTTTGATAAAACCAACAGTAAATTGGGAAATCCCAATATTCGTACCGTATTTGTTGATAGTGAAAATAAATACTGGATAGGGATTTACTTTGGGTTGCAAATTTTTGATCCAGATAAAAAGACATTTAAAACCCTGCCAGTACCCGAACCCAATAGCGGCTCAGTTTCCATATTACAAATGAGAGATAGGATTTTTGTTGGTACTGAGGGGCAAGGTCTGCTTGAATTTGATCTAAAGGGTAAATTATTGGACCAATTTATAATGCAGGGACCTACAATACCAAAGATTATTCAGCTAAACGATAATGAGATTCTATTTACTAGTTATGGTTATGGATTATTTGCTCTAAATTTTAACGATCATGCCATCAGAAGGATTGAGGTTGCAGATGTCAAAAAATATCCTGGGTTGTTAAATGCTATAACGGCCTACAAGGACAAAGAAGGTTTTGTCTGGGTGGGGACTTATAACTTCGGGTTATTCCGACTTGACCTAATAAATTCGGAGGTGCATATTTTTAATGTCAGAGAGGGACTTCCCAGCTGTGACGCCATCGGTATTGCGGAAGATGATTTCAATAATTTATGGGTAAGCACATCTTTTGGCCTGGCAAAACTTAATAAGAATAACAATAACATTAAAACCTACTTTGTAAATGAAGGGGTTAATAATTATCAGTTCCATGAAAATGCAGCTTACAGAGATGAGCAGGGGATCATTTGTTTTGGTGGCAATTTTGGTCTGACTTATTTTAACCCTTTTGAGATTCTTCAGGAAAACATTGACGCTCCAAGGGTTGTTCTTGATAATTTATTTATTCAAAATCAGTTGATTACGCCATCAGAGGGGAAGGGGTTGTTAACCGAGAGCCTTTCATTTACAAAAGAAATTGTGTTGACCCATAAAGAACAGAATTTTAGTATCGACTTTGTCTCATTTGATTTTTTGTCTCCCGAAAAGATGAAGTATTCATACATTCTGGAAGGATATGATAAAGACTGGTTAAGTTCAGGGACACAGCGACGGGTTTCCTATTCAAATTTGCCGAGGGGCAATTATGTTTTTAAGGTAAAATCGGTTAACGGGGAAGGCACACCTTCGGAAAATATTGCTCAGTTAAAGATCTTGGTTAAACCGGCCCCATGGTTCTCCTATTTGGCATGGTCCGTCTATCTTGGAATGCTGGTTGGAATTGCCTGGTTATTTTTCAGATTGCGGATAAAAGCGTATGTCTATAAAAAAGATCTTGAGATTGAACATTTGGAACATCTGAGGGAACATGAAATTAATGTGATGAAACAAAAATTCTTCACCAATATTTCACATGAACTGCGCACTCCACTTACTTTGATTTATGGATTGGTTTCCCAGCTTTCACGGCAGGAGAAGCTCAGTCCTCAGATTAAGGAATATGCCTATAGTCTTGATCTTAATGTCTACCGGCTTTTGAAATTGATCAATCAGTTACTTACTTACAAGAAAATAGAGAGTGAATCACTCACCTTGTGGCTTGAGGAGGGTAATCTTAATGATGAGGTTCGCAAAATTGTTGAACTTTTCACTCTCTATGCAAAAGAAAAAGAGATCAGGATCGACTTCATAGAAGACAACAGTTTCACATTCTGGTTCGACCATGATAAACTGGAAAAGATAATGAGTAACCTCCTCTCAAATGCTATTAAACACTCTGAGAAAGGCGGACGAATTGAGGTGATTATTAGAAAGATTTTGGCAGTTGAGGCCTCTCTGGTTTATAAAACTGATTTTATCGACCGAAAGCAGGAATTTATTGAAATTTGCGTGAAAGACTATGCAACAGGTATCGATAAGAAAGATTGGGACACCATATTTGACCGGTATAAACAGGTTGAATCTGAAGGCAGGCAACGCCCCGATTATTCAGGTACAGGTATAGGTCTTAACTTTACCAAATCGCTTGTAGAAATTCATAAAGGGGAGATTCGGATGAAAAGTGAAATGGGAGAAGGTTCAACTTTCGCATTTATACTACCTCTGGATAGTTCTATTTTTCAGCCTTCAGATTTTGCCGATTCGAAATCATCAGATAACCCCCTTATTGCATCGAATCAAATTGTCGAAGATCTCGAATATAAAGATGCCGTTCATCCAGATGTCCAGATTGATTTTGGGAAAACAGTACTGATTGTAGAAGATGATCCTCAGTTGAATACATTCCTTGTGAACAGTTTGAAGAATTATTACAAAACGATTATTGCCCATGATGGTGAAGCGGGTTTGAAAATGGTGAAGCAGTATCTGCCGGATATTGTCGTTTCGGATATTATGATGCCCAAAATGGATGGATATCAATTGACAAAGAGTATCAAGGGGAATAGCGAGCTTTGCCATATTCCGATGATTCTTTTAACGGCAAAAACCGAAACATCGAGTCAGATTGACGGAATGCAATCGGGTGCTGATCTTTATATCACCAAGCCGTTCAATATCGATTTTCTCCTGGCAGCCATCGACAGTCAGTTAAAGAACAGGAAACGGATTCATGATATATTCCTGAATGGACAAATGCCAAAATTGGAAAGATCTGAAATCAATCCGCTTGATATCCATTTTCTTTCGAAGCTGAACACTTTTCTTGAAAAGGAGACCTCCAATCCTGAACTGGATATTCTTTTATTGGCTAAAAATATGAATATGAGCCGGTCGGCCTTCTACCGTAAATTTATGGGTCTTACCAGGCTTTCGCCAATTGCCTATCTCAAGAAACACCGCATCAATAAATCGATTGAATTAATGTATCAGGAGAAGTTTACCCTTATCGAGATCAGCGAAATGACAGGTTTTGGATCTCCATCCTATTTTAGTAAGGCTTTCAAACAGGAAAAAGGGATAAGTCCGCGTGAATTTATTAATCAGTTAAAAGAAAAAGTGAATGCAGGACCGTGATGTTTTAAAACTTAATTTACCGAAGAAAACTTATTCGTTCCTCAGTAAAAAAACTAATTTATCATGGACGTCAACTAATTAATTTAATGCTTAGCCGTAAAGCGATTCTACCGAATAGTTTTTCTCTTTTCGTTTTGTTGATTTAATTTCTTTTTGATAATGTGATCCCTTCCATACGAGGGATGACACCAGGGTGACTGAGCTTACTCCATTATACCCCCGTTTTTTTCCCACCTTTCTACCTCCAAAATCATTTCTTCGAAATAAGAAAAATTCAGGTTATGTTTCTCTGGTGGCCCTTCTAAAACCTTGTATTTAATTGTTATTTTAACATTCGCATTTTCATTTACACCCTTAACACATCAAGTTAATAGTCTAAGGCAAGTATGTAGGTAATTTTAGTCCATATTTTTTGTGATTGCATGTAAATAATAGTTAATCAGACAATTGAGTATTTGTTAAATTTCCATTAAATCTTTCAATAACATTCTTTCTCCATTAAATTAGGGACGAATTTGCATGTTATTGGTCTAAAAATGCAAGTTAAAACCACTTTTAAGGGGAATCTTTGATGTGTTAATTTTATATAAAAAGTATGAACTAAATAAATTACTTTCTAAAATCAAATCAAATCAATGAAAAAGAACATTCTATTCCTTTGTACATTTATCGTGGCGGTGACAAGCTTATTTATCAGTTGTAAAAAAGATATGGTCGCGGTGTCAATCAGCCTAACCACGCAACCAGCATCAGCCAGAGTTTATGCAGGAGATCCTTTTACTATTGCCGGTACGGCCTCAACAACCGGAAAATTCAGGATGATTGAGATGCTAGCTAATCCTATTGACGGATCGGCACCAATTATGTTGCCTGATGGAGCGGTAACCAGTTGTGCGAATACCAGTGGCACAATCAATTTCTCCCAGATTATTACAAGCATTAAAAAATCATCTTTAGTTAAGGTGATGGTTGTTGATCAAAAAGGGGCAACGGCAAGTGTTGATTTTAATGTCATCATCAAACAACAAAATACTACTGCTCCAGTAACTGCAATCAGTTTTTATACTGCAACAACAGGGGGTAATATTGCCGACATTGGCCTGGCTGTTTCTGCCCGCGGAGTAGTCTACGATGTAAATCCGCATCCGACAATTGCCCTTACTACAAAAACAAGTGATGGTACAGGGATTGGCACATTTGTAAGTTCGCTGACCGGTCTGCTTTTTGGTCAGGACTATTATGTCAGGTCATATAGTGTTACTTCTGATGGAGTTTTATATGGCAATGAATTATTTTTTACAACCCTAACGCCCGATATTCCTACGCCTGTTGTTCCTAACGGTACGTTTGAATTGCCGGTTATTTCAGGTTTTGTGATGAATCCGCAACCTAATGTATGGTCATTTAGCGGTGGCGGCGGCGAACAAAGAAATGGCAGTCCATTTGGCGCTGCAACTGCTCCTGAAGGTGTTCAGACAGGATTATTACAAGGGGACTCACAAATGTCTCAAACATTCACTTTTACAGCACAAAATCTGGCACTTAGTTTTATGGCTGCTCAACGTGGCACACAAACACAAACACTTGATATCCTTTTCGATGATGCATTGGTTAGTACTATTCAACCTACCTCATCTACCTGGACGAATTATACTACGAAAACTTTTACCGCTTCAGCTGGCGATCACAAAATCACGATTAAAGGGACAAATACGCATGGAGGTGATAACAGCGCATTTATAGATGATCTGAAACTTATACTTAGAAACTAAAGAAAAGAAATCTCATACTTTGATATGTTAAATTAATCCAACAAGCATGAACTATTGTAAAACCACAAATTTTAAACTAATTCGCGTATGAACGTAACTAAAGGGAAGCTTTGGCAAATAATGCTTTTATTTGGAATATTGCTAATGTTAAGTCAACAGCTATTTTCTCAAATAAAAGGTAAAGTGTCCGATGCTAACGGGGCGCCAATCCCCGGTGTAACAATTGTTGAGAAAGGAACCAGCAATGGTGTGCTTTCAGATTCAGAAGGAATGTATCAAATCAAGATTCAAAAAGAGCAAGGAGCTGTTCTTGTTTATTCGTTTGTTGGTTTATTGTCGCAGGAATTTCCGGTTTCCGGAAAGAACACCATTAATGTCACGTTAAAAGAGGCTGTTGTTGATATTGAACAAGTCGTTGTTGTCGCATACGGAACGCAGAAGAAGGTATCGGTTACAGGAGCTGTGGCTTCGGTACCAAAGACCCAGTTAATGCAAAGTAATGCCGGTAGTTTAGCAATTGCACTGGCTGGCAGGTTACCTGGGTTGACCTCTGTTCAGTCAGCGGGTGGTCAGCCTGGCCGTGATGATGCTACCATGTATTTACGTGGAGCAGCTACGACAAATGGTACAGCCCCATTAGTACTTATAGACGGAGTTCCACGTGATAATATTCGTACGATTGACGCTAATGAGGTAGAATCGGTAACGGTTCTGAAAGATGCTTCTGCCACTGCAGTATTTGGTGTACGTGGCGCTAACGGTGTTATTCTGATCACTACACGACGTGGTTTGGAAGGGAAAGCAGAGTTGACAGTTAGTGCTTTACAGAGTTTCACTTCATTAACCCGAGAACCTGAACGTCTTCATTCCGTTGAATATATGAAATTGCGTAATGAAGCGTCTGCCAATGACAATATATCCCCACTTCCATTCTCTCAGGCGGTAATGGATAAATATGCCAATCCACTTGCAGGTCTTAATAAAAGTGATGCGAATTATGCAAATAAAGCCACACTTCTAAAGTACATGTACCCCGACCATGATTATTATCGGGAAACATTCTCAAAATATGCACCATCTACACGCGTTAACATTAACGCTAACGGTGGTACGAACAAGCTGACTTATTTTATAAATGGTGCCTATTTTCATCAGGGTGGTAACTTAAAAACTGAACCAAATTCTGTATTGGGATATGATCCCTCATCCTATATGGACCGTTATAACTTCAGGGCCAATTTAGATTATAAAGTTTCCAAGTCAGTAAAAGCTTTTTTAAACATAGGCAGTTATATCGAACAAGTGAACATGCCCTCAGCAACTCTTTATGGTGGCAGTACTTCCTGGATGATGTCAGATTTAATCTATCAGGCACAGACAATTCTTCCAATCACTCCGGGACCAACAACCTTAGGTGGTTTTGGAGTTGCACCCGGGCAGATTATTTATCCTACATATCTTGACAGAACTGCGTTTGAGATTATGAACAGGTATGGTTATCGCAAGGAGGTAAGGTCTAATCTTAATTCATCGTTTGGGGTGAACTGGGATTTGGGAAGTCTTGTTACCAAGGGTTTAAGTGCCAAGGGGATGATCTCCTTCGACACCAAAGCAACTTCGGCTGAAGATGGTTATAAAAACGAACGCCAATATTCTGCCAATGTTGATGCTACAAACGACCTGCTGACCTATGCCGTTAGCCGTGCCAATGAAACCATGCTTGCCATTACTAAGGGGGTTGATTCACGTTATAATATCAATATGCAGGGATCGGTCAATTATATGCGGACTTTTGGCGGGAAACATAACGTTACCGGAATGATCTTAGGGCAGCGCGATAATTGGGAAACTACCGCAGGCGAAATTCCTTATAATGTGATAGGGCTATCAAGCCGTTTTACCTATAACTATGACAACCGTTACCTGGGTGAAGTTAACATGGGATACAATGGTTCAGAGCAGTTTGCACCTAAAAACAGGTATGGGTTTTTCCCTGCCATATCCCTGGGATGGGTTGCAAGCAACGAAAAATTCCTTAAAGAGAATAAGATAGTAACTAATCTTAAACTTAGGGCATCTTATGGTAAGGTTGGTAATGATCAGATGGGATCATCACGTTTTCTTTATCAAAGTGATATTCAGGTAGGAACTGGTCCGCTCGGTAGCCTAGGACTTGGTCAGGGTATCAATCAGGGGCTTTTAGGAAATACAAGCATCTCATGGGAAATCGCAAAGAAAAAGAACTTTGGTGTTGATATACAATTGATTAAAGATTTTAACTTCACTTTTGATTATTTTATCGAAAACCGGAGTAATATCCTGATTTCACGTGGTACAGTGCCTACATTCCAGGGCGTTCCACTTGGTAATCTTCCAAAAGTAAATATGGGATTAGTTGACAATTCCGGTTTTGAGGCTGAAATCACCTATAATAAGGCGGTGACTAAAGATTTCTCGCTGATGGTGATGGGTAACTACGGGTTTAATCATAACAAGGTGAAGTTTCTTGATGAACAGATCCGGGATGCATCCTATATGATGAGATACGGATCGACCGGTTACAGGCTAGGTCAGGCAACCGGCTATGCGATAGATTACAGTAATGGCAACGGCTATTTTAATTCTGCCGAGGAGTTGGCTGTTTATTCGGCAAAGACAAAATATGCTTCGGGTTCGCCCCGTGTCGGTGATTTTAAATACATTGACCAGAATGGCGATGGTGTTATAGATGACAAAGATGTCGTACCCATCGGTTATTCAAGTATACCGGAAATTAACTTTGGTCTCACGATCAGCCTTCATTATAAGGCATTTGATCTTACCACTTTTTTCCAGGGTGTTTCCCATTATTCAAGCAACTATGGCAACCAGGGAACTTACGAAAACACCAAACTGGGAACTTACTTCGGTTATACCAGAACTGCCTGGACTGCCGAGCGTTATGCTGCAGGTCAAAAGATTACCTATCCTGCACTTAGCACGTTGAGTAATGCTAACCACAGAGCCAACAGCTTCTTTATTATGGATCGCTCGTTTGTCAGGCTGAAAAATCTTGAGCTCTCTTATACCCTTCCTGATGGAATGCTTAAGATGTTGGGAGTTAGCAAGATGCGTATATTCATTAGTGGAGATAACTTATTCACATGGGATAACCTGAGAATGGCTCACCTTGATCCGGAAACTTCAGGTTCACTCACCTATCAGCAGACAAAAATGAAAAACATTGGCGTGAACATTACTTTCTAAACTTCAAATTATAGAAAATATGAAAATTAAATATATCGTTTTACCTCTAATATTATTGATAATAACCTTAGGTTCATGCAAAAAGGCGTTGGATATGGCGCCCGACGGTAAATTGACCATGGATCAGGTTTTTGCCGACAATGATAAAGTGGGTGCTTTCCTGAATAGTTGCTATACGAACATGCCTGCAAAAGGGACAAGATATTTCTTTTGGATGAGGGGTCCCGTTGATGCCAGCGATGAAGCATGGGATACCGACGCTGAGGCTGAACCATCCCTTGTGTCAGGCAGTATGTATAATGGTGGTGCTTCTGCAAGCAGTCACGCACTGAGAGATGGAGGATGGGGTAACACAGATGGAAATAATGGAAATTATTGGGCTGGATACTGGAATTCCATCCGCAATTGCACCGTATTCCTTAGTCGTATTGACAAAGCTACCGTGTTGAGCGAAACCGATAGAAAACGTTGGAAAGCAGAAGCATACCTGCTCAGGGCATATTATTATTCAGAATTGTTAAAATGGTTTGGACCTGCACTGGCAATCGAAAAAGTACCTTTTAACTATTCTGACAACTTCTCCAAATTAACTAAGGAGAGTTATTACAATGTGGTAAAATTCATTATTTCAGATTGTGACGTGGCTCTGGCAACTGCCGAATTACCCTGGAGGATAACCACCGCGAGTGAAGCCGGTCGGGTTAATAAAGCAATGGCTGAAGCGATTAAATCGAAAATGATCCTTTTTGCCGCAAGTCCGCTATACAATGGCGGGCAGAATTACTGGCAGGAGGCTTATACAGTAAACAAAACCTCGTTGGCAAATCTGAAGGCAAATGGTTACCAGCTTTATAATAATGTGAATTTTCCGCAGACTTTTCTTTCAGATGTGGCTTATATAGGAACGAATAAGGACACCCATGCAGCGCTCTACAATGAATATTTTTGCAATTCAATGGCTTATTCATCCACTCCGGTAGACCAGGAGACAATCTATCAGAGCCGCGATGGTCAGGGTAATATCTGGGATATTGATGGTATTGGCGCACAGGATGGCTACAAATCGGGGACATGCCCCTCACAGGAGTTGGTTGATTCTTATGAAACAAGCGATGGGCAGCCTATTCTTAATCTGGCAAACCCTTATCTTGATGATCAACATCTGCAGCCGAACTACAATTCTGCCAATAAGTTATATTCTGCGACTGACCCTTATGCAAACAGGGATCCCCGTTTTTATGCCTCTATTTATTATAATGGATCTAAAAGAAAATGTTCCTGGAGTTTTCCTGAAGTTCCGCAATCATTCGAGAATTATCCGGCATCAGCAGGCAACAGAACCAGAATTATTTCTACCTATATTGGTGAACCACAAACCGGGATCCATGCAACTACAAGAAAGGCAACACGTACAGGTTATTTTGAAAGGAAATTTCTCCATCCCAATGCAGGAAATGATAATCCGGTAGGAGGTGCCAATTACAAACTTTTCCGTCTGGGTGAAATAATACTGAATTTTGCAGAGGCTGCCGCTGAAGCGGGAGTATTGGATGAAGCTACCACAGCTGTAAATGAGATCAGGAGCAGAGCGGGTATGCCCGATTTACCCTCATCCTTATCTAAGGAGGATTTAATTCTAAGGATCAGGAATGAACGCAGAGTCGAGCTTGCTTTGGAAGAAAACCGTTATTTTGATATACGCCGCTGGTCACTGCCTACCGGGGATCTTTCAAAGACAGACCGTTGGGTTACTGCCATGGCAATTACACGAAATTCTGATGGTACTTATTCCTATGCCCGTCGTACAGTTCGTGCCAATGAGCGTTTGAATTACACCAATAAGTGGCTCTGGTTACCTATTCCGCTGAATGAGGCAAACGCCTTAAAAGCCAGTACAGGTACAGATTGGCAAAATACAGGTTGGTAGCAATAAAAGTTATTTAAAGCCTTAAAATGATAAATCATATGATACATAAATTAATGATTAAAAGAACATTGCTGCTGGCGTTAATGCTTATGTTCTCCCTGGGAACAACAGTTAGTGCGCAGAAGCTGGCGGCTTCTTTCAATGGGATTGTTACTGATGAATTTGGAAAACCACTGGCCGGTGTAACAATTAATGACGAAAGTGGCCAAATCGGCACAACTACCAATTTAAAGGGTGAATACACCATCAGTAATTCTGAAATCAAGCAGCTTGTTTTCTCCGGTTATGGATATACCACCAAAAAGGTATCCACAGGAGACAATGAACGGATTGATGTTCAGCTGAGATGGGACGCCCACAAAAAGGGTGAATTGATTCAGTTGGGTTATACTTCCCAGCTGAGAAATGATATTTCGGGATCTGTAGCAACAGTGAGTGGCACGGAACTCGAAAAATCGCCGGTTGCAAACCTGACAATGGCTTTTGCCGGACGTCTTGCAGGATTAACTACTCAGGAAACCACTTCTGAATTATCCAGGGCAAATACCAATTTATATATACGTGGTCTTTCAGGTGCCAGAGGAAATGGCCCAATGGTAATGATCGACGGAATTATTGTTGCTTATAACAGTAACCAGACCCTTGATTACATCAGTGCCAATGAAATCGAATCTGTAACAATACTTAAAGATGCTTCAACTGAGGCACTCTATGGTATTCAGGGTGCAAATGGGTTGATGGTCATTACCACCAAACGCGGTAAAAAGGGGGGGGCTCAAATTACTGCTAGCCTTGATCAATCAATGCAGCAGGTATCTACCCAGCCAGCATTTTATAATTCAGGAGATTATGCGGAATTGAGAAATCAGGCTGCGTACAATGACGGGCATGGTCAGAACTATCTTTTCAGTACTGATCAAATAGCAAAATATCGCGCAGGCAATGATCCCATGTATCCCAATAATAACTGGTACAACAGATACATGAAGAGTTTTGCTTCCATGCAGCGTGTTGGCATTAATGTAACCGGAGGAAATGATAAAGTGCGTTATTATTCAAATATCAATTTTATGCATCAGGGTGGTCAGTTTATTGCAGATCAGACTAAATATAACCCTGACGCAAACAATACCTGGATAAATTATCGCTCAAATGTTGATGTGAACCTGAATAAATACCTGAAAGCTTATGTCCGGTTAAGTGGTAACATTAAAAGAGAACGGACAGCCGGTTCAAGTAATGCGGATATTTATGCGAGTCTTTTCCAGATTCCCCCTACCATGTACGGGCCTGCAACACCGGATCTTCTTGATGCTAAAACCGGTGCCGTAGTTACTCCGGGTCATGTGATCACTACAGAACGTGTTGCCAACCCTACCTATGGAATGCTGAATCGTTCGGGGTATATCAGGAGCACAGTAACCAATATTACCTCCCAGTTTGGGCTTGACCTGGATATGAGTTTTCTTACAAAAGGACTGAATCTGACCGGCATATTTGCTTATCAGACCAACTCGGTAGGAAGCTTAAGTACAACTCAGAATTATGAGCGCTGGTTGCGTTCAAGTAATCCTGATACACTTATATTCACAAAGAAAGGATCAGAAAACAATACCCCTTTAGCTTATGGTAAATCTTCTTCTTTCTATTACAATCTGACCTACAATGCAGCTTTAAACTATAAGCGCAACTTTGATAAACACCAGATTGGGGGTATGGCTTACTTTTTCTACCAAAATCTGACCAAAGCAGATAATACCATCCCTGGATTGCTACCGTATAACAGGATAAGTTCAGGTGCAGAAGGTACTTATGGTTACGATAACAAGTATCTGGTAAAATTTGACGTTGGGTACTCAGGCTCAGAGCAGTACGCACGAAGCGACAGGTATGTTACAACTCCTTCAGCGTCAGTGGCATGGGTGGCATCAAATGAGGAGTTTATGGCCAATCTTAAATGGCTGAGTAATCTGAAGATAAGGGGTTCATACGGTAAGACAGCTAACGACCAAAGTGGTCTTGCCCGTTTTGCTTATCTTGACAACATCACGGTTACCACTGGTGGCACTATCGGATATCTGCAGTACACAGTCAATGAAAATCAGGTTGGTAATCCTAACATAAAGGCTGAGGTATCAACAAAACAAAACTTAGGCCTGGATATGGGGTTTTTCAATTCACTCTTTGTCTCAGTAGACGTTTTCAAGGAACAGATGGATAATATGATTGTCAGTGCAGTAGCAACTGTTCCACTTTACCAGGGTGTTCCTTTAGCCAATTATCCTCAAAGCAACGTCGGTATTTTCAAAAATAAAGGTTATGAGATTACTGCTGATTACAATAAAATGATCAATCACAATCTGACAATCAGCTTTGGCGGTACATTTAGTTATGCGAAAAATACCCTTGTTAAGGTGAATGAGCCTGTAAAATCTGCAGATTACACCTATAGAAAAGTTCAGGAAGGTTATTCATATGGACAGGAGTTTGGCTATTTAGTAGATTACAGTAATGGGAACGGATTCTTTAATACCCAGGCTGAATTGAATTCAAATACTTTGGTGTATGGTTTTGGAACCCCTAGGGTTGGCGACCTTAAATATCAGGATCTGAACAAAGATGGAAAGATTGATGAACGGGATAAAGCGCCGATTGGTTATGGTGCCCTCCCTCTGGTAACTTATGCTTTCAGGGGTGGTGCTACCTACAAGTCTTTTGACTTAAGTTTAATTTTCCAGGGTGTTGGGAAATATTCTACAATTTACTCCGGACAAGGTGTATATGAAACTGATTATGATGGGGTTTTTGGTGCATTGCATGCAAATGCATGGACAGCTGAGAGATATGCCAGCAAAGCTAAAATTACAGCTCCCGCACTTTCACTGGCCCAGACCGTTAATCAACAGGCAAGTGATTACTACAACTATAACAGGTCTTATTTACGTCTAAAGAATCTGGAGTTGGCCTATACACTCCCCGGTTCAGTGGCGAAAGCTATTTCTGTATCGAGAGTGAGAGTTTTACTAAGCGGACAGAACTTGATTACATGGGATAAAATGAAGTCCAAAGACTTTGGACCGGAGGGCAGCTACACCACATTCCCAGTTTACCGGGTATTCAACTTAGGTGTAAAAGTCTCTTTTTAATCGGTCGGGTAAATGTATAAATCTGAAAAATTATTTAGTATGAAAAAATATAAAATATTTACACTCATATTTGCGACGTTCCTCATATTATCGTGTAAAGATAAGCTGGATCTGCAATCTGACGGGAGGATATCTATGGACCAGGTCTTTAATGATTATAACAGGACCCGGGGTTATCTCAATTCTTGCTATGGCTACTGTCCGGCTCCCTATATGGACAGGGCGTCGTTCAGCGACGAAGCTCAGGATGCAGATGATGTTACTCCGGGTTCAAGATATATTAACTGGTATGGGGGAAGTATTACCACTTTAACCTATCCAACGTATTCGGCCGACGGTAGTCCATGGGGAAGCCTTTATACTGGTATTCGCAAATGCAATGTGTTTATTGAAAGTATCAAAACTGCAACTGTATACGCCACAGATGCCGAAAAAGGGCAATGGACAGCCCAGGCACTCACTTTGCGTGCACTCTATTATTTACAGTTGATTAAACGTTATGGAGGCGTCCCTATTTTTGATAAACCACTGGCAATTAATCATGATTTCTCAAAGGATAAGAGAGCTTCCTTTGCCGAAGTTGTTAAATTTATTTTGGCTGACTGCGATAAGGCGCTAACTTATCCTGCTACCCAGGATGGTTTTTCATGGAATATCTATGACAATCAATTTGGATATATGTCCCGTGCAGTAGCTTATGCTATTAAATCACAGGCGGTTACTTATGCGGCAAGTCCTCTTTGGTCCGATGGAACATATACTTGGACAATGGCAGCTGAAATCAATGCAGAGGCATTATCCCAATGTATCTTAAATGGCGGTTATAAACTTTTTGATGTGGTTCCCGCTTCCAATATAGCCCAGAATCCTTATGCACTTTATTTCATTACCAGTTCCAATGATCAAAGGGCTGTTGATAAGGAGACCATTTATCAAAGTGGCGTCCAGATGGCAATCTGGAGATATGCAGGGATGCCTACAAATCCAAGTATGAGCAGAACAGGTCCTTGTCCTACTCAGGACCTGGTAGATAGTTATGAAATGGCCAACGGCGAAGCTCCAATAACCGGATATTCTGATGCAAGTAAGTTAGTGCCTATCATAAACAGTGCTTCCGGTTATGATCCTTCTAATCCTTATGCGGGTCGTGATCCAAGGTTTTATGCTTCTGTTTACTATAATGGTGCGGTAAGATATCTGGATCAGCCTTTGATAACCGCCGGTATGAAATTTACGGCTTCAAATTCTTTTACTGCTATTAGTACGCTCTGTCCAAGTTGGGGAAATTCTATTGGAAACCTTACTTTATCCCTTTATAAATTTAATGATTCCTACACCTCGAGTGTTTCAGGAACCCCCATTGCAACAAATACTTTTGTGAATTTTGCCGATGGCGCTAATCTTGAACTTATATTTGCAGCACAACCTGCAGGGGATTATGTTTGGGAACTTAGTCATGGAACTGAAACTGTAGGCGTTTGGAAATGGAATGAAACAAACGGAACTTCCCAAAGTTATTTAAATGGATCAAGTGTTTCAGGCAATTACCGAAGCGGTATTGCCTATGCTCCGGGTGTTTATACCCTTTTGGCAACCGGATCCTCGCAGACTCCGGTCGGAATCTCAGATGGTAAAGTTGTAGAGACATTTGTGGGTGGTGCGGAAGAGATCTCTGACATTAGCCGCATTAATACCCGCACAGGATATTACCAGCGTAAATTCAATAATTATAAATCGACCTTAAGTAATAGTGCAGATGGAGCTATCCGATTATTCCGCTTGGCTGAACTTTATCTGAACTTCGCTGAATCTGCAAATCAGGCAGCCGGCCCCGACGTTCCTATTCCATCTGGTGGTTTAACTTTAAGCGCCAGAGATGCTGTTAATGCAGTTCGTGCAAGAGCAGGAATGCCCGCTTTTCCCGCTGGCATGGCTAAAGACGCCTTTGAAACGAAGTACAGGAACGAACGTCGAATTGAACTGGCTTTCGAAGAGCATCGTTTCTTTGATGTCAGACGTTGGAAGATTCTGGATCAGACCGATAAATTTGTTACTGGCATGCGAATTACCAAGTCTGGTACAAACCTTACTTACAACCGCTTCAGATTTGCTGACAGAAACTGTTCTTCCTCAAAATGGTTAATGTATCCAATTGACCAGGCTGAAGTTAATAAGGTTGCCGGAATTATACAGAACCCAGGCTGGTTGGATTAATTGAACAAATTATTTTTTTTCCTCCTTTGACCCCACCAACCCCTCTCTTTGAGGGGCTGGGAGGGGAAAAGTGAGCTTAAGAAACTTCAGTTATTTATAATGCAGGTCAAAAGGCTCCTTATTAGGGAGTTTTAAAGGGGTCAAGAAGTTGAAAATTAGAATTTTAATATTACATTAGATTTTTCCGAATACTTATTTTTGTAGTATAGGTCGCTATTAGAAATCAATTGATTAATGAAGAAATTATTTTTGCTCTTGCTAATATTAACCATCTGTTTATCTGGAAATTCGGGGGTATTTAAAAACAAAATTCCGGATAAACTGGTCGTATTAACCTTTGATGATGCCCCGGCAAGCCATTATTCCATCGTTGCTCCTCTACTAAAAGAATACGGTTTTGGTGCAACTTTTTTTGTCTGTGAGTTCCCTCCCAATTTTAAGGACAGTTCGAAATATATGAATTGGAGGCAGATCAGGGCACTCGATGCAATGGGTTTTGAAATCGCTAGCCATACCCGGACCCATCCTCCAGTGAGCAAGCTGACGAAAGCGCAATTTATGGATGAACTCAAATTCATTGAGGATAAATGTGATTCTCTGCATATTTCCAAACCTGTGAATTTTGCCTATCCGGGTTACGACCTAAACCAATCTTCCCTGGAGGTGCTTATTGAAAGTGGCTACAAATTTGCCAGGGTTGGAGGGAGCAAGGTCTATGATCCTCAGACCGATCATCCTCTTTTGGTGCCAAGCTGGGCGACTACAGCAGGAAATAAAGAACAAATTATGGGGGCATTCCGGGAGGCCGGAAATGGCAAAATCGTGGTCCTGACCATCCACGGGGTTCCAGATATTGATCATCCGTGGGTAACTATCTCTCCTGAATTGTTCAGGGAATATCTGAAATACCTTTCGGAAAATCATTTTAAAGTTATATCCATGCGGGATCTTGAAAAATTCGTCAATGTCAGAAAAGCCGGGAGTATAATTATTCCGAACCTTAAGCAGGTGATTAATAACTGAAGATACTCCATGAAAATTTGAAGTAAGAAATAATATCAATATAATATCATAATTCTTTATATCCTCTTTTTGCTTCGATGATCCCTATCTCCTCAACCCCTTCAAAGGAGTGAATGGGAGGGAAAAGGACGGGAGTATGGAATTGCAGTTATTCAAAATCAGGTCAAAAGTCTCCCTGTTTTTTTGCATTAAAGGAAGAATTATCGCTTTGTTTAGAAATATTTTTAAGCTATAAAAAAACCTCTAAAGGACTAATTAAGTCAATGAAGAAACTATTGTCATCAATTGCACTTTTTGTTATCACTGCTAATTTAATGGCTCAGGTCACAGCACCCAATTATGGCAATGGGTTACCAGCGACCGATGCCCTTGGCCGAAAACTGCCTATGAAAAGTGAAACCGGCAATCAGCGGAATAAATTGGCAGGTATTTTTTACTGGACCTGGCACACTGATGATAATGCAACCTTTTCACCTGTACTGAACATTACAGAAATTTTAAAAAAGTACCCACTTGCTGCGACCGATGCCAGTCATCCGGCATGGCTGGGACTTACCGGGGGAGTTTTTTGGTGGGATGAACCGTTATTTGGCTATTACCGGACAACCGATGAATGGGTACTGCGCAAACATGCCGAAATGCTTGCTGATGCTGGTATAGACGTTGTATTTTTCGATTGTACGAATGGAACTTTCACCTGGAAATCTTCCTATACTGTATTGTTAAAAGTATGGGAACAGGCCAGAAAAGATGGTGTGAATACCCCTCAGATTTGCTTTTTGCTCCCTTTTGGCGCAAGTGCCAATTCTCTTTCGATACTTAATGAATTGTACACAGAACTCTATCAACCTCAATTATATAAGGATTTATGGTTCATGTGGAACGGCAAACCACTAATCATGGCCTATCCTGAAAGTCTGGTTAGTCAGGGCGATGGATCTGCAGCAATGAGATTTACCGCTACGTCTCCTTTTTATGCCATTAATACATCATGTCCCAGTTGGGGAAATAGTATCGGAAATATAACCCTGACATTATATAAATTGAATACCAGCTATGCTCAAAGTATTTCCGGTATTCCCATTGCGACGAAAACCTTTGTCAATTTCGCCGATAATGATAAAAATATACTGACATTCCCTATACAGGGGAGCGGTGAATATATCTGGGTATTGAACAAGGGTACCGAACAGGTTGGTGTCTGGAAATGGACCGACAGCTCCGATCCTGTAACAAGTTATTATGGCGGAATTCAGGTGTCGGGTAGCTACCAAAGTGAAATATCCTATAATCCGGAATACAATTTTACAGCACTTACTTCCGGCACAGTTCATACACCTGTTGCAGTTACATCCGGCATTGATCAGCAGGTGATCAATAAAATGAAATCCTTTTTCACCTTTCGCCCCGGTCAACCCGATTATATGAGCGGCCCATCGCGCGATGACCAGTGGGGATGGCTGGAGAATTATCCCCAGCACGGTTACGGACCCAAAGCTGGTGGGGGATATGAACAGGCAACAGTTGGTGTGGCCCAGAATGCCTCCGATGCCAGCGGAGGACATGCCAGCGGTTTTAATACAGCACTGACTTATGGCCGCAGCTATACAAAAGCCGTAGGACAATCCATGCGCACGGATGCATGGTTATACGGTCTTAATTTTCAGGAACAATGGGGACGTGCCACAGAAATTGACCCCGATTTGGTATTTGTCACTGGTTGGAACGAGTGGATCGCCGGACGATGGTTCGACTGGGATGTGAAACCGTTTGCTTTTGTCGATGAATATTCGGCAGAGAAAAGCCGTGATATCGAACCGGTAAAATCGTGGGGAAATAAGGGGGACGTCTATTACATGCAGTTAATTAGCAATATACGGAAATTTAAAGGAATGCCGGATGAATCAGTTGCCTCTGCCGCCCAAACAATTGATATGAATGACCCAAAATCCTGGAGTAATGTTGAACCTGTCTACCATTCCTATAAAGGAAACATCATGCACCGCGATCACCCCGGACAAGGTAACGCTCTGAATTATACAAATGCTACAGGACGAAATGATCTCGTATCTGCAAAGGTGGCCCGCGATAACGATTATCTTTGGTTCTATGTCGAGACTGCCGACTCGTTAACCGCCAGTTCAGACCAAAAATGGATGCGGCTGTTTATTGATATTGACCGGAACAAGGGCACCGGATGGGAGGGTTATGATTATGTAATTAACAGGTTAAACCCAGGTGCAACCGCAACGATTGAAAAAAGTGACAATACCTGGAACTGGAGCAAGGTTGGGGACGCGCAATATGTTGTAAATGGGAAGACATTGATAATTCGAATAGGGCGGTCTATTCTCGGAGCAACTGATGATAAACTGCTGAATTTTGAATTTAAATGGAGCGATAATATGCAGGAAGATGGAAATGTAATGGATTTCTATGTTAATGGGGATGTCGCACCGGCAGGAAGGTTTAATTACCATTATTTTACTGAAGTGATAACGGGAATATCAAATATATCGCTTCCTTCATTTCTGATCTATCCGAATCCTGCCAAAGATAACCTTTACCTGACTTTTCCCCGGGCAACTTCAAAAGATTCACAAATCACCATCTTTAGCATGTCAGGTCTGGTATTGTGGCAAAAACGGTACCCTGACTCTATATTATCCGATTGTATTACAATGGATTTTATTAAGAACAAGGGGATTTACATGATACGTTTCAGTAATCGGGAAACAAGCCAGACAAGAAAACTTATTGTAAATTTATAAATGACAGAAATATGGGGATGTTCAACTCTTCTTTAACCAAATTTTTTGGTAACCATATAATCCGGTTGATCTTATTCGCATTTCCTGCCACTATTCTCTTTTCATTCAAATCGGAAAACCGGGTGCAGGTAACTGATCAGTTTAATACGTTAGCAGCAAATTCAATCAGTTTCAACGGTTATCTGGAAGATTATATTCAGTGTTCAATCGCTCACTGGAACAAGGGCCTAGTACCTTATTCGGCACTTGTTGAAAAATTCCGAACAGGCAGATCCTTTTTTGCACAGGGTGAGATGTGGGGAAAAGCTGTCCGTTCTGGATGTATGTTTTACAGATACACCCGGGATCCGGAACTGAAGAAAATTCTAAAAACTACAGTTGCCGATCTTTTGACTACAAGAAGATCAAATGGAACGATCAGCTGTTCCGATGTTTCAACACAACCTGATGGACCAGGTGGAGACCTGTGGGAACGGAAATACGTCTTACTTGGACTGGATGAATATTATATGCAGGTGGAAAAAGACCCAAAGGTTTTGCAGGCAATGATTGATCAGGCCGATGGAATCGTTTCTCAGATAGGTCCTGCTCCCAAAACCCGGATTGTCGATCAGGGCTGGAGTCCAAATCATATTGAGTCGAGCACGGTTCTTGAACCAATCCTGCGTTTGTATAAGCTGACCGGGTACACGCGTTATCTCGATTTTGCCCATTATATTGTTGAAATTGAAGGTGGTGCCAAAGGATTTAATATGATTGAAGAAGCGTTTAATAACAAGGCACCGGAACAAATCGGAGGGGTTTATCCAAAGGCTTATGAAATGATGTCGCTGTTTGAGGGGTTGGTGGAATACTATCGGGTAACCGGAAATGAACATTGGAAACAGGCGTTCATTAACTTGTATCATAATATTATAGCCAGCGAAATTACCATTATTGGAAATGGCGGCGGCGATCAGCCCTATCACCCGGCAGTGTTTGGTGAAGGTTGGGACAATACAGCTTTTGAACAAACCAATCCGGAAATAAAAAGGATGATGGAGACCTGTGCCGGTGTAACCTGGATTAAATTATGCAGCCAGATTTTACGTCTGACCGGCGACCCTCTGGCAATTGAAATGATAGAAAAATATACTTATAACGGACTTTTAGGAGCGATGAAGCCTTCGGGTGATGGGTTTAGTTATGTCAATTTATTGAATGGTGTTAAAACGGATCCGGAGGGTTGGGGTGGAATAGTCGGCGGGGTTTATGTCACCTGTTGTAATCTGAACGGACCAATGGGTCTGGCCTATCTCCCTTATGTAGCTGTGATGAATTCTGCTTCAGGACCAGTAATCAATCTTTACAATAGTGGTTCTGCCACTGCACTTTCCAGAAACAAAAAAAATGTCCGACTCGATATTGAAACCAATTATCCTCTGTCAGGTGACATTGTTTTGAAAGTTACACCGACAGCATCTGAGAAATTCACGATCCGGTTGCGAATTCCGGAATGGAGTAAAGCAACTATCTTAAAAATTAACGGAGAATCAGTTTCAGCCACTCCAGGTAAATATGCCGAAATTAACCGGAAATGGGCTTCAGGTGACAAGATCGTGTTGTCGCTGGATATGCGGTGCAGGATTATCGATTCCCCACGCGGCAGTAATCGTGCAGGAGACAATTTTCAGGCAGTGGTCAGAGGTCCGGTTGTGCTGGCCAGAGATGAGAATATGGATGCAAACTTTAATCAACCAGTCACGATTATATCAAAGGAGCGTTATGTAAACGTGTTGACTGACAGTGGGAGCACTCAGTCTTATAAGTTGCTGATTAAAATTCCGACGACTGAAGGATATATCCGGATGGTTGATTACAGTTCCGTAAACAGTTGGTCGGGGAAAAGGGTGTGTACATGGCTGCCCAAAATCAGGTGATCAAATTTATATTTTTATTAAACAGTAAGATCCTTTAAAAATCATTATAAGAATTGAAAGAGATTGAAGAATGAAAATAACTAAACTAAAATGTTCAGCAGAATGACCTTAATTAATAATGCAAAGGAATATCCCGATACTATTTTGCGAAACAATATATCTGTGAAATTAGGTCCTCTTTTACGATATTTCATTATGATTTTATTGTTTCCTGCTTTGACGTTAATGTTCGACTCCTGCAAGAAGACAGCGTTAATTAAGCCCGTATTACCTGTTGTAAAACCAACAGATTCAGTGAAGTATCAGAATATTGTACTAACATCTGGTAATCAAATTCAAATAAGCCAGAAAACTACATATCAATACGAACTGACTACTACGGGTACAGATCCTTACCTGTATCTGGATCCTCTCAATACCACGAACCCTTCCGATTCATTGGTGCTTACCTTTGAATATCAATGTTCTGCGGATATTGGCGTTATGCAAATCTTCCTGGCCTCTCCAATTACGGAAGCACGTTCTGTTAAAACAGATTTGGTCCCTGCATCAACTGGTTGGAGTTCATATTCCATCGATTTAACCGGCGAAATTAAGCTGCTGAGTTGGGGGAATGCGGGTGATTTTTTAAGGATGGATTTTGGGAATCAGACAGGTTTAAAGATTCAAATCCGAAACATTTATCTGAGGGGCCTTAATGCGGCAGAAAAGGCTGCAGCGTCGGCCCGTGCCGAATTGATTAAAAACGATTTGGCGCTTGAATCCAATCTTAATAAATATCTTAATGCTTCATACAGTTCACTGATTAGTGAAGTGAATGTTGGTGTTTCATCGATTACTATTAAAGGAAACTATTCCGGTTCCGGAGAATTCAGTCTATGCGAAATTACCCCTGGTGATCATCTGACTCAAATCACTAAATTTGTAAATAAAGTTGGATTAAGTACTCCTGTTTTTTCAACTAATTTAGATCGTTATATCACCCGTAATGGTTTTAAATACGATCGGCTTTTGTCGAAATGGGTGATTGCAAAAATTGGAGCTACAGCTGATGAGATAGTTTCCCATGCCAAATATGCCAGTCAGATTACCCCAGTTCAAACAATGACTTCAATAAAACCGGCCACTAAAAAGGGGTTAGGTGGTTATTCCATCAGCAGAGGGTTTGAGTCAGACCTGGATGACCTGAATATTTCGACTGTTACAGTGAATATTACTCCAACAAGTTTTATGTATGCGCAATTACATGGTAATGCATTTGCGCATACTTACGGAGATAAAACCTACTATTTTGATCAGGCTCAGGTGGAGGAACTGGACCGGACAATGAAATCCGCTTATTCCCGGAATATTGTTGTGGCTGCGATTATTCTTATTCAACCAGCTTCCCAATGCGCAGATCCTGAGATTGGACACCTGCTGCAGCATCCAAGTTACACGTCAGAAGGCATTTTTACAATGCCAAATATGACCACTGATGAGAGTATAAATTGCTATGCAGCAGCACTCGATTTTCTTGCGGGTCGTTATTGTCGCATTGACAACTTCTATGGCCGTATCCACCACTGGATCATGCACAATGAAGTGGATGCAGGAATATCCTGGACAAATATGGGCGATAAACCAATGCTGGTTTATATGGATACTTATATCAAATCGATGCGGATGTGCTACAATATTGTCCGCAATTATGATGAAAACAGCGAAGTATTTGCCTCCTTCACCCACTCCTGGACAACTTCAGTCGGGACGCCAATGTATACATCCAAAAGTATGCTGAAAACACTGGTTGATTATTCGGGAGCCGAGGGTGATTTCCAGTGGGGACTGGCCTATCATCCTTATCCTGAGGACCTTTTTGAGCCCAAAACCTGGAACGATATCGATGCAATATTTAGTTTGAACACTCCATTGATTACATTTAAAAACCTTGAGGTTTTGAATACCTGGATTAAGAAGTCCGAAAATCTTTATAAGGGGAGCATTAAGCGAACAGTTTGGCTATCAGAGAATGGAACCAATTCGAGAACTTACTCCGATCTCGACTTAAAGGAGCAGGCAGCCGGGTTTGCCTATACCTGGAAAAAACTGGAAACGCTCGACGGGATTGATGCTTTTCAGTGGCACAACTGGATTGATAACAGGGCTGAGGGCGGATTGCGTATCGGTTTGCGCCGATTCCCAGATGACAATAGTGACCCTGGTGGAAAGAAACCGGTTTGGTTTGCCTACCAGGCAGCCGGAACAACTCAGGAGGATACCGTTTTTGATATCTATAAATCGGTGATCGGAATTTTAAACTGGAGTGAAGTCGTTTATACTAACCTGATTCAGTAGGAATGACATTGTCGGGGTTAAGGTGGCACGTGATGATGAGAAGGTTTATTTGTATGCAGAAACTGCCGAAAAGCTTACTCCGGTAACCGGCTGCAAATGGATGATGTTATTCATTGATATTGAACAAAATAAATCAACTGGATGGCAAGGTTATGATTTCATGGTAAACCGTTTGAGCCCTAAAGGGAACAAGGTAATTGTCGGGAAAAATGTTGCAGGCCATTGGCAGTGGGAACCGGTGGCAGAGACAAAATTTGCAGTCAACAATAAACTCGAATTAGAGATCAGAAGTGATATCCTGAGTCTGGTTGGAAAAGATATCGATATCGAGTTCAAATGGAACGACAATATGCAGAAGAACGGGAATATCATGGATTTCTATGTAAATGGCGATACTACCAGGTGGACGGTTAAATTTCGTTTATTCGGGTAAAAGCACAAAATAATCGGTGTTAAAAATAATCTACAAATGAAGAAAGTATTCATTTTCGCGATTGAGCTCGTTGTTGTTCTGATGGTTACATCATGCTTAACCGAAAAGGTCAGAGTGTCCGACGAAGCATTGAAGAGTGGTTTTATCATGCCACCGGACTCTATGCAGACCAGTGTATACTGGTACTGGATTTCAGATAACATTTCAAAAGAGGGTGTTGTTAAAGATCTGCAGTCAATGAAAAAGGGTGGAATAAACCGTGCATTTATCGGCAATATAGGTTTAAGTGATGTCCCTTACGGCAAAGTCAAAATGTTGAGTGAGGAGTGGTGGGATATTCTGCATGCCGCACTTAAAGCTGCTACTGAACTGAATATCGAAATCGGGATTTTCAACTCACCAGGGTGGAGCCAGTCGGGCGGACCCTGGATCAAACCAGGCGAGGCAATGCGTTACCTTGCAGCTTCTGAACTCAGGGTTAAGGGGCCGCAAAAATTGGCCCAAAAACTTCAGCAGCCAATCGATATTTTTCAGGATGTGAAAGTACTCGCCTGGCCTGCTACTAAGGATGACCAGCTCGTTTTAAACAATCAAAACGGAACAATTACCTCCATTCCGAAAGTTGCTGATCTTTCAACGATTATAGATGGAAACAAAAAAACCGGAATCAATTTTCCAGACGGCGATGAGTTTACAATCAATATTGAAACTAAAAAACCATTCACAGCACGCAGTCTGCTTGTCAGGCCGACGGAACAGCCAATGCTGGTAATGGCTCAATTTCTAGTCAAAGAGGAAAATGGGGAATACAAAACCCTCTCCGAATTTCAGATTAACCGTTCCAATCCAGCACTCAATGTTGGCTTTGATCCTTATGCTCCTGTTGTGATTTCATTTCCAGCCACAACTGCATCAAGTTTCCGTCTGGTGGTTAAAAATATCAAATCCAAATGCGGAATTGCAGAATTAGTGCTGGCTGCATCTCCACGCGTTGAACGTTACAGCGAAAAAACACTGGCTAAAATGCACCCCACACCACTGCCATACTGGCATGATTATCAATGGCCTGTTCAGTCGGAAACGGATGATAAAGCAACCGTTATTGATGTGTCAAAGGTAATTGATCTCACTAAAAACTTATCTGCAGATGGCACACTTTCATGGGATGTTCCAGAAGGTGATTGGGTAATCCTTCGTACAGGAATGACCCCGACGGGTACTGTAAATGGTCCGGCTTCTCCGGAAGCTACAGGGTATGAAGCTGATAAAATGAGCAAAAAACACATTGAAAAACACTTCTATGCCTTTATGGGTGAGATTCTGAAACGGATCCCTGAAGCCGACAGAAAGTGTTTTAAAGTTATTGTTCAGGACAGCTACGAAACCGGTGGGCAGAATTTTACCGATGGTTTTTTGTCAGAATTCGAACAAAAATATGGATACGATCCCATCCCATACCTTCCGGTTTATCAGGGAAGAGTGGTTAACTCTGAGTTGGCCTCCGACCGCTTCCTCTGGGATATGCGCCGGATGGTTGCCGACAAGGTGGCTTACGATTATGTCGGCGGATTAAGGGATGTAAGTCATAAATATGGACTGAGGACCTGGCTTGAGTGTTACGGCCATTGGGGTTTCCCAGGTGAATTTTTGATGTATGGCGGTCAGTCGGATGAAATTGGTGGTGAGTTCTGGAGTGAAGGAGAACTTGGAAACATCGAAAACCGGGCGGCAACGTCATGCGGTCACATTTACGGCAAGACAAAAATATCGGCTGAATCGAATACCTGCGGGGGACGTGCATTCAGCCGCTATCCGGCCACTATTAAACAGAGAGGCGACCGTTTTTTTGCTGAAGGGATCAACAATACATTGCTCCATGTCTATATTTCCCAACCTTATGAGGATAAAAATCCAGGTGTTAATGCCGGGTTTGGAAACGAATTCAACCGTAAAAATACCTGGTTCTCCCAGATAGATGTTTATACGCAATATCTGAAAAGAACTAATTTCATGCTGCAACAGGGGCTTAATGTAGCCGATGTAGCCTATTTTATCGGCGAGGATACTCCCAAAATGACAGGAATTGCCGATCCCGCCCTCCCCGAAGGATATCAGTTCGACTATATGAATGCAGAGGTTATTGAAAAATTCATGACCGTAAAAGATGGACTGATCACCCTGCCTCATGGAACACAGTACCGGATTTTAGTTCTTCCAAAACTTGAAACCATGCGCCCTGAGTTGCTGTCCAAAATCAAAGAACTGGTCACGAATGGGGCAGTTGTTCTGGGCCCGGCACCTAAACGATCACCCAGCCTTCAGAACCAACCCGCTGCCGATAGACAGGTGCAGTTAATGGCTTCAGAAATATGGGGAGAAGTGGATGGTGTGAAAATAAAATCGCGCAAAGTAGGAAAAGGATTGATCATTAACGGATTGTCAATGGTAGAGGCTTTTTCACTGATCAAATGCGTCCCTGACTGCAAGCTGCCGGTTGATCATTCGATTCATTACGGACACCGGACCCTGGTGAATGGCGAAATCTATTTTATAACTAACCAGACTGCCACTCCGCAGGTGATTACCCCGGATATGAGGGTGAAAGGTTTACAACCTGAACTTTGGGAAGCCACCACAGGTTACATCCGAAACCTGCCCGCTTTTATACAAAAAGAGAATACTACCGCCGTACCATTGAAACTTGAACCATATGAGAGTGTTTTTATCGTCTTCCGAAAATCGTCCGGCAGAGCTTCGGCAAATTCTGTTGATTCCAACTATCCGGCCTCATCAATCCTTGCCGATGTAAAAGGTCCGTGGACTGTTAATTTTAACCCTTCACAAAGAGGTCCGCAGGAACCGGTGATTTACGAGAGATTACAGGACTGGACAGCTTCGCAGGATGACAGGATTAAATACTACTCCGGAACTGCCTTCTACAATTCTGTATTCAATATTGAAGAACTACCAAAAGGTGAAAAGTTGATCATCAACCTGGGTGGTGTAACGGCTATGGCCAAGGTTACCCTAAACGGCAATTTTGCTGGTGGTGTATGGACTGCACCCTACACTCTTGACATCACAAATCTAGTAAAAGTTGGGGAAAATGTATTGAAAATTGAGGTGGTCAATACCTGGGTGAACAGATTGATTGGCGACAGCCGTCTATCCGAAGGAGAACGGCTGATCTGGTGTTCAGTGAACCCCTATACACCTGCTAATACACTTCAGACATCCGGACTGATTGGACCAGTCAAAATATCGAGTGTTAAATACTAAAATATTTAAACGATGAAATATAATTTGGATTATCGGAATATTTTCCTGCTGCTACTGGCAGTTTCTTTGTTGATCGTTTCCCAACCCGCCTGTGGGGTAGAAAACGGGGTCAAAAGTAATTCAGCGGCTTCAAAAACTGTCGCTAACCAATCAGTGGATAAGGCAATTGAAGAAAATTATTTCAGGGATCTCTACTCCGATACCTGGGTGGCATCGGACGCACTTGGCCGGAAAATGCCGGGCATGCAGGAAGTGGGTCCTGTCAAGACATGTAAAAGACGGGTCGTGAGTATTTTTTATATCACCTGGCACACACAGGACCATTATAAAAATTTCAAAGTGCCCTATTCTGCTGATGTCTCCAAAATTTACAAGGCAGATCCAACCGCCCGTCTGGATGCAAAACATCCTCTCTGGAGTGAAGTTTCTTACCATTGGGGAGAGCCGGAGATGGGCTATTTCCTGAGCCAGGATGAGTATGTGATTCGTAAGGATATGTCGATGCTCACCGATGCTGGGGTCGATGTACTGATCATGGATGTTACCAATGCAGTGAGATATTGGGATGAATGGGAAGTCCTTTTTAAAACGATGCAAAGGATGAAGGCTGAAGGGAATAAGGTGCCAAAATTCTGTTTCTGGGCATTTAATGGTCCGGTAATTACAGTTGTTCAGGACCTCTATGATAAGATTTACAAAACCAGAAAATTCCCTGATCTTTGGTTTTACTGGGATGGCAAGCCACTGATTTTATACAATGGCACCCCCAAATTTGATGCAAACGGCAAAGAAGTCAAACAACCTAATCCACATTATGATGCGGCGGCAAAAACCGATGTCAATAATCCCCATTTTGGGAATCCTGCCTATATAGAGGAATTCTATAAGGATTATACGAATGAAGTGAAGAACTTCTTTACGAAACGGACGATGTGGTGGGGCTACGATGAGTGGGCCGGCAACCGTTTTGTCGGAACTGAAGATAACTGGAGTTTTGGTTATGATCTGGGGAACCAAAAAGTGATGGGAATGAATCCGGATGATCTGGTTTCTACCCATAATGGGAAAATGGAAGAGGCAGCGGTTACACCTGCACAGCACCCTTCAAGCCTGGTGGGTAAATCATGGCGCCGTGAAACCGGTGAGCCGCATCTCAATCAATATGATCTTCCGGATTCAGCCTACGTACCCTGGTTGAATAAAACCGTTAAAAATCCAGAAGGGTACGGGATCTATTTTCAGGACCGATGGAACGAAGCACTAAAAAGTGATCCTGAAATGCTCTATATCAATGACTGGAATGAATGGACAGCTGGAAAATACCAACAGGATAATTTCGCCTTTATGCACCGTAAAAGTCCTTTCTTTTTTGTCGATCAGTACAACTCTGAATTCAATCGGTGCATTCAGCCAATGATGGATGGTTATACCGATAACTATTATATGCAGATGGCCCAGAATATCAGGCGATACAAAGGAATCAGGCCCATTCCGGTTCAGCAGGGTCTGCATTCAGTTAAAATGGACGGACAATTTGATGATTGGAAAACAGTGATTAATGAGTTCAGGGATACCAAAGGAGATGTTTTGCATCGGGACCATAACGGGTACGGCGGATTACATTACAAAAATGAATCGGGACGAAATGATATCATTACCAGTAAAGTTGCCGTTGATAAGCAAAGTGTCAGTTTTTATGCTGAAACTGCTGGAAAACTCACCTCCTGCAATGGCAACAATTGGATGTTGCTTTTGATTGACGCAGACAACAACCCCGAAACAGGATGGTTTGGTTATGATTTTATTATCAATAAAAATATTAAGGACGAAAAGACAACAACCTTAATGCGTTTTGACCCTGCACACCCTGAAAATCCATGGATTAAGGTAGCTGATTTAGAGTTTAGGTACGCTGAGAACAAACTGGAGGTGTCTGTTCCCCGAAAATTACTCGGACTAACCGGGACAAAATTCATATTTGATTTTAAATGGAGCGATAATGCTTCAGACCTGAAAACACCGATTTCATTATGTACAGATGGTGACACAGCTCCAAACCGGCGATTCAACTACCGCTACATCTGGACAAAATAGACAAGGGATAAATACATTATTCCTATAAGTTATTGTAGTGTAGGCCAATATGAAGTTTGTGTGTGACTTGTAAATTTTAAATGGTGTAAAAAAATTAACGGCGATGAAACGTCAACTGATATTCTCCTTGTTTGTCTTTGTATGCTATACGACAGGAAGCCAGCCATTAGCAGGAACCGATGACCTTGACAGAACACTCCAATCGAATGGTACTGTTGCAAATCATCCCGAGATGCTCCAGGATTACAAAAATAATTTTTGGGTGAAACGGGTGTATAAACCTGGTGGACCGATTGGGATGCATTTTTGGGGTAAACGCGTTTATGGCTATTACCGCGGAGCCGATTACTGGGCACATATGCGTAGCATCCAGTTACTCACCGATACTTTTGTCGACCTTTTGGTGATCGATGCCACCATAACGTTGGTCTACCCGAAACAAGCCAATGAACTCATGAATGAAATGGATGCTGTCAGGGCACCATATTATTACCCGGATTGCTGGTTTTATTTGGATGGCAAACCATTGATCATCTGGATTTCGAAGGTTGTAGTTGGAAAGAATTACCTATCTTTTTTCACTTTCCGTGAGTCACAATGGCCAAACGAGTCGCATAAGGTGAGTGGGTGGCCCTGGATTGAATTTTCCTATACTGGCGATACGCAGCCACGAAACCACACGGGTGCAGTTTCAAAACCTGCGATTACCTGCACCAATATCACTGGGAGAAATGATTTTCACTTCTTAAAGATTGCCCCCGACCGGAAAAATATCTGGTTCAACGCCGAAACTACTGCTGCCATGACGCCAAATTCGGGGGATAACTGGATGAGGCTCTACCTCGATATGGACTGGAATCCAAAAACAAGATGGCTGGTGTACGATTACCGTTTTTTTGGTGGCAATAAACTCCAGAAATATGTCAGCGGAAAATGGGCCGATTTTCAAAAGATAAATTTTGTCGTTGAGCGGAATAAGCAGATGATCACACCACCATTAATACAACTCGTTGAAACTTGCCATCATCCCGATTTTGAATTTAAATGGTCTGATAACATGCAAAACGATGCGGATCCGCTCGATTGGTATGTCAATGGCGATGTTCCCCTGGGGACAGTTTAACTATCTATAC
The DNA here is from genome assembly GCA_903850335.1 of uncultured Bacteroidia bacterium. Taxonomy (GTDB): domain Bacteria; phylum Bacteroidota; class Bacteroidia; order Bacteroidales; family Prolixibacteraceae; genus JAAFHB01. Next base: position 35,971 of record CAINLJ010000013.1, on the reverse strand, counting down.
AGCTATCAATCAATAAAAAATATCATTAGGTAAAAGTGGCGAATCATTTTTTGATCCAAAGCGAATTCTTATCATTACTATCAATAAATATATTATAATGAAAATTTGTAGCCGAAAATTATTGGGGATCTTGCTTTTATGCGTTTCAGGAACATCTTTTGGCCAGTTACCGCCTGTATTTATAAAGGATGGAATAAGTGGAAGGTCAACAGCATTAACGCGGACATTTCTCAATCCTACCCGCGTTATCTCGGTTTACGATAATCACTCCGGAAAACAGGTGTTGAACGCAGAGAACATCCTTAAACCTGGCATTGGACAGGCAGACCTGAACCAGGGTATCTACCTTACGTTGATCAGTGATAAAGATTCCAAACCTGGGATTATCCTTGATTTCGGAAGAGAAATCCAGGGTGGTATCGAGCTTGTAACAACCATTAGCAACAACAATCCTGCCGCAAAGGTCCGTATACGGCTAGGGGAATCGGTGAGTGAAACTCTGAGCGATATTTCAAAAGACGGGGCAACCAATGACCATGCGATGCGGGATTTTATTGTCGAATTACCCTGGTTGGGACGACTGGAAATTGGCAATTCAGGATTCCGATTTGCCAACATTCAGCTGGTTGATCCTAACACAAAACTGGAGTTGAAGGAGGTGAACGCTATCTTTACCTACCGAGATATCCCTTACCTGGGTTCATTCAGTTGTAATGACGAGCGGCTCAATAAAATCTGGATGACAGGTGCTTATACTGTTCATCTGAATATGCAGGATTACCTTTGGGACGGTATTAAACGCGACCGGCTAGTATGGATAGGAGATATGCACACTGAGGTGATGACCATAAATTCAGTGTTCGGAAACATCGGTGTTGTTCCGAAAAGCCTTGATCTGGTCCGTAATATCACTCCGCTTCCCAACTGGATGAATGGTATCAGCTCCTATTCAATGTGGTGGATACTGATCCACCGTGACTGGTACTATTACCAGGGAAATCTCGATTATCTTAAGCAACAGAAGGTTTACCTTGGGGCTTTATTACGGCAACTTTCAACAAAAATTGACCCGGACGGGAAAGAGATCCTTGATGGTACACGTTTTCTTGATTGGCCCTCAAGCGAGAATATACTAGCTATTCATGCCGGTTTGCAATCATTGATGGTCATGACTTTCCAGGCAGGCGTTGAGCTCTGCACGATTCTGGGTGATGTGGAAACTGTAAAAATATGCAGCTTAAGCCTGACAAAACTCAAAAAACATACACCCGAAATGTCAGGATCAAAACAGGCTGCAGCACTACTTGCCCTCGCAGAAATAGTCTCACCTGAAAAAACCAATTCCGAAATACTGGCCCGTGACAGTGTTCATAAAATGTCTACCTATTACGGTTATTATATGCTCCTGGCGCGCGCAAAGGCTGGCGATTTTCAGGGCGCAATCGACAATATCCGGCAATATTGGGGCGGTATGCTCGACCTTGGTGCAACAACTTTCTGGGAAGATTTTGATATCGACTGGATGAAAAATGGTGCCCGAATTGATGAACTTGTTCCGGAAGGGAAAACGGATGTTCATTTAACGTATGGTGGGTATTGTTATAAAAGTTTACGCCACAGTTTGTGTCATGGTTGGGCTTCGGGGCCTACTTCGTGGTTGACACAATATGTATTAGGTGTAAAGGTAATAAAACCAGGTTGTAAAGTAATTAAAATTGAACCGCACCTTGGCGATTTGCAATGGGTAAAGGGGACATTCCCTACCCCATATGGAGTAGTGAAAATTGAACACAGAAAAATGCCCAACGGGAAGGTGAATACAACTTTTATGGCACCTAAGGAAGTAAATATTTTGACAGATTAGATCTTAAATATTCGAGAGAGCTTAGTAATTAATGTATTGAGTTACAAAGTTGGAAATTTTGTGTTTATGGTTCACGTGATGAAAGTCCAAAATATTATTCCTCGTGAAGATATGATGTGTTGTCTTCCGGATATTTGCAATAATGGGAAATTAACACCAATTAGTTTTGCCTCTAGGTGGAAAGGAGATATTATATGCCTACAGTGATGATCTGCTTTATGCACCTGATGGTATGTATAAGGGTGGTAAATATTACCAATCTATTACCCTGCTATTCTCACATGGGTCGCTGTGAGCTGACTCACTGAACAGGCAATTCAGTGAGAAAATCACCAATAGGATTTTATCGTTAGCGTTCTTTGGCATATTTTGAGCATCAAAGGTAGGATTAATTTCTTGCAACTTGGACCTTCCAGCCCTGTTTGTGAACAAACCTACAGGAATCAGTTTGAGAAGCCATTTGATCCCAGTTATATACGCAAAGCCTGGCAAACACCTTCGACGGATCAATTTGGAAAAAAAGCACTGAACCTTTTGTCTCACTATGCAAGTCTTGCCAATACAAAACTTACTGCAGAAAATCAGGCCAAACTACACTGGCTTTCCAATAAAGGGGAGTCAGATAAACCATTCTCAATGTCCAATTATAAAACAATGTATAACAACACGTTTAATGTGATATCCTTTTTTGAATCCGGCACCTTACGGGCAGAGGTTACAGACTCTGCTGAATTTTTCAGGAGATACCTGCCGGTGGCTAAAAATCACCCAAAAGTATAAAATAAAACAAGAGCCGGACCTCCGGCTCTTGTAAAATCTAATGGATTATCGCATGAAAAATGAAATAACCGATGAATAGTTTTTTATTTCAGGATAAGGATTAAGCAGATTGGATCACCAGCCTGAATTTTGTTTATAGGCGCCGTTCGAACGTGAAATTTCATCCGGATTGTAAGGCCAGACGATAGCCTTTGCAGGATCGTAAGTTCTGGCTTTCCATACTTGAACTATTGTGTAAGGAGAGTCAGGATTTGTCTTATCGGCATGACTCCGGCCATGTAATGGCATCTGGATTTTAGCCACATCGCCCCAACGTTTTAAGTCATGAAACCGGTCAGTCCATTCGCAGGCAAGCTCACAGCGGCGTTCATGTTTCAATGCATCGAGTGTTGGAGTGGCAACAGGGTCGAGTCCGACACGAGCCCTTATTTCGTTCAAAGGTGCTGCAGCCTCCGAAGCCCTATTGAGATTTATAAGTGCCTCAGCTTTAAATAGAAGCACCTCAGCATACCGCATCAATGGGAGGTTCAGGGAAGTGGTTGGATAATCGCCGTTTTGATTAATGAAAGCATTAGAACCTGAATTACCACCTGTTCCATAGCTATAGGGCTCCATATATTTGTTAATCTGGAATCCCGATAGGCTATTTGTTGAATTATACCTTGTAGGAACTCCAAAATAGGTAAACTGGTCTCCAAATTTTAGAATTGTAACTTCACGGCGCGGATCATTGGCTTCGTATTCTTCGTAGAGCTCTTCCGTTGGCTGGAAATATCCCCATCCGTTATATTTACCCCATCCTTTATTTTCGAGAACTACGCCCGGAAATTCACTGCCTCCCTGTGTACCTGATGTCACAGACCAGATATACTCGGATCCCCAATTTTGGGCAATTGTGAAAGCTGCCCTAAAACTTGCTTTAGGATCGCCAGAGACTTTTGCCAGTGCACGGCCACCTTCGTTCTTAATTTTATCACACAAATCAGGAATTAATGCCCATTTAGTATTATCCCAGGCAGCCCAGTAAGCATAAGCTTTTACCATATATCCCCATGCTGCTGCTTTATGTGCACGTCCCTGATCGGCACTGCCATAAGTCTGGAATAAGGGAAGGAGATCCGCAGCTTTTGTAAAGTCTGAGATTATTTGAGCATAGTTATCCTTGACAGATGCCAATTGTGGTGGAATTCGTTTTTGGTATTCCGGATTTTCTGGTCCGTCATAAGGAACTCCTTGTTTATCTGTGCCGTATAAATAAGCTACCCAGAAGTGTGTCAGTCCGCGGATAAAATATGCCTCCCCTTTGGCGCGATTTTTAATCGCATCACTAACATTCTTTGCATTATCAATATTCGCCAGAAGCTGATTTGCCTTATCCATTGTCCAGTAAAGGTCATTGAAGGCGCCAACTGTATATCCTTCGCGGCCAGAACAAATAAAGTTTTTGATGTTTTCGGCATCTGCCTTTGTACGTCCAATGATCAGGTCATCGCTGGCAGCCTGAACCCAGAAGAGGTTACGTCCCCAGGTTGATTCATAACGTAATGAAATGTACATTGCCGCGACTGCCTTATTGATATCCTCCTCACTCTGCCAGAAATACGCCGTAGTTGGCAGTCCGTTAGGCTTGGTGTCGACCCAGTCTTTCGAACAAGAGGTAGAAAGAACGAGGGTTAATAAGATGAAATATATTTTTTTCATTTTTCTGATTTTTTAAAATTAGAAATTAAGTTTAGCTCCAAATGAGAATACTCTTGATACAGGATACTGGCCTCCATCAAGACCGTAACCTCCAACTTCGGGATCCATTCCTGAATACTTTGTGAATGTAAGGAGGTTCTCTCCGCTGAAATACAGTCTAAGCGAACCATTCCAAGGTGTCTTTTTGAATGTATAGCCGATTAAAAGGTTCTTCAAACGAAGATAATCGCCGTTTTCAAGGTACCAGTCAGAAGGTGTTCCAAAGTTTTTATTTGCATCACTTGCGCTAATTTGCGGAATTGACGAGCCTGTGTTTGTAGGTGACCACGCGCCTAGAATTTTGTCCCAGCGATTGTAACCTTGCTCAGAAGCATTTAACGTCGACTCTTTGAACGCGTTAAATAGTTTAACACCACTGACTCCCTGGAAGAACATACTTAAGTCCCAGTTTTTCCAGTTTAAATTTACATTGAATCCATAAGTGAATTTTGGGAAAGCATTGCCCATATAAACCCGGTCGGCATCACTGATTTTCCCATCACCATTCTTGTCAATAAATTTAAGGTCTCCAGGTTTTGCATTTGGCTGAATAAGAGCGCCATCTTTAGTATATGCTGCTACCTCGGCGGCACTCTTAAATATACCTGCTGTTTGAACCAGCCAATAAGAATAGTAGGGCTGACCGACTGTTGAACGGAAGGGGGCAAGAATACCTCTCCATGAATCACCATGAGCCCAATAAGATGTTGGGTTCTGATCGATATAGGTTACTTTGTTTTGTAACGTCGCGAAGTTAAGTCCTACATTATAATTTAGCTCACCGGTTTTATCAGACCAGTTGGCTGCAAATTCAAATCCTTTATTCGAGATCTCACCCTCGTTGATAAGAGGTGCGCTGACACCATAAGTGGCTGTCCATTTGGTATCCTGCTGTTTAATAAGGTCAAAAGTTTTCTTCATGAAATAATCTGCGGTAATGCTAAGTCTCTTCTTTAACATCAGCACATCAATCCCGAAGTCAGTTTGTTGTGTGGTTTCCCAGGATAACTTAGAATTATATGCGCTCGAAACATAAGCGGCTGGTGAATAAGGGGCCCCGTTTCCAACCTGGTAGGTGTAATCGCCTGAAAGGCTTGGATATCCATAATACATCCCAATTGAACCCAGGTTACCGATTTTACCCCAGCTGGCACGTACCTTTAAAAGGTCGATTATTGAAACTTTAAACCAGGGCTCTGAAGTAATTTTCCAGGCTCCAGTGACTCCGGGATAATCCTTTGAACGGTTTCCAACAGCGAGGCGACCTGCTATATCACGGCGATAACTTGCAGTGGCGAAATAACGGTCTGCATAACTATAGGATACACGTCCAACATACGAAAGGTTGCGGTCTTTATATTCGCCATCCCAGGGACGGTCTTTTGAGAAAGTTTGTGCGTTTACAAGATATTGCGCCCATGCATCTTCACGGGTGAAATCTCTGGCAGTAAGTCCGAAGCTTCTGCTAGCATCTTCCTTTGACATTGTTGATGCCATTAAACCAAGATTGTGCCTGTCGAATACTCGGCTGTAATTAATTGTATTCTCCCAAATCCAATGGTAATCCTTTCCTGTGTTGTAATCAAGGCTGTTTTGGTTGTTTGGCTTACCTGGCTCAGGGCGCAGATAATTGAAATTCTTGTAAAATGAGTTAAAACCTTTGTAAGCAAACCTTGAAGTAATTTCCAGGCCTTTTACTATATCAGTAAGATGAAGTTCTGAGGTAGAGAGTAGATTGCTGTTACGGACATAGCTCTGATTTCTCAACAACGATGCAAGAGGATTGACGACATCACCATGGATACCAAGATAAGGGGAATCAACAGGGCCAACACCACCAAATTTGCCATTGGCATAATAGGGAGTTGCCGCCCTTGGCATGTAAATGGCTGATAAAATAGTTCCGGTATATCCACTTTGAGTATCAGTGCCCCTGTTGTCGTTGTTGATCCAGAACAAATCTTCCTTGAATTTAAGGTATTTGTTGATCTGATAACTGGAATTGAACCGTAAGGTTATATTTTGGGTATATGTATTTACAAGTGTCCCATCCTCTTTTTCGTACTTTGCCTGAAACAAAGTGGTAAGTTTGTCTGTCCCTCCATTAACGGTAACCGTATGGCGCTGAACGGCTGCTGTCCTGAAAACTGTGCCTATCCAGTTTGTACGGTTAACCTGATCGTTGGGATTCTTTGTAACATCCCAGCCCGAAAGGGGAGTCATCCCCGCATTGGTGTATGCCAGGTTCGAAACCTTTGCCTCATCACTTGCAGTTAGTGATTGTGGTAATTTCCATGCCGATCTTACACCATAAAATCCATTATACTCAATCGTTGGTTTCCCTTCCTTTGCCTGACGTGTAGTAATAAGTATAACACCTGCTGAACCGGCATGTGCACCATAAATAGCAGCTGAGGCAGCATCCTTTAAAACAGTAATCGATTCAACATCCTCAGGATTAAATGGAGCATCCGGAACACCATTCACGACATACAATACACTTTCAGTCTTTGAACCAGTTCCGCGTATCGTTACCTGCGGACCTGCACCTGGCTGGCCACCCTGATTAACGATTGTAACGCCCGGAACATGTCCCTGAATCATCCCGGCAATACTTAGCTGAGGAGATTCTTTTAATTTTTCTACGTTTTGAACAACAGCAACAGCCGCAGATAAATCCTGCTTTTTTGTTGTTCCATAACCAATCGCCACGATCTCTTCCAGACCCACCGTGAGCTCATTCATTGTAATATTTAACGTGCTTTTGCCAGAAACCAAAATCTCCTGGCTTTGTAATCCAATAAAAGAAAATATCACACTTCTTGCACCAGCAGGAAGTGTAAGGCTATAATTTCCATCTCCATCAGTAATCGTTCCTGTCGACGTGCCGGAAACTACCACAGTTACACCAGGCAGAGCGCTCCCAGTCTGGTCAGTAACCTTGCCGGATATCTTCTGACCTGCCTGTTGTGATGAAGAGGAGCCCGAAGGATCAGTCGATTTAACGATAATATTTCTGCCAATAATTTCATAGCTCACAGCATCTTTCCCAAAGACTGTGGCCAAAACTTCATCTATCTTACTGTCCTGCAAATCGATAGAAACCTTTTTCTGATCATTGATCTGCCCTTTATTGTAGAAAAAGAAAAACTCGGATTGCTTTTCAACTGCATCAAAAACCTCGGCAATTGTCGCATTCTCCATTTTGAGGTTCAGACGGACAGTTTGTGAATATACACTTGCCGTTGCCTGCGTGATTGTAATCACCAAAATAGCTAAGAATAGTTTCATAATACGTGACACTTTTTTAAACAGGAGTTCCCTCCCCCTGTTTAGATTGGGTTTTTTTTTCATACTTTTGAATGTTTTTGTGTAATAAAATGATTTATTCGTTTTTCGCCTTCACCGGCGTTTTTCTGCAACGGGAATAGGTGAGACTATTTCCGTTGTTTTTTGCATCTGATCCATCGCAGTTTATTTTCTCATAGGCACTTAGATTTTTTAAATTTATTAAGTTTTTAAAGCATCATTTAACAAATTATTAAACAACAAAAAACCACCTATAATATTACAAATCAATTACATACGTGTTACATTTGTGTTACTAAATAAACAGTAAAAATATTATATATATTAACATGAATATTTATTCAAGCCATACTTCCCGACCTTTGATTGTATAGTTCATAGTAACACTTCGCTTTAGCGTTTCGAAAGCATCGAGTAAATCCTGATCATAACTGAACATTCCTCTGAAGCGCAGAGTAGCAAGTTTAGGATTGTTAATATGAATTTTAATATCGTACAACCGCTCGAGCTCGGTGATTATTGTCTTCAGATCTGCATCCCTGAATAAAAATTTTTCGCTCCTCCAGGCACTGAATCTGCTTGCATCAACTTGATTAACTGTGATCTTATTCTCTTTAACTACACAAATAGCCTGCTCCCCAGGCCTTAGTTTACATGGTAAGTTGCCGCTTTTGGTTGTTGTTAGTTCTATTGAACCCTCCTCCAGGGTGGTCGTCACCTTTTCTTCATCAGGGTAGGCTTTCATGTTGAAGGTTGTTCCAAGTACCCTGACTGTAGTATTTGGTGTGGATACAATGAACGGTTTGGACGCATCCTTGGTAACCTTAAAATATCCCTCACCAACAAGTTTTACCTCTCTCTTATTATTTTGAATTTCGGTCGGATAACTTAGGGTCGATCCTGCATTTAACCAAATCTCAGTGCCGTCGGCCATATTAAAGATTGCGATATGTTTACGGGGTGCCGAAACTGAATTCCAGGCAACTACCTTGTTGGATTTCGTTGTATATCCAACATATAATCCAATGGCAAGCAATACTGGTCCAGCAAGAAAAGCGGCTATACGCAGAAGTTTTGAAAGTGCCTTACTTCTGTTTAACTCGAGCGTTGTTTGACTGAGTATCGACCTTAATACTAGTTCCTTATCATTTCTGATTTCTGCTTTCGATAATTGATAGAGACAATTTTTCCAGGCCTTGGAAGCCAAATCGAACGTTTTTTTATTTTCATCCGACTGATTTTGCCATAGCATTAAGGCTTCCGCCTCTTCAGTACTGCAGTTTCCGGATAAAAAGGCAGCTATTTGTAAGTCAATATCGGGCAGCAGATGGTCCATTTTAATACGTCTTAAAATCTGATTTGAAGGTAAGACGATCAATCCGCAAATTACCCCGTAACGGAAAGAATTATTTTTTCGAAATAAGGAATACCAACAATTGAATATGCTGACGATCAGTTAGTTTTAATCGTAATTTTTTTAAGGCAATGCTCATCTGCATCTCAATAGTCTTGATTGACAAATTAAGACGATCTGCAATTTCTTTGTATGTTAAATCTTCAAACCGGCAAAGTAAAAAGATTTCACGGCATTTTTCCGGTAATTCTTCTACCGCTCTGTTGATACAGGCATTGAGTTCTGCTTCTTCAATTAAATCACGATCATCACTTTCGGATTCATGCTGCGAATGTTTGAGGTATTTTGATTCTACATTCTTGTGCTTAATGTAATCAAGAGATATATTCCTCACAGATTTAAAAAGGTAGCTTTTTAACGATTGCTTAATATGAATCTTAGAGCGCTTTGTCCAAAGATCAACAAAAACCTCCTGTACGAGTGACCGGGATTCGTCCATATCATGTATAAACTTGTCAGCATAAAAGCATAGCGGAGCATAATGTTGATCGAATGCCTCAGTAAATGACTCCTCACTGCCCTGGCTGATCCTTTGAAATAACTCTGAGTCAGCATTCATCGTAGCAGAAAATTTGGCTTAAGTTGTTCATTTTAGAATTGAGACTCACAAATATAGACAATTTTAAATTAGCGTAAAGACGCCGGGATTAATGTTATAATATTGTTATATTTCAGAACTACATATAAATACAGACATAATTTTGGGAAAGAAATATAATTTTGTGTCCCGATACCTGTAAATTTCAATAATATTAACAGGAAAAGCTTAAGTTTTTTCATTTATCAAAAATTTCGGGAATTTATCTTCCTGCAATTTCTTAAACATAATATTGAGGAATGTCTTCTAATACTGCTTTACTTGTTAACATTTTTTTTAGTTTAACTATAGGTTTTTCGATAGCCTATTTTAGTATTCCAATTATTATTAGGATAGCAAGGGTAAAAAAATTGTTTGATGTTCCAAACGAGCGGTCCGCAACTAAAATAGTCGTTCCTACCCTTGGCGGGATTTCTATTCTGATTGGTTTCGTCATTAGTTTGCTTATTGCTTCCGGAAAAGTAAATATTGACTGTCTAAAATACTTATTTGCTGCAATATTTGTGATGTTTAGTGTTGGCCTGAAGGATGATCTCATTGGCACCTCAGCTGTTCGTAAGTTACTTATTGAACTGGCCGTAGCATTTGGGCTTGTACTGCTTGGGAATTATCGGCTGACGGACCTTCATGGTCTGTTTGGAATTGGTCAGACCGGTTACATTTTTGGAACTATTTTGTCTGTAATCGCTTTGGTAGGCATTATAAACGCGTTTAACCTTATTGATGGAATCGATGGATTAGCCTCCGGAACTGGTATTCTGGTCTCCCTGACTTATGGGGTATGGTTCTTGAATGCAGGGGATCCGCTTTATACAATTGCATGTTTTAGTCTGGCAGGAAGTTTAGGAGCTTTTTTCCTATTCAATGTTTTTGGGAAAACGAATAAAATATTCATGGGCGACACCGGTTCTTTAATCCTTGGAACCATCCTGGCGGTTTTTACAATACATTTTAACGAATTTATTCCTGCAGATAGCAATGTAATGGAGGGTTTGCCTGCTCTTTCGCTGGCCATTATGATTGTCCCAGTGATTGACACTTTGAGGGTTTTTGCAATCAGAATCTACAGACGGAGATCTCCTTTTAGGGCAGATATGAATCATATTCATCATCAGCTATTACGAATTGGTCTATCTCATTTGAATTCCACTCTTTTGATTATCCTCATTAACGGCCTGATCATCATTCTTGCTCTGAGCATTATCAATGTTCTGGGGAATAATTTTACTTTTTTAATGATTCTTGGATTAGGATTTTTTCTTGGAAATTTACCCTTTGAGATCATAAAATACAGAGAAAAAAGGTCTGCAACTGCTGGCGAAAGTGAGAACAGCAGAGACCATTTACTACCTGATGAAAAGCTGGTTTAGATTTTATTGAATGTGTTTGGTTAAGCCGCTTTTTTTTTAACTTTACGAACAAAATAAAATATTCGTTGTTTAGTTAAATATTGATTACATTATTTTACAAACTCAGTTTTAACAAATATGCCACAAGATTATATCCCTGTTTTAATTCAGACACTTTTAGTTTTTGGCTTTGTAATTACTACAATGGTCGCAACTCATTTTCTTGGGCCAAAGAGATTTTCCAGGGCTAAACTTGAGAATTTTGAGTGTGGAATTGAAGGATTAGGAAATGCAAGAAGCCCATTCTCAGTTAAATACTTCCTTATCGCGATACTGTTCGTCCTTTTTGACGTTGAAGTGATCTTTATGTACCCTTGGGCAGTAAATTTCAAGGCTTTAGGTAAAGAGGGCTTTCTCGATATGTTTCTGTTTATGATCCTTGTTCTTGCAGGGTTTATTTACATTATTATGAAGGGTGCATTAAAATGGGATAAACGTTAAGGCTGGCTTATAATATCTTATTCATGTTCGATAAAGAAAAAATTAGTTTAGCTCCTACAATAGCCGAGACTCCCGAAGGGATCTCAGGACAGGGTTTCTTTGCCACTTCAATGGAAAAAGCAGTAGGACTTGCACGCAAAAACTCATTATGGCCATTGCCTTTCGCTACTTCTTGCTGTGGAATAGAATTTATGGCCACAATGGGAGCCCACTACGATCTGGCTCGATTTGGTTCAGAAAGACTGAGCTTTTCGCCGCGTCAAAGCGACCTTCTTATGGTTATGGGAACCGTTGCAAAAAAAATGGGACCTGTCCTGCGTGAAGTTTATATTCAGATGGCAGAACCAAAATGGGTAATTGCGGTTGGCGCGTGTGCTTCGAGTGGCGGTATCTTCGACACTTACAGTGTTTTACAAGGTATTGACAGAGTAATACCAGTGGATGTATATGTCCCAGGCTGTCCACCCCGTCCCGAACAAATCATTGACGGTATTATTAAAATACAGGAACTTGTTGGAAATGAATCCTTAAGAAGAAGAAATTCTAAAGAATATCAGGATCTGATGAATAAATATAACATCGAATAAAATATATTTTTGTGTTCCAGACCATTCCAGAAAGAGACCAGTTAGTCGTAACAAAGCTGAACGAAAAGTTCGGCAACTCGATTGAACACCATGAAATTCTGGCCGACATGCTTTGTGTTACGGTCAGCAAGGAAATTATTCAGGAACTCCTGCTATTTCTTCGGGATGACAGTGAATTGCAATTCAATTTCCTGACAACCCTTTGTGGCATGCATTATCCTGAAAAAGAACAGCTTGGAGTAGTATATCATTTACATAGCTTTGTAAATAATCATAGAATTCGTTTAAAGACTGCAACTGTCATTTCAGACCCGCATGTTCCAACTGCAACGGTTGTATGGCCATCTGCCAACTGGATGGAACGTGAAACATACGATTTCTTTGGGATACTTTTTGATGGACATCCAAACCTCAAACGTATTTTGAATGTTGAGGAAATGACAGCCTTTCCATTAAGAAAAGACTTCCCTCTCGAGGATCAGACCCGTGAGGATAAGGATGACACTATGTTTGGAAGGTAAATTTTTTATAGAAATTACAGACCATAAATGGCAAAAGGAGTTAAAACCGATTATTGGGACAAAGACATTGTCAAGGCAGAGGAGCCAAAGGAATATAACACCCTTAACGTCGGCCCGACGCATCCTGCAACCCATGGCGTATTCCAGAATGTAATGCTCATGGACGGTGAGTTTATTGTTAGTACAGAACAAACGATAGGATATATTCATCGTGCATTCGAGAAAATCGCAGAACGTCGGCCATTTTATCAGGTCACTCCGCTTACCGACCGTCTGAATTATTGCTCAGCACCTATGAATAACATGGGTTGGCACATGACGGTCGAGAAATTACTTGGCATCGAAACCCCAAAACGTGTCGATTACCTCAGGATAATTATCATGGAGCTCGCACGGCTGGCCGACCATATCATCTGCAACAGCGTGATTGGAGTCGACAGTGGAGCCCTGACAGGCTTTACGTACATTTTCCAGGACAGGGAATTTATTTACGAAATATATGAAGAAATCTGCGGCTCCAGGCTCACGACAAATATGGGCAGAATAGGCGGTTTCGAACGTAATTTCAGTCCTAAAGTTTGGGATAAAATCAGGTATTTTCTTAAAACATTCCCTGCGAAATTAAAAGAGTTTGAAAACCTGCTGTCAAGGAACCGGATCTTTATGGACCGTACTATCAATGTTGGGGCTTTCCCACTCGATCGTGCACTTGCCTATGGGTTTACAGGTCCTAATCTGCGGGCTTGCGGTCTGGATTATGACGTAAGGGTTATGAATCCATATTGCTCATACGATGAATTTGATTTTACCGTTCCTGTTGGTTCGAGTGGCGATACCTACGACAGGTTCATGGTCCGCCAGGAGGAGATGAAGCAGAGTATGAGCATCATCCATCAGGCTTTGGACAAACTGGATAAAATGGAAGATAAAACGACTTATTACGCAAGCGATCCTCGTTTTGTCCTTCCTCCTAAAGAAAAGGTTTATAACAACATGGAAGCGCTGATCTGGCATTTTAAAATTGTTATGGGAGAAACAGATATTCCTGCCGGTGAGGTTTACCATGCCATTGAAGCTGCTAACGGAGAGCTGGGGTATTATCTAGTCAGCGATGGTGGACGTACTGCATCAAGACTTCATTTCCGCAGGCCATGCTTTATCTATTATCAGGCATACCCTGAAATGGTGCAGGGAAATATGCTTTCGGACGCCATCCTAACAATGAGTTCTATGAATGTTATTGCAGGAGAATTAGATGCATAAATTGTAAGCGACGATGCGCGAATCGTCCTGACGTTGCGCGCAACGTCTATCCAAAAAGAAAAAAAGAATATAATGCAGGATAATATTAAAATCAGTGAATTTAGTCGAGAGACGCTTGATCTGGTGAATCGGATTATAAACAGGTATCCCAAGGGTCGTGAAAAATCTGCTCTTCTACCGTTATTACACATAGCCCAGTCTGAAAATAATGGATGGCTTAGTCCTGAAATGATGGATTACGTGGCATCCTTACTAAAGATTGAGTCAATCGAAGTTTACGAAGTCGCCTCATTTTACAGCATGTTTAACCTTAAACCCGTTGGAAATTGTGTGATTGAGGTGTGTCAGACAGGACCTTGCTGGTTAAGAGGTGCTGAAAATATTCTTGCTCACTTCGAAGCCAAACTAGGGATCAAACCGGGAGAGACCACGCAGGATGGCAAGTTCACACTTAAAACTGTTGAATGTCTTGCTGCATGTGGGAATGGACCTGTTATTCAGGTAGGTAAAGAATATCACGAAAACCTTACAACTAATAAAGCCGATGAACTGCTGGAAAAATGGAAACGTGAAAATAAAATTTCACATACTAATCCTTACCTGTAATACATGGCAACACAGATCTTACTAAAAAATATTGATGTTCCAGGTCTCGCCGGATTTCAGGTTTACAGAAATCTGGGAGGTTATACCGCCGTTGAAAAGGCATTAAAGACTCTAACTCCGGATGAAGTCACCGATGAAGTGAAGAAATCGGGATTAAAAGGTCGTGGCGGTGCCGGTTTTCCTACCGGGATGAAATGGGGATTCATCGATAAACAAAGCGGCAAGGACAGATACCTGGTTTGTAATTATGATGAAAGTGAACCCGGGACATTCAAGGACAGACACATTGGAACTCTTAATCCCCATCAGCTTATCGAAGGGATGATCCTTGGATCGTATGCTCTGGGAGCTAAGACGGCCTACATTTACATTCGCGGCGAACTATTTTATGTATTAAACATTATTGAAAAAGCCATACAGGAAGCATACAATAACGGGTATCTTGGTCAGAATATACTTGGATCAGGTTACTCCCTTGACTTGTATTGCCATCCGGGCGCCGGAGCATATATATGCGGCGAAGAAACAGCACTTCTTGAATCGCTGGAAGGTAAACGCGGCAATCCCAGGATTAAACCACCATTCCCGGCTATTGTCGGATTATACGGCTGCCCTACAGTGGTTAATAATGTTGAAACCATCGCTACTCTTCCCTGGATAATTAACAATGGAAGTGATGCATACGCTGCAATAGGTGTTGGAAACAGCAAAGGGACAAAACTTATTTCAGCTTGCGGACATATTAATAAACCTGGTATTTATGAGATAGAACTGGGCCTCCCGGTAGAAGAATTTATATTCAGTGATGAGTATTGTGGAGGAATAAGAGATGGAAATAAGCTAAAAGCCGTTGTTGCAGGAGGCTCCTCTGTTCCAATACTTCCGGCGGAATTAATTCTTAAAACTGCTGCGGGTCAGCCACGGCTTATGAGTTATGAATCATTGTCTGAGGGAGGGTTTCAAACGGGTACTATGCTTGGCTCAGGAGGATTTATAGTCATGGACCATACCACCTGTATCGTTAAGAATCTCCTGACGTTTGCAAGATTTTACCGCCATGAGTCCTGTGGTCAGTGCAGCCCTTGCCGCGAAGGCACAAGCTGGATGGAGAAGATCTTAACCCGTATCGAAAACGGTCAGGGTACAACCAAAGATATTGATTTGCTTGTAGATATATCAAAACATGTTGAAGGAAATACAATTTGTCCTCTCGGAGATGCAGCTGCATGGCCTGTCGCCAGTGCAATTCGTCATTTCCGTGAAGAATTTGAAGAACACATAAAACTACAGAAATGCCCCTTTTAAAGGTAACCATCGATAATATTGAGGTGGAGGTAGAAGCCGGTACAACCATCATGAATGCTGCCCGTAAGATTGGTGGCAGCGTGGTACCTCCTGCTATGTGCTATTATTCAAAGCTCGAGGGGAGTGGAGGAAAATGCCGAACCTGTCTGGTAAAAGTTGCCCAGGGTTCTGCCAAAGATCCGCGACCTATGCCAAAACTTGTCGCTTCGTGCCGTACACTCGTTCAGGACGGTATGGTTGTTCAGAATATAACATCTCCTGAAGCTATGGAAAGCCGTCAGGCAATAACCGAATTTCTTCTGCTTAACCATCCTCTGGACTGTCCGGTTTGCGATCAGGCAGGCGAATGCCATCTGCAGGACCTCTCTTATGTGCACGGCCTTCAGGAAACCCGAACAGTCGAAGAAAGGAGAACGTTTAAACCAATTGACATCGGCGATAAGATCAAACTGAATATGAACCGTTGTATTCTGTGTTACCGTTGTGTGATGGTCGGAGATCAAATTACCGAAAAACGTGTTCATGGGGTACTCGGCCGTGGCGATCATGCCGAAATAAGTACACATATCCAAAGAGCCGTAGACAATGATTTTTCAGGTAACATGATCGACGTATGTCCTGTTGGCGCCTTAACGGATAACACCTTTCGGTTTAAAAGCCGGGTATGGTTCACAAAACCCTTCGACGCTCACCGTGAATGCAAAAAATGCAGCGGTAAGGTTGTCCTTTGGATGAAAGGTGAAGAACTGCTCAGGGTAACCGGTAGAAAAGACAAATATGGTGAGCTGGAAGAATTTATCTGTAACGATTGCCGGTTTGATCATAAAGAAACCGGGGACTGGGTTATAGAAGGACCCAGAACAATTGAACGTCATTCGGTAATCTCACAGAATCATTATCTGACAAACCCTGGTGATGCGGTGCGAATTGTGAAGTAAAACACATTAAGTCAAAATGTTAATTTGATAATTGTAAGGCTAAAAGAAACCATTTGATATGGATTTGACAACACTGATTTTTAAAACTATTTTTCTGTTCATCATTTTACTTGTCACACTTATCGTGGCGATGTACTCGACGTATGGAGAACGAAAAGTAGCCGCGTTTATGCAGGATAGACGTGGTCCTAACCGTGCAGGCCCCTTCGGTTTATTACAACCGCTTGCTGACGGTCTTAAAATGTTTATGAAGGAGGAGATCATTCCGCTCACAGCAAACAGAAAACTTTTTATAATCGGCCCTTCCATAGCCATGACAACCGCTTTATTGACTGGAGTTGTCATTCCGTGGGGAGGTAGTCTGACGATTGGCGGAAAGGAATTTTCCTTGCAAATCGCCGACCTGAACATTGGAATTCTGTATGTTTTTGCCATGGTCTCAATCGGTGTTTATGGTATCATGATCGGAGGCTGGGCCTCGAATAATAAATATGCACTCCTTGGAGCCATACGCGCAGCCTCCCAGATGATCAGCTATGAACTGGCAATGGGAATGTCAATCATTGCACTTGTTCTGACTACAGGTTCACTAAGCCTTCATGAGATCGTATCGCAACAACATGGCATGCACTGGAATATCTTCTACCAGCCTCTCGGATTTTTTATCTTTATCACCTGCGCTTTTGCAGAAACAAACCGTGCTCCGTTTGACCTGCCTGAATGTGAAACTGAACTTATCGGAGGCTACCATACCGAATACAGCTCGATGAAACTGGGGTTTTATCTATTTGCCGAGTACATCAACATGTTTATCTCATCAGCAGTGATTGCGACATTATATTTCGGAGGTTATAATATGCCGTTTCTTGATGATCTGGGACTCGCTCAGAATACGGTTACGCTTCTGGGTACAGGATTCTTCTTCATGAAGATTTTTGCGATGATCTTCCTATTCATGTGGATCCGGTGGACATTACCACGGTTCCGGTATGACCAGCTGATGAACCTGGGCTGGAAGGGCTTAATTCCTATGGCAATTTTCAATATTATGGCCACCGGAATCTATTATTTCTTTACTGAATTAACTTAATCCGATCGCTATGCAAAATTTAACAAACAGATCGGTAATGGTCTCTGACAAGAAGATGACCTTCATGGAAAGGATCTATATCCCTGCCATTCTCAAGGGAATGTCTATCACCATAAGTCACTTTTTTAGTAAAAAGACAACAATAAGTTATCCGGAACAAAAAAGGGAGTTTAGCAAGGTTTACAGAGGCCAGCATGTTTTGAAACGCGATGATCAGGGTCGTGAACGGTGCACCGCCTGTGGACTGTGTGCCGTCGCATGCCCTGCCGAGGCAATCACTATGAAAGCCGCTGAACGCAAACCTGGTGAAGAACATCTTTATCGCGAAGAGAAATATGCTGCGATATACGAAATCAATATGTTACGTTGTATCTACTGCGGCGATTGTGAAGATGCCTGCCCTAAGGAAGCTATCTTCCTTACAGACAGGATTGTAGCGTCGCAATATAAACGTGCACCATTTGTCTATGGTAAAGATATCCTTGTAGAACCCCTTGATCCGAATTTGCGGATTGATATTTCAGCCCGACAAACCGAGGCTGTGCACGAGTTTAAACTAGTAAAGCGTTTTGCCCATAATAAATGATTCTGACATTTAATAAACTATAAAATGATCTTTCTATTTTATTTTCTTTCAGCAATAATGATCATCTGTGCATTAGCGGTTGTATTCTCAAAGAATCCGATCAACAATGTAATTTATTTGATCGTGTGTTTTCTGGCAATGGCAGGTCACTATATTCTATTAAATGCGCAATTTTTGGCTGTAGTTCATGTCATTGTCTATACGGGTGCAATCATGGTATTGTTTCTGTTTGTGATTATGCTCCTTAATTTAAATAAAGCCATCATACTTCGTAAATCAACCGTAACCCGGGTCTCGGCGGTAATAACAGGCGGAATATTTTTTCTTGTCTTGCTGGCTGCAACCCGTCAGACTTTCGAAATACATGCCAGGTATCCTTTTACAAGTGAGTTTGGGTTGGTGACCGGAATAGGAACAGTTTTATTTAATGAGTTTCTTCTTCCATTCGAAATGTCATCTATCCTGTTTATATCTGCCATGGTCGGAGCCTTGATGCTTGGAAAGAAGGACGTTTGAGAGTTATGAGTTAGGAGAGGTAAGGTATTAGTGAGCGGAAAAAGTATATTAAAAGACAGGAGATTTCTGTTTACTGTTCGTATAATAAGACTTTACCAATTCCTTGTTGAAGAGAAGAGAGAATATATTACAAGCAAGCAGTTTTTAAGAAGGAAACAAAATATTTAGATGAACAAGAATTTGAAAATATTAATAATGAGGCTTATGGGTTATTAAAGGTATTAAGAAGTGCAATAATCACTTCTAACCTGAATAGTTCATGGACATTCTTAACTTGGAGAACCTTAGAGTCTTAGGGCCTTGGTAACCAGGCTTTTTATTGCCACCAATAAACTAATACACAAAGGTTTCACAAAGTTTGTGAATTAATCAGGCTAAGTACAAAATTTATAACTCATAACTTATAATTTATAACTATGAAAGAGATCTCATCCGCGATACAGCTTATTCCACTGGAGAATTACATTGGACTGAGCGTGGCACTTTTCAGCATCGGAATGATGGGTGTATTATTCCGGAGAAATACAATTGCAATTCTAATGTGTCTTGAGCTTATGTTCAATTCAGTCAATCTGTTGCTTACTGCTTTTTCGGCCTATCATTCGGATCCCTCAGGACAGGTTTTTGTATTTTTTATTATGATCGTAGCTGCAGCTGAGGTTGCTGTTGGATTAGCAATTGTTGTGATGATGAAGCGCAATGTGGATTCTGTTGATATTAACCTTTTGAACCGGTTGAAATGGTAGCATCAATTCCTTATATTACATTAGCCTGGCTCGTGCCGGCTTTTCCCTTACTGGGATTTTTGATCACCGGCCTTGCCAAAAACCGCTTAAAGAATAATCAGGCTGGTATCCTTGCAAGTACACTGGTATCTCTCTCATTCCTAATCTCCGTGCTATTATTCTTTACAATGAAGTCCTCTGGTCAGGAATCGGCGACACTCACATTGTTTAACTGGATTTCTGCCGGTGATATGAAGATCCCTTTTGCCTTTATGATCGATCACCTTTCGATCATTATGATGCTGATTGTTACGGGTGTGGGATCACTCATTCATATCTATTCGATTGGATATATGCATGATGATGAACGGGTAAACACTTTTTTTGCTCAGATGAACCTGTTTACATTCAGTATGTTGCTATTGGTGATGGGAGCCAACTACCTGATTCTTTTTATTGGATGGGAAGGCGTCGGCTTTTGCTCCTATCTACTGATCGGCTTCTGGTTTAAAAACCCTGACTATAATTATGCTGCCCGTAAGGCTTTCGTGATGAACCGTATTGGTGACCTTGGTTTTATACTTGGAATCATCCTCCTTTTCTTTACTTTCAAATCGGTTAGCTTCACAGAAGTATTTTCACAGGCAGCGACGTTACAAACGGGAGCTCCAATGATCACCCTGATTACGCTATTGCTTTTAGTAGGAGCCGTTGGAAAAAGCGCACAGATTCCGCTATACACCTGGTTGCCCGATGCAATGGCAGGACCAACACCGGTTTCGGCCCTTATCCATGCGGCGACAATGGTTACAGCGGGTATTTATATGATTGCCCGGTCTAGTATACTCTATAATCTCGCTCCCATTACCCTTAACATCATTATTGTTATTGGTTTGGCTACCGCGATCCTTGCCGCAATAGTTGGATTGCGTCAGAATGACATAAAAAAAGTCCTTGCCTACTCAACTGTTTCGCAGTTGGGATATATGTTTCTTGCACTTGGACTTGGAGCCTATTCGGCAGCTGTATTTCATCTTACTACTCATGCATTCTTTAAGGCACTACTCTTTCTGGGTGCCGGAAGTATCATTCATGCCATGGGTGGCGAACAGGACATCCGCAAGATGGGTGGTCTTAAAAAGAAGATGCCGGTAACATTCCTTACTTTCCTTACAGCTACACTCGCAATCAGCGGAATTCCTCCATTCTCAGGTTTTTTCAGTAAAGACCAGATACTTACCGATGCCTTTGAAAATAATCCCGTGCTTTATGTCCTGGCACTGGGAGGTGCCCTCATCACCTGCTTTTATATGTTCAGATTACTCTATCTTGTGTTCTACGGGAACCAGCGCCTAAGCACGTCACACCCGCATGAATCCCCACGGGTCATGACAATACCGTTGATAATACTGAGTGTCTTGTCTGTATTTGGTGGATTTCTGAATATTCCATCCTTGTTTGGCGGTGATTCCGGATTTAGTGAGTTTCTGCATAAGACAATTATCTCAAAAATCACAGCAGAACTGGACAATACAACCGAAATAGGATTAATCATCGCTTCCTTGATTCTGTTGGGTCTCGTTATATTATTAGCCTACAGGACCTACGTTAAAAAGGCGGTAGTCCCTGCCAAAGACGGCGAGAAGATCTCGGTTTTCGGCAGGATAATTGCCAATAAGTTCTATCTCGACGAAATCTACTCAGCTGTTTTTGAGAAGCCTTTCGGTTTTCTTTCCGACTTTTTCTACAATCAGATTGAGACTAAAATACTTGATCCAATTATCGACGAGATCGGAATTCTAACCTCCAGACTAGGAGACCTGGTTCGCAAGTTGCAACAGGGCATCATGAGTTTTTACTTCTTTGCCATGGTCGCAGGCATACTTTTATTTATAATTTTTATCTTAATTGTCTGATCCTATGATATTGATAATTATTCTTTTATTACCGATTATCACAGGGCTGCTCCTTCTTCCTCTGAAGAATCCGGCAACCGTGCGAATCATTGCACTTACGGCTGCGGTAGCTAATCTATTAATCACACTTGGCTTGATAATATCGGTTCCTTCTGCGACCTATTCGGTTAACTGGACGCATTTTATGGGGACTCAGTTCACACTGGGATATGATGGTATTAGCCTTATTATGATATTATTAACTAATCTGCTCTTCCCCTTTATAATTCTTTCAGGCTTCACCCGGTCACACATTAAGATCCCTGTCCTAAACTTTCTGATCCTGTTTACCCAATCCTCATTATTAGGTGTCTTTTTGGCACAGAATGCCTTCCTGTTTTATATATTCTGGGAACTGACTTTGATTCCGGTGTATTTTATTCTACTCCTCTGGGGTGGTGAAAACCGGAGGGCAATAACTCTGAAATTTTTCATATACACCCTCACCGGAAGTTTATTTCTCCTTTTCGGAATTATCTATCTGTTTACACTAACCCCAGGTCTCCATACAACTGATTTCTCTGCTTTTAACCAGCTTCATATACCTGCCCATACTCAAAATTGGCTTTTCTGGATTCTCTTTATTGCCTTCGCGATAAAAATGCCCGTTTTCCCTTTCCATACCTGGCAACCATCTACGTATACAATGGCATCAAAACAGGGAGTTATGATTCTGGCGGGTGTTATGACGAAGATGGGTATTTATGGCGCCTTACGTTTTTTGTTTCCTATTGTACCAGAGGGAGTTCTTTACTGGCAGAATATTGTTATTGCGCTTTGTCTTACAGGTGTTATTTATGCCTCTGTGATCGCTTTCAGGCAGTCGAATATCAAAAGACTTATAGCCTTTTCCTCGATGGCCCACATCTCACTCATGGCTGCCGCTATGTTTGCATTGAATGTATATTCTCTTCAAGGCCTTCTTTTCCAGGTGATTAGTCATGGAGTTACAATAGTTGCACTCTTTTATCTCGTACATCTTATCCAGGAGAGAACCGGAACACTCGAATTACCTCAAATGGGAGGATTGAAACACGTCGCACCGGGAATGGCTATTCTTCTGCTGATGGCGGTACTGGGTTCTATTGCTTTGCCAATGACTTCCGGTTTTGTGGGTGAATTTTTAATCATAACCGGTCTTGCCAAACAATCGCTATGGGTTGCCCTGATTGGTGGAACAACAATGATTCTTGGAGCCATTTATATGCTCTACGCCTATCAAAGAATCATGCTGGGTGATTCCAATCCGGCCTTTTCTAAAGTTCAGGATATCAGAGTTCTTGATTATTTTATCCTGATTCCTTTAATTGCAGTAATTTTTGTACTGGGAATCTATCCGCAACCTGTTCTGGATCTGGCAGAAGCGTCTGTAAATTCCATGCAGAAACTTTTGGGACCTGCTGGAGAGGTAATATCCCAGTTAACACATTAATCGAATCTTTTAGAAACAACTTGAATATAGTCAGCCAATGAGCGCACTAATTTTATTAACAGTTTTTGGAATCATCATCCTTTACCTGGGTTTTGTAAATAACAAAACAATCCTGGCGCCCGTTGCTATTACAGGTTTGGTTGCCACTCTGATTCTTTCAGTTAAGGACTGGAATCTTGGATCTAAATATTTTCATGATATGATGATCATCGATAATTTCTCAATTTCTTTTAATGTATCGATGCTTATTATTACTATACTGATTTTTCTGTTTGGTATAAACTATTACGATCGCATGGAACATCATGTGGCTGAGCAATATGCATTGATGATCTTCGCTCTTACCGGTGCCTTTTTAATGACTTCCTTCTCGAACCTGATCATGCTTTTCCTGGGAATCGAAATTCTTTCGATTCCATTATATATCCTGGCTGGAGGGAAAAAGTCCTCCTTCAGATCCAATGAGGCTTCGTTTAAATACTTCCTCCTTGGTTCGTTTGCCACAACATTTTTCCTGTTTGGAATCGCCCTCGTATATGGTGCTTCGGCAACTTTCTACCTCCCTGAAATCAAAAATTACATTGCTCAGTTTCATGGTCATCTGCCTCCGATGTTAATGGTGGGACTACTCTTTATATTGATTGGCGTCGCTTTTAAAGTAGCAGTAGCTCCATTCCATTTCTGGAGTCCTGATGTTTATGAAGGAGCACCTACTTTGGTAACGGCCTTTATGGCGACGGTTGTGAAAACCGCAGGCTTTGCTGCATTCTACCGGCTACTCGGAATGGGATTGCTGCCACTTCCGGGTCCATTGGAAAAAACACTTTGGGTGATGACAGGCCTTTCACTTCTTGTAGGAAATCTTGCAGCCTTGCGACAAACAAATTTCAAGCGTTTACTGGCTTATTCGGCAATTGTTCATACCGGATTTATGATGCTTGCCATGCTTTCGCAGCATGATTCATCCGCCGCGGTATTGCTCTATTACACATTCGTATATTCACTGGCCACTGTCCCGCTTTTTATAATCTTTATCCACATGAAAAGGGCCTCACTTGGACTCGAGGAACTCTCTATTTTCCGGGGATTATACCGGCAAAAACCCTGGATGGCTGTGTTTATGACCATCCTTCTTATGTCATTGGCCGGACTGCCTCCGACAGCAGGGTTCCTGGCAAAATACCGGGTCTTTATCTTATCGATCAGCCAGGGGTATCTGGCGATCTCAATTTTCGCTGTTATAATGGCTGTAATTGGAATTTATTACTATTTCTATGTCCTTCGTGAGGCATTTTCCGAAAGTAATAGTCCAACCCCCCTGGTTATCAATAAGCTTAATGCTGCTCTTATAATAGTATGTGGAACAGCTGTCCTTCTCCTGGGGATATTCGTTTGGTCTGTACCTATTTAGGGAAGTTTTGACAGTGGAACTTTAAGGGCGCATTTAGTATATTGAGAGAATTATACTTCGGTTGAATGATGACATATTAAGATCCAGAGGCTATATCAAAAGGTTTTTACCGCGGAGTGCACTGAGAAGGAGCGCGGAGTTGCGCAGAGTTAATATATTGAAAAATAATACTTTGATCTTGTTTTCGTCTTCACCTTGCGGCAATTGCGTTTAAATTTTTACCTTTTGAGCCTCTTGATAAGTTTCTTATTTTGTCAAACTACAAAGATATAACTACTACGTTTCTGGAATCTGGCTGTGTAGCTGCCATATCTTTGCAGAATAATCTATATCAGGAAATTATTATTTGATAATTATAAAGAAAGTTTAATATTTAGCCGGTATGAAAAAAATTTCTCTCCCTGCTTTATTTGCATCACTTTTGCTTCTTTCCTGTGTACTGCACCCTCAAACTGATGGGCAGATTACCGTTGATGTCGCTGAAAAAGGTGCAGTTGTCTCTCCAAATATGTACGGTGTATTCTTCGAAGAAATTAATCATGCAGGAGAGGGAGGGTTGTATGCCGAACTCATCCAAAACCGGGGTTTTGAGGAAAAAGAGTTTCCCGCGGGATATTCTGTAAATGGCGATAAGATCTACCCTGCTCCGGTTAAAAATCATCTTACTGGAAGAGTCAGTCACGATGCATTTCGCTGGAGTAGCGATCCGATTCCCGGATGGTCCCTGGAATCGGAGGGGAAAGTCAGGGCTCAAATGAAACTGACTAAAAATAACCCTTTGGATCGTGCAGCACCTAATTCCCTGGAGATTAATATTCCTGGAGCATCAGAGCAGGTGATGCTGATTAACAGCGGTTTCTGGGGCATTTGTCTTAAACAGGGCGAGCGCTATAATTTACGATTCTACCTTCATACCCCAAATTATAAGGGCAATCTTAAGGCTTGCCTGATTTCATCATCGGGAAAGTCACTTGCCGAAATGCCCGTTCCACTTAAAAATATTTCCGGATGGCAGGAATATAAGATGGTCATAAGTCCGGTTCAGACTGATGCAAAAGCCAGATTTGCTCTTTGTTTTGATGGCACAGGAACTGTCAGGGTCGATTATGTATCCCTCTTTCCTGAAAAAACATTTAAAAACAGGCCAAATGGAATGCGTCAGGATGTTGCTGAAATGCTTGTTGGCCTGCATCCGGGATTCGTTCGCTGGCCAGGGGGATGTGTCGTGGAAGGAATCACCCTTGGAAACCGCTTCGAGTGGAAGAAGACCCTGGGCGATCCGATGACCCGGAGTGGTGAGTACAGTACATGGGGATACCGGAGTACTTACGGTTATGGTTATTTTGAACACCTTCAATTTTGTGAAGATATTGGTGCTAAAGCTATGTTTGTTTGTAATATAGGTCTTGGATGTCAGGCTCGTTCGGGTGACGCATGCAAGGAAGAGGATGTTCAGTTTTATTTGAATGATGTGCTGGATGCAATAGAATATGCGCTTGGGGACCCAACCAGTGCCTGGGGAGCGAAACGTGCTGCCTCAGGACATCCGGCACCGTTCCCATTACAATATGTTGAGATTGGAAATGAGAACAACGGACCAGTGTATAATGCTCGCTTCGACCTCTTCTATAAAGCTATAAAATCTAAATACCCGCAACTGACACTGATTTCTAATCATGGTCTGGGTAATGAAGTGAAGAAAATAGCTAAAACTGATATGATTGATCCACACTGGTATGTAGCTCCTGACTTCTTCTTCAAAAATTCGACAATCTTCGATAAGCAGCCTCGCGGTGAACATACGGTCTATGTTGGTGAGTATGCATGTAATCAAGGTGTTGGTGGAGGGAATATGCTGGCAGCATTAAGTGAAGCCGCATTTATCACAGGCATGGAACGCAACAGCGACCTTGTGAAAATGGCATCTTATGCACCGCTTTTCGAGAACCGGAATGACAGGACGTGGCCGGTAAACCTGATTTGGATCGACAACACAAAGGTTGTAGGACGCACTTCCTATTATGTGCAAAAAATGGTGTCAGAAAATAAGCCAACCTTTAATTTAACGACTACTATAGCTCCCCGGGCTGAGACACCGGTTCCTCTCTTTGCAGATGGCCGCTTCGGAGTTGGAACCTGGCAGACTCAGTCTGAATATAAGGACTTTAAGATTACTACCTCAGATAGTAAAGTGGAGAAACCCGCAGGATGGCAGAAAAACTGCGGGGAATGGAGCCTTTCGGATACCCTTGTTGCTCAGCACTCAAACCTGGATATGACCCAGATTATTGGCGATAAGACCTCGTCAGGAGACTATACCTTTGAATTAAAAGCACGTAAAACCGGCGGGAATGAAGGGTTCCTGATCTATTTCGGAATGTCTGACAAGAATCGTGAAGGATATCTTTTTAATGTTGGAGGCTGGGGAAATACACAAACTGCAATGGAAAAGATCGAGGGAGGAGCAACTGTTGGAATAGTTTCTGAACAGCTCCCGTTTGCTGTTGAAACAAATAAATGGTACGATCTAAAGATTGTCAGGTCCGGACAGATCATTTCTCTTTGGATTGACGGAAAGGAGTTTCTGAAATATAAATCAGTAAGTCCGTTACATCAGTTCTCGGTTGCAGGATATGACGAAAGGAGCGGTGAGTTGATCATTAAAGTTGTAAATGCAGATGAAACAATCTGGCATCCATCTGTTAAAATCAAAAACAGTAGCACCCTCTCACCCGAAGGCGAAGTGATAACTTTATCTTCGGCGAATCTTAAAGACGAAAATTCTTTTGAGGAGCCATTGAAAATATCACCAAAATCTGTCAAATACAGCAAATTCTCAAAGGATTTCGATTTTGAATTTGCTCCTGGATCGTTCACAATTTTGAGGATTAAGGTTGCCCGGTAAGGTTTATTTTTAAAATTTTTAAATCATCTGTATTTGTTATTGCACAGTAATATTAGCTGATATAAATTTCAGAAGGTGGAAACAGGTTTCGTACAAATAAATTTTGAAAAAGAGAAGGAAATTGAGAAAATTGCCATAAGTTATTCAACAATATTGTAACTTTAAATCACTGCTAATCGTCAAACATTCATTAAAAACCAATCCTTATGATCCTAAAAATTGAAGCCCTTAACAAGCAATATGGCAACGGAGTACGTGCCTTAATCGACGTTTCATTGACTATCAACAAAGGTATGTTCGGGCTTTTGGGTCCTAACGGTGCTGGAAAATCGACTTTAATGCGGATCCTTGCAACCTTGCAGGATGCAGATAGCGGCACAGCGATGCTCGGAGAAATGGATGTTTTAAATGATAAAGAATCAGTGCGGAAAGTTTTGGGTTACCTGCCTCAGGAATTCGGGGTCTACCCACGGACCTCAGCAGTCGATTTGCTCGATCATCTGGCATTGTTGAAAGGATTTGGAAATAGCGGCGAACGGAAGGAGATCGTGAATTATCTGTTGAATAAAGTGAACCTTTTTGAACACCGGAAAAAATCGGTAAGCAGCTACAGTGGCGGTATGCGTCAGCGATTTGGAATCGCCCAATGCCTGATAGGTGATCCTAAACTGGTAATTGTTGATGAACCAACAGCAGGTCTTGATCCTGGTGAACGTAACCGGTTCTATAATATTCTCAGCGAAATCGGAGAGAATATTATCGTAATTCTCTCAACCCATATTGTGCAGGATGTCAGGGAGCTATGCAACCAAATGGCAATTGTGGATAAGGGCAAAGTGTTATTCAGCGGCAATACGGACGATGCCTTGCTGCAAATCAAAGGCAAGGTATGGGAACGTAAAGTTGACAAATCCGAACTTCCCTTTTACCAGGGCGAATACAAGATAATCTCAAGTAAACTGGTGGGTGGTAAGCCTTTAATTCACGCTTTTTCGGAAAAGGAACTCGATAACGGGTTTACTAAAGCGGAAGAAAACCTGGAAGATGTATTTTTTGCGAATCTCAACGAACTGGTTTAACTGAACTATTATGTGGAAATTTATAAAACACGAATGGAAGTTATGGCTTGGTTCGCCAATGACCTGGATATTCTTATTCATCAACACGATGTTGGTGATGGGTGCTGTTTCGTCTGATAATGTTACAATTGGAGGTGGTGTAGGAAGTGTTCATAAGAATGCCCCTTATGTGATCCAGACATACTATGGTGTTATGTCGCTGGTTTGTTTATTAATGACGACGGCATTTATGAATGCAACTGCAAACCGGGATTTTGCTCACGGTATGTATCAGTTTGTATTTTCCTCCCCGATAAAAAAACGGGATTACTATTTTGGGAAATTTATTGGTGCAACATCAATTGCAATATTGCCCCTGCTCGGCGTCTCATTAGGAAGTCTGATCGGTCCGCTTATGCCCTGGGCACAGGCAGAGCGCTATGGTGATATCATCTGGAGCGGTCACCTTCAGGGAATACTGAGCTTTGGCATACCAAACACAATCATAGCAGCTGTATTTTTATACGTGCTTGCAATAATCTTCAGAAGTAATACGGTGTCATTCGTCGGAGCGATGCTGATCCTCGTATTTTATGTCGTTTCATCTGGCTTTACACGTGATCTTGAAAAAGAGTGGCTCGCAAATATACTTGATCCATTTGGATTCCGGCCCGAAGGAATCATAGGAAAATACATGACAGTCGATGAAAAGAATCTACACGCCGTACCATTAATCGGAGCGTTCCTGTACAACCGGCTCATCTGGGTCGGGATAAGTGCAGTGATTTTATTTGTTGGATACTTTAAATTCTCCTTCAGCACGAAAAATCAAAAGGCGAAAAAAGAGAAAAAAGTAAAACAGGAGTCAATGCCTGTAACTGGAATTCCTCATTTCCAACCCACCTCCGCCGGTAAATTTACATTGTCCGACCTTCTGTATTTAATAAATTTTGAAACCAAGGCTATCATAAAAAATCCGACTTTTATAATAATAGTATTAATCGGTGTAATAAACCTGGTCTCGTCATTAACAAGCTTTACGGGTAGGTACGGCACCGATCAGTATCCTGTCACCTACGACGTAATTAGCTCAATACAAGGTTCTTTCTATCTTTATCTGATAGCAATTATAACCTTTTATTCAGGTGTACTGGTATGGAAAGAGAGGGATTCGAAATTCAATGAAATGCAGGACGCCACCCCAATCCAGACCTCATTGTTGTTTGTTTCGAAATTAATTGCAATGGTTGCCTCTATTGCACTTATTCTTTTTTGTACTATTTTAATTGGAGTTATCGCCCAAACAGCATTTGGCTATCACAGATATCAACTGGACGTATATTTCGAATCACTTCTTGTGATGGATTTGCTATCATTTACTTTCCTTGTCTTTCTGGCATTATTCTTTCACTACGTAATCAACAACAGGTATATTGCCTATTTTGCATTCGTTACCTTCGTGATTTTGAATTCATTTATCTGGCGATTGTTGAGGATAAGCACAAATATGGTAAAATATGGTTTAACACCGAATGTTACCTATTCGGATATGAATGGTTATGGTCCCTTTATCCCATCAACTGTTTGGTTCAATACCTATTGGTTGATTTTTTCCCTGCTTGTCGGCTTTATTATTTTTGCATTTTATATTCGTGGTGAGGAGACCGGTTTTAACAAACGACTGAGAGCGGCAAAATCTGTAATCCTGAATTATAAAACTGCCATCGGAGGCACTGCCTTTATCTTTATTTTGTGCAGTGGTTTTATTTACTACAATACAAAGGTTTTGAATAAATATGATTCAGAGAAGGAACAGGAAAACAAACAGGTTGATTATGAGAAGGCCTACAAGAAATATGAGAATATAATTCAGCCGCGTTTTTATAAGTATGATTATACGATCGAACTGATGCCTTCGCAACGTAGTATGAAAGCCACTGTGAACGTTTGGGCCCGGAACATTTCCAATCAGCCTATCACAGAACTGCATTTTACATTGCCGTCAATTCCGGATACTGTTAACATTTCAATAAAAGGAAGTACTTTAAAATTAATCGATTCCAGATTGAATTACCGCATTTATACCCTTTCCTCTCCCTTGCAACCCAAAGATTCGGTCCTGATTAAATTTGATGTGTCACGAATATCAAAGGGATTTGAAAATGAAGTCTCTTTTACACAGCTAACACAAAACGGCACATTTTTTAATAACGGGAATATTGTTCCATCTTTGGGCTATATGGATGGATATGAGATTGGCGACAAGAACAAGAGAATAAAGCTGAAGCTCCCACCACGACGTCGAATGCCAAAGCTCAACGAAAATGACCTTATGACCCGGGCAAATTCATACCTTAACAAGGATGCAGACTGGGTCGAAGTAAATACAACAATCAGCACCGAACCGGATCAGATTGCCATCGCTCCCGGCAGTCTTGTTAAATCCTGGGAGGCAGATGGGAAACGTTATTTTAACTATAAGCTGGATCAGAAGTCACTTGATTTTTACTCTTTTATATCCGCAAAATATGAGGTAGCACGCAAGAAATGGAACGGTATTGACCTGGAGGTTTATTATATCAAACCCCATGAATTTAATGTTCCTAACATGTTGAAGAGCCTTGAGAAATCTCTTGAATATTACACAACGAATTTCGGGAAATATTATCACAAGCAATGCCGGATTATCGAGTTTCCGCGTTATTCAAGTTTTGCTCAGGCATTTCCCGGCACAATGCCCTATAGCGAAGGGATAGGTTTTATTATCGATTTACGAAAAGTTACTGCAGATGATATAGATCAGGTATTTTACGTCGTAGCTCATGAGATGGGACATCAATACTGGGCCCATCAAATGTGTGGTGCCAACATGCAGGGTAGTGAGATGATGAGTGAGGGATTTGCCCAGTATTCGGCCCTGATGGTCATGGAAAAGGAATACGGTAAAGATAAGATGAAGAAATTTCTTAAGTATGAGATGGATGGATATTTAAGAGGAAGGAGTAACGAGTTTGAGGCAGAACGGCCACTGATGAAATCTGAGTCCCAGGGGTATATCCACTATCAAAAGGCAAGCGTAATCATGTACTATCTCAAGGAGATGATCGGCGAAGATAAAGTAAATGGATCTCTGCGAACTCTGCTTGATTCATTTGCTTACAAACAACCACCGTATGCAACGTCCCCATCGGCAATTCGTGCTTTTAGAAAGGCTACCCCCGATAGTTTGCAATATCTTATCGATGATATGTTTGAGAACATCACCCTGTTTTCCAACCGAACGATGGAGGCAAAGTATAAGAAGATTGGGGATGAATATGAAGTTACTTTAAAGACTAATTCTGAAAAATTCAGATCCGATACTCTTGGAAAGGAGAAAGAAATTGCAATGGCTGATTATGTCGACATTGGCGTTTTTTCTGAGCCAAAGAGCAAGAAAAATCTTGGTAATCCTATAGTAATGAAACGACTGAAAGTGACTGCGAAAGAAAATGTTTTCACTTTCCGAATGAAGGAAAAACCCTGGCAGGCGGGTATCGATCCGTATAATTACCTGATCGACCGTATTCCTGATGATAATTTAAAGAGAGTAGAAGAGGAATAGATTGTGGAATTCGCTTGCCATTATCCCATATCCCTACAACAAAAGTATAGGGTGTTCTTTGAGTACTAACCTCCAAACAGGGAAAAAGGAGTCTTTAAGCTCCTTTTTTTCTGTGCCGTAGAGTAACAGGCATTATTGATCGGATTAAGAAAAAAAACCTGCCCATTTCCTTTGAGACTACATTGATCAATCCTACAGATTTTTCGTAATGATACTCTAATTTAATATCAAAGCTTTTATCAGTAGCCCTTAGCTATGTAAAATAAACTATAATTTTAGCGAAATCATAAATTCATCATGTGAATTTACATTGCTGTAAGCTCTTGCATAACCAAGTGAAAGTGTTGACTTAAGCAATGAGAAGAGAACAATCTCAAAATCGAGCTGAGCACCGGTTGAATAATAGTTGAGCTGTCTGATTTGAGGTTGATTATAGCCAATATTGGTAAATAAACCCATTCCAAACAGGGTCAATCTGGCATAGGTTGAGTAGAGCCCTTTAAATCCAACTTTCCTGAACCGGAAAGGTTTTAAATCCAATTCAGGAGAAAACTTTCCGTAGTTCATCGCCGAAATGGCATCGATCTCCATTCCGGGAAAGCCCGACATCTCCCGGTATTGTTGGGCAGATCTGTAATCCAGGTAGTTATTACCAAATCCACCAAAATAAAAATAGGAATTAGTTATACCTGTCTTTCCAAACGACTGTCCGAGGGAAGTTCTGAACCACAGGGAACTATTTCGCAACGGCAATAGAAACCCAAGATCAAAGTTGTTGATCAGCTGGGGGTAAAAGGCTTGTTTTGCAAGGCTGCTGTAACCGTATACATTCCAGTCGTAACCCTGCTCTGGTTCAATAGCGCCAAGTGACTTTCCAAGATAACTCCTGTGATAGTTGATAGTCCCAACATAAAAATTGCGATAATCTGAGTCGATGTTCTGATTTCCAGGCAGCGTCTCCATATCACCATAAACAGATAGTTTGACGAAGAAATCGGTTTTTCTGGGTGTGAACCAGTTGATGACTTTGAGATATTTTGCAGTAAAAGAGTAACCGGCCATGCTGAATTTGGTGGGACCGAAAAGATCATAGAAATCGGCGTAATTATAATTTCCGGTGAAAGACCAGTTCCAGTATTTGTATTCAGCCGAAATATGTGGAATTTGTTTATCTGGTAATCCTTTGTTAGGAGTTACTGACAGTTTCAGATTTAATGAATTCAGACCCATTGGATCCATAAAATTTAAACGATATCCACCTGCAACAAATCCTTTGTAGCCCTGCACTATTGGATACGCACTGGCCAACTTAAGTTCTTTGACCGGACGGTAACGTTCTTCAACAATTTTTATTGAATCCAGATTGATCTTTAACGGTGAAGGTAATGTCCAGTTTTCGATTTCCGGATATTTTTTAAAGATCCGCTGCCCCAAATAGGTCACAGGATTTACACTTTCCACTGTATCAATTTTCATCATGCCGGCAATCATCCCATCATGGGTATAGTTGAACACGATCATAGAATCTGCTGAAATGGGCAACGGGCGAAAAAATCCGGTCTCAGCATTAGTGAGAATCTGTGCTTTATGTGTTTCCAATGAAATCCGAAATACATTGGAAACGCCTGTATAATAAGATGTTCCATAAAGAAACTTACCATCGGGGGAGAAAACAAAGTTGGACGCCGGATTATCCTCAAATTCGTAAATGACCTGCGGATCTGATTTGCCTGCAATCAGGTCGGCAATCTTATAGACAACCAGTTTCTGGCTTCCTGTTACATCAGAAAGTGTGACTGAAATCAGCCTTCCATCCGGCGATATGGCTGGGTCAGATAAATCTTTTCCATAAGGAAGAGTCATGATCGTTTGGAGTTCGGTATACGGAGGCTTAATCTGCACCAGTCCTGTACGGCCACTCATGATCTGAATACCCCATAACGAATGATCTTTCGGATCAATAACCAGATTGCCGGTCCGGGTAATTTGAATGAGCTCTTTAACTTTTCCAGTACTTATGTCAACAGACTGAAGTCCCCGCCAATCTTTGTTTTTTGTTGAAGCAAAAATCGTTTTGGAAGAATCATCATAGGCGAGGTTGGTTACAAAAAACAAACTCGGGCTTGGTACAGGAGCGATCTTTGTTATAGCACCGTCTCTTACATCAATAGCAGCAATATAAGCCAATTTCCCCGGATAACTGAGTGCTGTTAATATTTTTTTGGAAACAGGATCATAGTATTGCCGCGAAACAGAACCCAATGGTTTCTGAGATATCTTACGATAACCGGTGATCGGGAATTTCCGGATTTCCTCCAGGTTCGATTGTTGAAACTGGTGTTCCCAATCAACCCATTTATCCCATTCTTCCTGAATGGGGATTCCATATACTTGTTTAAACTGTGCAGCAAAATAGCGTTTACTCGAATTAGTTCTTGAATAGAACTCTTTGAGTTTTGGAAGGCCGTAATGGTATGCAAGATAGCTTACGAAACGGGTTCCGTAAAGATAAGAATTCACCCCTACCTGAAAATCGATAGCTGTCCCTTCTGACTCAAGCCCGATTACATTATAAAAGAAAGCGCTGTCGTGCACCATAGTCCGAAACACCATTTCATCGTATCCTCCCATCACCCGTCCTATACCGCCAGACATCCATGTTTCCATAAAAACCGCTATCCCTTCATGGTACCAACGAGGGGAAAAAGCACGAGGGGTGGCGAAATAGCTGTACGCCATAGAGATAGGATCCCGATTGTCGGCAATGACCTTTCCCCCCATAATGGAACGGAAAACGCAATCCTGTTTTGATGCCTTGTCACACATCACCTGATGAGTGAGTTCGTGACTCATTAGCCATTGCATCCGTTCATTGGAGGGAAGCACAGAAAAAGTGTAGTCAAATGGAGCCACACCAATAACTATGAAATTCCATGGAAATACTATTGATCCACCATTCCCAGCATCAGTAAAATCATTAAAAAGGATATTCGTCTTGTCAGAGGGTATGTAATTCCAGAATTTCTCATGAAAAGCAAGCGAGTTCTCAAACGATCTTACCGTATGCGGAACAAGGTAGGAGGTGCTTTTATCCAGAAAAACCAACTTAAGGTTTGGAGTTTCAAATTTTTGCAAATCAATTTTACCCTGTGCATAGAGAGAATGAGGGGTTGAAAACCACAAAAAGAGGGGAAGAACAAGGAAAGATACGCAAATATTCCAACAACAATTAATCGTCTTCATAGGAATCTTAGACAGACTGATTAGTTTAGTAAGCGCCTCAAGACCATTGCGCGCAAACTCAAAATCGTACACTCCTTCCCTGATCTGCCGTTGGAAATTTTGACAGATCAATTGCCTGAGGTCTTCCTCGTTGTCCACAATCATGATCTTTGCCTTCATTTTGAGCGTCCTATGCCTCTGTAATGATCTGTTTTAATAGGTCCGGAATGGAACATGCCATTATCTTTATCAATATAACATAAAAAACTTATTGATTGAAATTATAGTTATTACCCACTACTTATTATTAATTAGCCATATTAGTAATGTTATTGCTAAGGTTATTACTTACGTTATTTTGCATCATATTGCTGATATTATTACTTATGTTGTTAAAGATCCCATTACTTACTGCACTATTAATTACTGCACTATTAATTACTGCACCGTTACTTACTGCGCTGTTAATTACTGCATTATTACTTACTGCATTATTACTTACTGCACTGTTAGTTACTGCACTGTTACTTACTGCACTGTTATTTACTGCACCGTTATTTACTGCACTGTTACTTACACCATTACTGAGGTTATTAGTGAGGTTATTAGTGAGGTTATTGGTGAGGTTATTACGTGCCAGAACATGTGCAACTTCTTTCATGGAAAATTTTGGCAAAGCGACATCGGCCTTT
>CAINLJ010000012.1 GCA_903850335.1 uncultured Bacteroidia bacterium | reverse complement strand
GTAGAGCACGACCTTGCCAAGGTCGGGGTCGCGAGTCCGAGTCTCGTTTCCCGCTCTGAAAATAAGACGTTCTTTAGGGGTAATTACTAAGCGGGAATAGCTCAGTTGGTAGAGCACGACCTTGCCAAGGTCGGGGTCGCGAGTCCGAGTCTCGTTTCCCGCTCTTTGTAATGCCCAGGTGGTGGAATGGTAGACACGTTGGACTTAAAATCCAATGGCCATTATGGCCGTGCGGGTTCAAGTCCCGCCCCGGGTACTTTTGATGATTGCTAAAACCTCTATAATCAACAGATTATGGGGGTTTTTTTATGGATCAGTAACAAGATTTAAACTAATTTGGTGAACAGGCTTAGTAGGCTCACCTTTGTATTGGCTTAATTAGGTTAATTCTTTGAGTTAAATCAGGACAAATTCGCAGCCGAAATGTTTCCTGATCTTATCGATTTAGGGATTAAAATAGGACATCAATTAAAATAGGATATTTTATTGAGATTTTCCTCTCATTTGCACATAAGGTTATAAATCTAATGTTTTAGCCACTTTTTTAGCTGAACAAAACACAACTGGTTGTGTTTAATTATAGGCACATACAAATAAACTTAACCAGTTATGTTTGTTTCGTTAGTCGCAACCAGCTCACACCACTCTAAAAAGATTAACAGAATAAATAATTTTAACGACATTTAAAACAAATTTAAAATGATAAAAGTAGGAATTATCGGGGGTTCTGGCTTTATTGGAAGCTTTAACACTCAAAAGTTTTTAAGCGAAGGATACAAAGTAAAAGTATCTGTGACTGATTTTTCTAAAAAAGAAAAATATGAGCATTTGCTAAACCTGAATAACGCAGAGTATTTGGAAATTGTACAACTTGATGTTGAGAATAAATCAGAGCTTACTAATTTTTTGAAGGGTTGTGAAATCGTAATTCACGGAGGAACTCCTTTCCAACTTGATGTGAAAGACCCAAAAACCGAATTGTTTGACCCAACTATCAAGGGAACTATAAACTTTCTTGAAGCAATTCAAAAAACACAAGGAATTGAAAAGGTTATATTCATAGCTTCTGTTGCTGCATTCAACACAAATTTTCCCCTTCCCCCTGAAAACAAAACTGAAGACGACCAATTCAGCGAAACTGATTTACCATTTATGAGTGAACAAAGTCATCCTTACGGACAAGCAAAATTCATAGCTAATCAAACTGTTAATAAATTCATCGCCGACAATCCAAACTTAGGTTTTGAAATTACTACTGTTTCGCCAGTAGGAGTTATGGGTAAATCATTATCAACAAGACAAGACTCCACATCAACAGGCTTGCAATTTCTATTTAAAAATAAAATTGCACCAAATCCATTCATACAAATGTTTTATGACAATGATATATACTGGGCCGTAGTAGATGTCGCAGACGTTGCCGAAGCAATTTACAAAACAGCTACGACAAAAAATATACACGGGAAAAACTATCTGCTGTCAAGCGAAAGTTACAGAGTATCAGATGTAACGTTAATGCTAAATAATCAAACTCCGTTAGGCAATCCTAAAATATTTTACAGAAATGATTTGGCAAAAAAAGACCTGGAACTAAACTTTAAACCTGCAAGCGTGCCTTTAAATAACTATTCATTATGAAACGAAACGGAGTGCATAAAAACTAGTGGCACTAAATACCCCAATAACATTTCATGTCGCCAACAAACAATTGAAGCAATAGAGTAGATTAGTCGCGTGTGTATCTAAGATAGTGGCAAGAATTCAAGACAGCTTTCAATTTTTAAAATTAAATATTATGTTCAAAAAAATATTTCTTTTCATTACTACTTTCCTAGTAGGGATATCTGCATCCATTGGATATTTTGGTCAAGATTTATTTAAAGGTGCTAACCTCCCAATTACAGCATTTTTAGATTGGTTCAAAAATGCAGAATATTATGTGCATATAAAAGGTCTTATTATTTTAGACCTGATTCCAGCAGTTTTTCTCATCGTTCAAATAGTTTTATTTTTTAAAGACAAACAAAAAATAAAAGGATTATTTGCTGTTCTCGCTTTATTGGCAAATTTCATTGGCGTAATTATTTTGATACAATATGCTTACCCGATTGCTTCCCAAATGGTAGAATGGACACCAGATAATATCCCTTCCAATTGGATTAGTTTAAAAGATGAATGGATTAAGTATATAGGTTTTTATGGTTTATCGGGTGTGTTAGGATTGCTTTTTTTTCTGATAACCTACTTTTTACCCAGGAAAAAAAATACAGCTATAAAACCGCTACACCCATTTTTTAATTTATTAAAAAATTCAATGCTTTTTATCCTAACCTTGCCTTCATTAATGAGTGCATCAGGTGTTTCCGATTTTATTTTTTTCCCAATTTTGGGTAAAATTTCAGGAACAACTTTTATTGAAATGCATAGACCAATGGATTTAGCGATGAGAAATGCAGGACCTATAGTATTTACTATTATGCTTTCGATATACGGATTAGTTGCCATTCTTTTTTTTATGGAAAAAAGCAATATTAAAGGCTTTCTTATTTTAATAGCAATCCTTTTCCTTTTAGGCAACACTTTTGTTGCTTTGCAAGGCAATAGACCTTTAAACGATCTATTCCTTACCTGGACACCTGCAACCATACCAAGCAACTGGACGAGTTTAAGAGATGAATGGTTTAGTTATCATTTATATAGGAATATTTTTAACGAATTGCAGCTATGTTGTTTTCTTCTTATCTATTTTGTGCCAATAAATAAGAGTGAATCTCAAAAAATATACGCTATTACAAAAGATAGTTGAAGAAGTTTTAATGCCACTAACGCGGATTTGTCAAAAGTTGCGTTTCAGTGCACTGCAGAGAAATTTGCGGTTAATCAAACATTGGTTCTCCGCATCAACATTTGTAGTGGAAATCGCCACCTTTGCCAAGCCCGAAACCGTTATACATCAAGATGACTAAACTAATAAAACAACAGTGTAAACCTTAAAAGCGTAAATATGGATACTGACAAAACGCAAGCCAATAAAGGGAATGAAAAGGAGCCGGAAAGCTGGATCCTTTTAATCTTGTCAATCCCAAAGATCGGAGAATTATTAACCTCACTTCTTGCCATAGCTCCAGCGATATTGCTTTTACTTTTACTGGGATTCTCAGGATCTGACCCGTCCAATGATGAGTCAACACTGTCCATTATTGGGATTATTTTTCAATTTCTGATGGTTATCGCATTGACCTGGTGGTGGCTTAATTATCTGGAGAGAAAAATAAACATAGCGATCCTACTTCCTATCCCTTTCATTAAAATACCAGTTAAATGGTTATTGTATCCATTTATGCTACCCTTTTTTGGGATCCGCCGAATCTATCGGCATTTCTCCCATAAACGTTAAATCAATAGCAGTCGTCCGCTGGAAATGATAGTAGAGGAAGACCGATAACGAAATTTATAAAATAGAATTGCAACATTCTACGTTTAAAGATATTTAAGTTGACAATTATTATTTAAACTTTTTAACCTGATAATAAAATGATATCACCTGCTTCAAAAATTCGCTTTGACAAATCGGGCTTTTATTTTATAGGTTTGGTAGGACTTGTACTGTTGGGCTTTTGGCCATCATACTTTTCTAAAATTTTCAATGGCACTGAAAATTATTCATTATATTTTCAGTTTCATGTGGTTATGATGTCGCTATGGCTTTTAGTATTAATCACTCAACCAATTCTAATTAGAAAAAAGAAACTGGCGGTTCACAGATTCATTGGCAAATTGACATATATACTAATGCCGCTATTATTCATTTCTGTAATACTGCTGACTCATTTTCGTATTCAAAACCATGCACACATTGTTGACAACCAAAAATTATATGGGCCTCATTTAATGGTTCCGTTCAAAGACCTTTTGATATTGGGTACAGCATATATTATTGCGATTGTTTATCGGCATGACATAAATATTCATGCAAGAGCAATGATTGCTACTGGAATTGTATTTATTGAACCTGCTCTTGTCAGGTTTCTTGTCCATTCAATGAAAGACGCCCACATTGCGTATTACTTAACTATCGGGTTTGTATATTCGATTTTACTTGGACTGATGATATTGGAAAGAAAGCAAAAGAGGGGGAGATGGGTCTTCCCACTAATTCTTGGCTTATACATAATTGTTCATTCGATATTGATTTTCAATATTAATTTTAGCATTTGGGAAACATTTGCAAAATGGTTTGCAGGACTTCCTTTGACATAAACGGAGCAAAAAACTACCGTCTTTACCGGATTTCATGCATGCCAATACAGACATTCATTATTAACCAATCAAAAAGATAGTATGGAACGCAGAACATTTATTAAAAACTCAACTCTGACAGTAATTAGTCTAAGTACATTTGGAGCTTTGAACTGGAATGGAAAGAACTTCGAAGGCGACACGTCAACGACAACTGATATTCTTGGTCCGTTTTACAGACCTGGCTCTCCACTGCGGACAAATCTAAGACTTGCAAATTCAAATGGGACACGTATAGTTTTAAAAGGCCACATTTTTAAGGAGGACGGAAAAACTCCTGTCAATGATGCACTGGTTGAAATCTGGCATTGCGATGAAAAAGAAGTTTATGACAATACCTCAGACGAATATAAATATCGTGGTGGACAGAAAACGAAAGCTGATGGAAAATATGAGTTTAAATCTATTTTACCTGTTCCCTATAAAGCAGACCCCAAAGATGAATCATCCTGGCGACCTGCACATATACATATGAGAGTTTCCGTGCCTAATCAACAGGACCTAATTACTCAAATCTACTTTAAGGACGGAAAGTATGTTGACAGAGACAAATGGGCATCAGACCCAAAAGCCGCAAACAGAATTTTAACAATCTCTAAAAATAATTCAGGTGAAAGTGAAATTATCTTTAATGTGATTATGAGCAAGGAGATTCCTCTTGACAAAAAAGTTTATGACAAGGTAACGGGACTATATGATGTTGGTGAAGGCAACTTTTATGAGTTCATCAAGAACGATGATTTACTGTTTATGAAAAAAAATGGACAGCTGAGAGCAAGTTTGAAATATATTGGCAATAATACATTTGAAGGTGGCATAGGGTTTCCAAAAGTTACTTTTGAACTTCAAGAAGATGGCACAGTAAGAGTAGTTATTGTGCGGACAGCTACCGAAACTCTTAATGGCATAAAATATTTGAAGTACAGCTAACACTAATAAAACATATTTGCTGACATAAGTTAATGTATTAATATTCACGGCATCAAAAGATGCCTCGATTTACTTAATTTTTCTTGGTTGGAGGAAAAATACTCTCTTGCATTTTTTCGCTTTGTGCGTTTTATTTTTCGAATTGCAAGAGAATATTTTTTATGCCATAGCTCTATCTATTCATTCCTTTCCCAATTAGGTAAGATCCGGATGATATTCCCATTAACACATATGCTAAACTATCAAATTCAATATAGTTCATCGATGTAATTAATTTATCTTTTGTAATCGGGTCAACAAACGTGGTTTTACTAAAAAAAAAGGTCACATAAATAATTACATAAACAAATGTAAAAATCAGGTTTTGCAATCTTTCAACTGCAATAGTGTCACCATCGCCAGATAATAAGTCAATCCAAAACCCTTTAGAATCCTTCTCAATCTTGAGAGGTGGTAAAATAACATTTATTAACCCTTTATCAATACTTTTCTGTGTTTCATCTTCCTTTTTTTTCACGCTAACTTGAGTTAACAGACCGGAAGTTAAAGTAACTCCTCCAGCGATTCCCAAAAGAATTAATGAAGTTTCATTTATTGACGGATTATATGATGGAAAATGAAAACCCCAGTGAATTGCAAAAAGTGGACAAATTACAAATGTCCAAAGCCACATCTGAAATTTTGACAGGCTAAAAGGAGAAGTCGCGGAATTGGTTTCTCTTAAAAGATTTGTTTTAAAGACAATAATTAAAGCAATGACCGCCACAATTATTGCTGTTACGATTGAAATGTTTTGAATTTGAAACATAGTGATTTGTTTTAAGTAAATCTTATCGAATGAAGGAGACCTTCAAATTAAACGAACAAAAGTAAATTATAGCACCAGGGCTGCTTTTAGAAATAATAACAGAAAAATACTCAAAATGAAACTAACCAAAGTGAATTTCATTTTAAGAATGTGAAACCAATGGCTAAAGATAGCCATGGTTTATGCTCGTAAGACCAATTTTTACCCTTATCTCCCCCAATTAAGTCAGCCCCTGTAACTACACCTAACTGAAATTTGCTTTTATAATTGAAAATACAACCACCACCATAAGTAAATCCAACAACATTCTCTACTTCCTTCGCATTTACATCATTTAATGAAATGCCGGCTAATCCAAATGTCCCAATAAATGAGACGCACCAATCGTACCCTAATGCTGTTTTGTAACCAATATAAGGCCCAATGGAAGTATTTGGTGATATTTGAGAAGGACTAAATCTTAGTTTAAATGGCAAGGTTAAAACACCAATGTCTACGCCATTCTTTAGTCTTCTATAATATGATTGGTTCTTTTCTGCTGGCATCCAATATTTATTACCAGTACCTACATATCCATCTCCATTTTTTGTAACTTTATTAAATTCGACCAAGTAATATAGGCTTCCTTCTATTGTTATAGGGTTGTCTTCAATTTGCTTAAATATAGAACCGCTTTGTGCTTTATATTCATTTTTTGTCGGAAATGTTATTTCAGATATTGCTTTAGCAAAATCACCAGCCTCTCTCAGTCCATTCATAGAGACTATTATTTGAAATGAGTCAGCAAATGAGAATTTGCTGACAAATAGAAATGCCAATAAAATAAGAGTTTGTCTTGTTTTCATTTTTAAAATTTTAATTATTTTAATTGATTTCTTGTTTTTTGTTCAAAGGGTGACATACAAAGCCCACGGCTACCCGCAGGTAGAGGTTTATACACTAAACTCCATGAATTCAATATTTTAAACCTTATAATTTCTTTCATGGAGTGCAACAAAGTCCTTCTTGAGGGTAAGTGTTGTTATTAGTATGGCGGATTTATCATTCATATATTTAGTGTTTTAGATTAATATTTAGACTTTTATAAATCTCACTCATGTATTGTTTAAGCTTTTTATCCTTAGCGTATTTCTCAGTTTTATTTATATTAGCATCTATTTCATGAAACCTTTTATTTACTACTTTTCAACCTAGTTTATTTTAAAATTCTTTTTTGTCTTTAATTCAAATACAGTTACTTTCAAAATCCTGCATTTTATGCTAAGCATATTTTTCAGGTTTAACTGCCTTTACAAGATTTACAAAACAAAATTAGCGAACAAATTGCGCTT
This sequence comes from uncultured Bacteroidia bacterium, assembly GCA_903850335.1. Taxonomy (GTDB): domain Bacteria; phylum Bacteroidota; class Bacteroidia; order Bacteroidales; family Prolixibacteraceae; genus JAAFHB01. The sequence goes on along the minus strand of CAINLJ010000012.1, from coordinate 4,631 downwards.
TTTTCTCAACCGCTTACCTAACTAGGTATCCGCAACTAGTTGAAAATAAAAACATTTATATACGAATAAATACTCCCAACTGTATACCTTTCGGCTTTTAAATTAATTAAATGAAAATCAGTAGACTGACAAATATAAAGGTATTTATTAGGTTTATTCATTTTAGATAAACTGAACCATTAACGTCTCATTAAATATAAAATATTCTATCTTCTTCTTAATAATCAGTTTTTTGCATCGGTTTTTGTAGTGTGACAATTTCAATTGACTTTTTTTGGATCGAATATCCCTGAAAGTAATATACTGAACGAGGAATATCTTTATAAAAATAGTTAGCTTGCATAAATTTAATCGGATAAAACCGGATATAAAGGTGAATATCTACTGGGAAATACACCCAATGCTTTAAAAGCTCAATTTTAATGAGCCAAAATCACCTTTTGATTTGAAGCAATCGTTAGATAATAGCTAATATTGGATCGCCAAAATTACAAACTACAATTAGCGAGGCTAAATTTTGTAAAGTTTAGACATATCTTTACCCGACTAATCAATTGTAATATAAATGCTTACAAATATAGATTACAAAAAATGTCAAAGATCCAGAAAAATAATTAGTATCATCTTGTCTCCGTTAACCAGCCAATGCTGATTAAATATAATAGTTGTAAGAATTTTTGGTCTTGTTAATGTTTAATATAGGTAGATAAGAAAATGTTACCTGAAGCTTTAGCATTATAAAATCCAGCCTACGAATTGGCGCTTCATTTATCAAGGAGGTACAGGATTAATTGATATTTCAGGCTAAGTAAAAGAATTAAGCCTGAATTTTCGCTAACAGGAATGGGAAGAAATCCTGCAAACTTATAAAGAGGCTGCTAAAAATCTTTTACAGCAGAATGAAATATGAAAACGGAATGTTTCTCAGAGTTAATAAATAGATATACAATGCTTTGTGAACTTTGCGTTTTCTCTTTGCGCCCTCAGCGTTTAAATTTTTTCCTTTTGATACTGCCTTGTCTATATTTGTAGAAAAAGGTATAAACAATTTAATCAGGTACAACGTATCGTATTATCCTTTCCCCCGGTCGAAACATTATACTCAAATAAATGTCAAATGGGGATGAAAGGATATTCCGGTACGCTGTACCTTCTACCTTTAGCATCGGATAATCTACAGATATCATCAGTGCTCTGCACCTCACTAGCTGGAGTAACAATTCTCTGGTTTTGAAAATAACTCAATCTTGTACCTGTATCTTCAACTTTTTCTTCTTTTCCGAGAAACTTTTTTAACTTGATATTGAATGGCTTTCTTTTGTTTTTGAAAATAATTAACTAATTTTAAAAACAAATAACTGTAACCCTATGGTAAAATATGAATATTTTGATGACGGGAAACTACTGATCACAAAATATAGCGGAGACATTGACAAAGAATCAATTAAGCTTTATATTCAGCATGTATTCACGAAGACCGAATGTGATAACTTAGAGAAATTGATTTTAGATTATCGTAACGCCCAAATGTTGTTTAATCCTGATGCCTTATTGGAAATTGCTCTTGCCAGAAAATTGGCCGAGGCAGGACGCATAAAAAATAAATCAGTTTTTATCGTTGATTCTCCAATAGAAACAGCATTTATATCTATAATTTCTCAAAAGTATAACAAGGATTTAAACCCCGCTGATTTTTGTTCCTCCGTAAGTCGTTGTATTAAATCTTTGTCCCTAGACATTACAGCAGATGAACTTGACAAAAGATTAAAGGAACTGAAAAACGAATTCGTCGCCTAAGCGATCTCCTGGTAAAAGAAAAACTTTCCCCCTCATTCAATTATTCGCAGGAACTCCAAAAACTGGTAATAAGATTTTACCCCTCATTACATGGAAAATTCTAAAAAAAATATTTCAAGACGCTCATTTATTGAACGGAGCAGCACCGTTGCTACTGGGTTGACAATAATCTCTTCAGCACCTGCGACTGCTGGTAAATCCAGATTTCAAGAGAGTGGTGAAGGAGAGGCATTTATCTATAAAACACCAACCGGAACGTTGAAAGATAATTCTGTATTGTGGCATGACGGGATGTTTTACCTGTTCACTATGTATGGACAGGAAGAGATGAAAGGGAACGATTCGCTTTTCAATTCAGTTTGGCTTGCTACTTCAACGGATGGAGTACACTGGAAAGATGTTGGAACGGTTATTAAAGATCAGCCGTTTGCAGTTTGGTCCCTGTGCGTATGGAAAGCCGGTGACAGGTTTATAATGAATCATGGAAGTCATTCTCCGGGTGACATCCTCCGTTTCTGGGAGTCGAAAGATCTCATAAACTGGAGGAATCTCGGTGAGGATTATGCAGTTCACAGACCCGATGGTCAGCGTCTGGATTGCATGAATGTTCTGAAGGTTGAAAAAGAAGGTAGTACACAATGGTACGGATACGCGACCGGTGGCCTCCTGCGGTCGGATGATGGGGTTAAATGGAGATGGAAAGAAGACTACGTCTTGTCTGAACCTGACTGGAAAATAATTGAGGCAGGTGGCTGTGCCCTGATTGGCGGAAAATACTATGTTACTTCCGGATGGGTGCAGGCACTTCCGGGCGACTTTAATTATTCCACCTTAACTTTTGTCTCCGATAAACCGGAAGGTCCTTTCAGACCTGACTTTGAAGCATTGAGACTAACAGGACATTCCGGTCTCGTTACAGTAGCATTATGGGCACGGTTTTGCCAATTACCTGATGAAATCTTGATAACCAATTATATTGTTGATGTTCACACCTCAACACCAACCTGGTGGCATGCCCCTATGAAGAAGGCAGTTGCAGGTCAGGACGGGCATCTGCGCCTTGGTTACTGGAAGGGTAATGATGCCCTTAAAGGCAATCTGATAAACCTTAAAGTTCATAAAAGCACACTATTGTTTCCCACCCCTGGAGATAAAAACACCAGGTCAGATGTGGTTTTCGAAGTCGCTGCAGATTCAATACGATTGTGCAAACCACCCGGTGCTAATCCAAGCTACATTGGCTATGCTGACCCCCAGACTTCTGTAGCTATTCTCCATGAACAGTTTGATGCACGAAAAGGATTTGTACTTGAGGGGCAGATGAAAATTGATCCATCAAATCAGGGATTACTCTCCAAAGGAATTCCCGGTATCGGATTATTTATTGAAGAAGAGCCGAACAGCGGAACCGCTGTAGTTTTTAATACATGCCGGCTTACAGAACTTGGCAAAATGAATCTGAATGACAATTCTCATTTCGACTGCCTGGACCGAATTGGATTTGGCTGTGCAGCCGTTGCCGGTATCACCGAAAGTGTGCCGTCTACTTTCAGGCTTCTGTTCCGAAAAGATACATTTGAGCTTTATCTGAACGATCTCCTGGTTCAAACTTATTTTACCACCAATGCCACTGGAAGAATAGGTTTCATCGTTCGTGACGGACAATCCATTTTTGATAATCTCAAGGCATGGGAGATGAATTTATGACGTTCAGTCCCGGCACGACTTAAGGTCTCACCTGCAATCACCTCTACAAACCTGATAAAACAAGTAGAAAAGACAAATTACTTAATGTAGAAGACAAAATACGGTACATTGTTGGTAGTTGTCAGTATGGTTATGCCTAATAGTTCAATGTAATTCGTTTAGGTTTGCATTCGGCTGACTTTCCACAAAGAAATCTCCGTTGTAAACCAACTTTTTACCATCTGCCTCGATTTGAATGGAATAAGTATCAAATCCTGAATGGTCAAGCAAGTAGGGAGTGATCCTGAAGGGTCCGAGTTCAAAAGATTTCTCCGAATTAAAATTCAAGCTCAGGGAGGGTACTGACCATTCACCTCTTGAAAAGGGCGCTGCCTTAACCATCAGTTCTCCTGAATTCTTTCCCATTATTACAGGAATTGTGCCTGAAATATGACCAAGCACTCCAAACTGATTGAGGTGAAGATGCGAGATCAGGACTCCCAGAAGTGACTCATCGCTTCCATCCAATCCTTGGATGTCCGGCAACAAATTCCCGTTTCCGTTTCGTGATGGTAATCCCAGATCCAGAATTATTCGTTTACCACAATCAGAAACTACTTCAACACAACTTCTCCCAATTTCCTTACTCCGGTTATATACACATATTTCCATGACAAATTAATTTTAGAACCCAATATCAGGTTGTTAATAACAGGGTCAAAACTAATTTCATGGTATGCCAAAACATGTCACACTTATTCTTTTTTTAGAGTTTTGCCTAAAAAAGTTTAAAGAGGTCCATATTATCCGGTTAAAATGATGACGGGTTAAGATGTCGCAGCTCCGTTGCTTTGGAATTTTGTAATAAATTTATCTACAAAGATATAGAGGCAGCATCAAAAGGAAAAAATTTAAACTCAAAGGCAGGAAGGTGAAAACGCAAAGAAAGGCAAAAAATTAAATATCAACACATTAACTCTGAGCAACTTTGCGTTCTTTCTTTCCGTCTCTCCTATATAACTCTTTTTAATTGCTTGATATTGCTTGAAAAAGTTCTGCCTCATAATTTTAAATGAAAATATCTGACTTTTAACGTTCAAAGGTGCAGAGCACCGTTTATATTTGTAGAACAGAAATTAAAATGTAGT
>CAINLJ010000011.1 GCA_903850335.1 uncultured Bacteroidia bacterium | reverse complement strand
TGTTTAAAGTTGTGTATGAAATTCCTGCGAAAAAAGTGTTCCTTAAAATATTCTCACAAACTTAAAGTAAGTATAATTAATGAAAGAAGAAGACGACAAGCATAAATCGGCGGGAAATTTCTATCTCAATAAATGGTTTCTCGATTTTATAGCCGATGATGGAGAAACAATGATTTTCTATTCGGCTCAGCTTAAATGGTACGGATTATCTGTCTCCTATACAAGCTGGATTCATTATGATCTATCTTCAGGGACACATGTTAAATCGAGGTTTCATAATGTAGAGACTCCTTTCTTAGATGGAAATGTAATTACCTGGGAAGATAAAAAATTTGGTGTTTCAGGAACCTGGGAATCATTGTCTGAATGTTTACAAGCCAGAATCTTTGATTCACCGGAAGGTTCCCTGGAATGGGAATGTTTCCAACCTGCTTCAAGAGTAACTCTCAAATTTAAGGATAGAATTATTACTGGCAAGGGCTACGTTGAACAACTCATTCTGACTGCACTTCCCTGGAAGATACCAATGGATCAATTAAGATGGGGACGTTTCGGTTCAGCGGAAAATACAATTGTCTGGATAGAACTAAAGGGAGAGGAAACGAAGCAATGGCTGTGGCTAAATGGCGGGAAAGTTGAAAATTGCTCCATCCTGGATAACCAGATCTCAATGCCGGGGAAGGAACTTACTTTGAATCTCGATCGTGGTGTTGTACTTGAATCAGAAAAAAAGATATTTCAGGTCGTGAGAAAGCTTATCAGATACCTCCCTGGGTTCGGCAAAACAGTTCCCATGAATTTCCTCATGGCAGACGAATATAAATGGCTCAGTAAAGCGCAACTTCATTCTAATTCGGTTAAAATGGAAAATGGTATGGCTATCCATGAACTTGTAAACTTTAATCCGGTCACGTGACGATTCTAAACAAAATAAAATTCAGATTCTTAATTTGTAATCTAAAGCCTGTAAACAAATGAAAAATAACACTCTATTCCTTGGCAAGTTGCTTTATGCCATTACGTTTCTTATCATGGTACCTGCCGGACTATGGTTGTGGGCAATATATACTGAAGAAATGATTTTGTTGCCCAAAATAGAATCACATTGGGTTGGTGGAGTACTTATGACAATTGGCGTAGGTTTGATTCTCTGGGCTATGTTTGCATTAAAATACTACGGCAAAGGATTACCTATGAATGCATACCCGCCGGTTCAATTTGTAACTAAAGGTCCTTACAGCCTTTTTCACCACCCAATATATATAGGTTTTGGACTTCTAATACTTGGCGTATTTATATATAAAGGGTCTGCAAGTGGTTTTTGGATGGTTACACCTTTGACACTTTTGGCAATGTCAGCACTTGTTATAGGTTATGAGGAAATTGATTTGAAACGAAGATTCCCGGAAAGTAGAAATTTAACATTGCTGGATTTTCCGGAAGATAATCATCTGGCAGCCAAATTACGGGACCGTGCTTCATCCTTATTTTGGATTATTATTCTATTAGTAACCAGCAATTTGATCATTAATCTGGCAAATGCAGCATCCAATGCAGAAAATAGTTTTCATTTCACGTTCTTCAAAGATCAGATCTATTCCTCACATCCATTTCTTAACCTGATTTTTATTCTTGTATTCCCCTTTCTTATCAAACAAAAAGAGGTTCTCCGCGAATGGATAATCTCCATTATGCTGGCCTTATTCTATATGGTTTTTATAACACTTCTATATCCTGTAATCGGAGCCCAGTATATTCAGTCTGAGGATTCGTTATTATTAACAACCCCCTTATTTCTTATTTTCATTTCCGTAAAAGCAATGTTCAGACAATCAAGGATTACCGGATTCATCCTTGCTTTAGTTGCCATGTTGTTAGTTTCTTATCAAATGGTAAATAGTCTGTCTGCCCTTCCCGATCTTACTGTAACAATCCTCATCTTTTTACTTTCTGCCTTTTATAAGAAGATCTGGAAATTCCTTAAAAACGGATCGGAGAAAATTGCAAATTCCTGGAAAGAATGGGTATTTGGAAAAGTAAGGATAATAAATCATGGCTTTTATGTAGGATTTGGTGCTTTTTTGGGAATTCTCCTTGCAGGAATCCTGGCAGGAAAAGAATATGCTCTGGCACTTTTAATTTTTTCATTCCTCGTTACTGTATTTTCGGCTCTCTGGGCCCAATTAATAGAAGGATCAGAAAAATTGAAACGGCCTTTTGGATTTTATGGAGGTTTGGTGGGAATTTTATTTGGAAGTCTCACCGTTTGAGGAATGGGTTATAATTGCTGGGTAATCATTGGCGTTGCATCTGTAGTCATGCCTTGGGTGCAGGCTATCGGAAGATTAAGATGTCTTGTAAACGGTTGTTGTCATGGAGGATTAATTAATGATCCGCTTATAGGTATCAGATATTATCATCCCAGATCAAGAGTATGTAATATATCAGGAATGAAAGGTGAACTTGTCCATCCTACGCAGCTATACTCTATTATATGGTTGTTTTTTGTTGGCATTTTTTTGATTACTTTATGGCAAAAAGGGCCAATTTCTATTTCGCTTATTTTTGGTTTGTACCTGATATTAACAAACATTGGACGATTTGCAGAAGAAGCTTACAGGGGAGAATCACAAACACCAAGTATTCGAAGATTAAGGCTCTATCAATGGACAGCAGTGGTGTCCGTCGTTGTAGGTATTCTTATGACATTGATTCGCATTCCTGCACCTTCAATAAGTCCCGGTTTTAGCTGGGAATCCTTCGTAGTGGCCTTAATCAGCGGATTATTTATATTTTTCGCTATGGGCGTCGATTTTCCTTATTCGAACAAGAGATTCTCCAGGTTAGTGTAAATAATCACGGGTAAGGCTACTTACCCGTGATTATAAAAAATGTACATATCCCGTCCATAATATAATCCTTCAAAAGTACAGGCTTTTGCATCGCAGGGATCATACTAATGTCAACAAAAAAACATTTGAAACTGACGTAAAATCAAAACCAATGATCAGATTTCGACTGGTTCAGGTATTAAAGATGCAGAGGCCCAAACCAGTAAATATTACAATTAAAGCTCTCTAAACCAAATATTACGATAGTTTACAATGCATCCGTGATCCTGCAATCTGATTCCTCCTTTAATCTGATTATAGACCTTTTCGTCGCTTGTGCATCCATATATCACTGCATTGTTCTGAATCAGAATACCGTTAAGCAAGACCGTAACCCGCGGATTAGTGCGGTATGTATTGTCTGCATTGAAAGTAGGTGCCGTGAAAATGATATCATGCATGACAGCCTGTGCTATTACCAATGATGCCCTGACTACCCAGATTGAAATTATGAAACCAGGAATATTTAACATTCCTCAAACGATAAAAACCGTTGCATTAATTAATAATGTTTCTGATCATATAGATAAACAGCCCTTTACATATTTCAATTACCTAGTTTATGAAAAGGATATTTTCAACGATCATGAATCAAAGGCAAGCGAAACGGATTCAACAATTAAATACCGTTCATTATCCAATTCGTGTTTGGATGCGTTAAGCTGGGAATTAAAAAAAGAAGGGTATTTTACAAGTGTAGTCAATTATCATGATGGTTTAGGAAATATTGACAGCTCTGAAAAAGAGTTGTTTAACCCGGAACTTTTGTTTCAAAAAACGGAATCAGACCTTTGTATCATTCTGGACCAATTCAGTTTTCATATTAAAAAATATAAAGACTTTGAACATGCGACCAACATAGCATCTCTTTCGTGGACAATTGTTTATAAAAAAGATACTTCATTTTACACTTATGAACAAAAGGACGGACTAAATTTTACCGCATCAGATTTTCCGCCGGGGTCAACAAAAAATATGAAAATTAATTTGGTTGTCCATAATTCGGCAAAATACCTTGGACAATCTTTTTGTTCAAAGATTATACCGACCTGGATTCCTGCCGACCGGGTTTATTACACCTCTAAAAATCCGGAAATGGTTCAGGCTGAAAAGTTCGCACTTAGCAACGATTGGCTTAAAGCGGCTGAAATATGGAACAGGCAAACAAAAAATAAAGATATCAGGATTGCCGCCAAAGCGAGCTATAACCTGGCAGTAGCTTCAGAAATGGCGGGGAAGATGGATATAGCGATTGGCTGGCTTGTTCTATCATCCTCAATTTTGAAGGAAAAAAACAATGTGGATCACAAATTAAATTGCCAGAACTACATCTCCATTTTAATCGCACGCAAAAAGGAAATTGAGAAGTTAAGTAATCAGGTCAGGAATTGAAAAAATAAAATTAAGAATTGGACCCCAAAATGATGCATAGCTTTCTCCAGAGCCGCTACCCCCATTAGAACTTTCACCTGGTTCATGATAATGACCTTGAGAATCAAAGGTCCCGAATTGACTATCCATATAATCCTGTACAGGATCAAATAAAACACTTCTTGCAAATAAATTACCGCTGGGATCATAATATTTCAACGGGTTATTTAATCCATACGAATACCGGTTGTAGTGCTGCGTGTTGGTTGGATCCTGCACATAGTTATCTACACTCAAAAACCTCCCTACCAGCGGATCGTAAATCCTGCCGTTCATATTATAAAGGTTAAACCACGAAAGAAATTCATGACTTGTAAACCCGCGGTCGGCAAATAGTGACGGTTGACCAGTAAGGGTATAGCTCCAGTCTGTCGGATTTCTTCTTAGGCCCCTGACATCAAAACTATACTCGGTAACGTTGGTTGTCACAGAGTTCACAACATGAGTAATATTACCCAAATAATCACGTAAAAGATAATAATACGTTGTTGTGCCGCTTTGAGTTATTGCTGCAACAGGAGCCGAATAGGCATCCCCGCCAAGATAAGTGTATTCTTTTGTAACACCGGATGCGGTTTCTTTCACATAACTGTTACCGGCATACCAGCGGGTTAAAATATTGGAACCATTCTGCGTCACATCCATTTTAGCCCGCTGCTTGTCTGCATTGTAAAGAATTGTCGCCGAGTAAGCCCCTTCTTCCTGTTAATTGCTGCCGTGCATTCATGCCTGTAATTGTATATCGCGTTGAACCTCCGGCCGATATGGTTGCAATATATCCGTTACCATTATACCCTATCGTTTCTGCAATTCCGGATGGATGGGTTCGGGTGCTTAACCGCCCAAGGTTGTCGTATGTAAAAGTAGTCAAAAAACGTGAACCAGCGATGGAATCAGCAATGCTGCTTATACGGCCTTGCGTATCGTACCCATAGCTGCGACTTACATTATTTGGAGAACTGATACCCAGTAGCTGTT